>JAWCEH010000233.1:0-5013 GCA_038859955.1 Bathyarchaeia archaeon | reverse complement strand
TGAGGTTATAGTTGTTGACAATGGGTCTACAGATGGTAGCGCGGAATTCATTAAGAAAGCTTATCCCTCGGTTAAGTTATTAAGGCTGAGCAGAAATATTTACACTGCTGGAGGATATATGGCTGGAGTTTTAGTTGCTAGAGGCAAATATGTTGCCATATTAAATAACGATGTTGAAGTGGATAGAAGTTGGCTTAAATTCCTCGTTAGTATGTTAGAAAAAATGCCATGCGTAGCGGCTGCTGACGCTAAATATAGAAGTTTTTTTGATCGCCGTCGATTTGACGATACAGCTGCAGCTGGTAGATGGATAGATTACTTTGGCAACAACTACACGAGAGGTGTTGGCGAACTTGATTTTGGACAATATGATAAAAACACGTACATATTTGGTGTGCTTACATTGTTCAAACGTGATATTCTCTTGAAAATAGGCGGCTTTGATGCTTCATACATATTTGGGTATGAGGATATAGATTTAGGTTGGAGACTTTACCTTGCGGGCTATAAAGTGCTCTACGTGCCGCAAGCCGTAATCTATCATAAATCTGGTGCATCCACTCGGGATGAGCGATTTAAACGAAGACCTAGACCCGAATTCTTTTACCTAATTAAACGTAACAGATTGATTACGTTAATAAAGAATTACTCAATATTCAATATGATAGGCGCGCTTACTGTTACTCTATTAGAATATTATTTAGCTTTATGGTACTTTTTCCTAAAACGAAACAAAGTGTATGGATTGCAATTGGCAAGAGCTTTATGGTATGTTTTTAGAAATCTTAGGAAAGTAATGAGAAAACGCGTCTTTGTTCAGCAATTTAGAGTTCTGTCAGATAAAGAAGTCAGAAAATACATGGTTCCTTATAATGGAGATATTAAAATTTTGTTTCAATCAATCGATAAACTTATAAACTTAAAAATCCATGGTAATCGGCGATGTTCATGGTCAATTGGTCTAGAAAAACAGTTTTAGTAACGGGTGGCTGTGGGCATATAGGCTCTTTTGTTGTGAGAAAACTACTTGAACGCGGCGTAGCTTCCATACGAATAATCGACAATTTATCGGCATACCCTTTTGATCAGCTTAGTCATTTTTGCAAAGACTTTTTTGAAGATGACAGAATCATATTTATTAAAGGAGATATAGCTGATAAAGAAACAGTTAAGAAGGCATTAAATAATGTTGACATAGTCTTTCATCTGGCCGCCTACGCAGACGTAGCTGCAACAATATATAATCCAGATGAGGACTTTAGATCAAATATTATAGGGACATATAACGTTTTAAAAGCGTCTCTTGAAGCAGGCGTAAAACGCTACATCTTCGCTTCCTCCGCCGCAGTATATGGCGATCAGCAACCTCAAAACCCCTCTGAACCAGTGAAATTCATTGAAGATATGAAACCTAATCCTCTTTCCACATATGCTAACTCCAAACTCTGGGGTGAAAACCAAGCGAAACTCTTCTACGATCTGTATGGGTTGGAAACGGTTTCACTACGTTACTTCAGCATATATGGTCCGCTGCAGATACCTAAGCCTAAAAGCCATAGCTGGGTTATAGCGATTTTCCTCATGAGAGCTATAAATAATAAACCGCTAGTAATCTACGGTGGGAGACAGGTAAGAGACTTCATATATGTAGAAGATGCTGCAGAAGCTACGGTTAGAGCTGCTGAAGCAGAAAATATAGCAGGTGAAATAATTAATATAGGTACAGGTAAACCAACAAGTGTAGATGACTTAGCCTTAAAAATCAAGAATCTTGTAAAAGAATTACTAAAAATAGATATCGAAATAAAATACGGACCAAGACCTAAGGGGGATCCAATGGGAGGGTACGCTGACATCACGAAGATGAAAAACTTACTGGGATTCCAGCCAAAGACAACATTAGAAGAGGGACTCGAAAGAACGTTAGAATGGGTTCTACAAAACAGAAATAAAGTACCAGAATACATCTTACAGGAATCGGATAATGAGTAAAATTATTTTCATTTTTGATGGTCCTCCAGCATCTGGCAAAACCACTTTATCAAAAAGATTAGCGCAGAAACTTCATTGTCCATATTTACGCTACAAGGCTCTTGGTTATGCAAATATTATCTCAACTGTAATTCTTCAGCTGATACCCAGATATTCGATAATTCGAATTAAGTCCATTCAAACGAAGGAGGATCCCGTTCTTCTTCTCGATTCGTGCTTATTAAGAAAAATGCGATTAATTATTTTTCTAACAGAAATACCTTATAAAATTTCTCAAGCAATAATGCTTTTATTTCTTTCCTTTATATATCGTTTCCTAGTTATTGATGAATTCTTCACCTTACGTATAGCTAACTACATAAATGTTTACCTTCATGGAGGTTTAAGCGATTGGCAGGTAAAGTTATTAATACGAATCGACTTAGCTTTACTTAGAGTTCTCGCTAAACATAAAAGTATATTATACATCTATACTAATCGGCATATTGAAGAACTTAAAAAACTATGGCATAAGCGGGAATATAATAAAAAGTATTCTGAAGAATATTTAACAATTGTCAGATTTATTTGGAAGATGTACCAGGAGACGATTGGGGACTTCGCCCAAATATTACAAATCGCTGGGTAGTTTAGAATACGAACCATTGGCTAATTTTACTATTTTTATGTTTATTCGTATATCATTTAGTAAATTAAAATAAAGACCAGTGAAGTTTCTGATAAGGAAATTGATTGCAATTGTTTATAGATTCTTCTGGAGCGGTTTTTTCAGGCTTACATTTGGTGAGGATTGGCTCATCAGGCATAAATAGATATCCAAATTTAAACCAATTCGTCTTTTATTTGACAACTATTTCCTGGACAATTATATAAGGCGTATGGGATATCTTGCTTAGACAAGACCCCCCTGACGGGATTATGCTTCAGCCTTATGATAGTCTATCTATAAATATAAATCATGGATATATAGATCAAGTCTACGACAAATTCTACAATATTCGTGAAGATGATATCGTAATTGATGTCGGCGCTCATGTTGGTGTGTTTACACTAAAAGCAGCTAGGAAAGCAAAAGGGGGAAAGTCGTTGCTATCGAACAGCATTCACCTAATTACATGCTTCTACTTAAGAACATAACCATTAACAAGTTGAAGAATGTCATTCCTGTAAACTTGGCTCTATCGAATAGCGAAGGGGTAGCTAAATCATGTATTTAGCGAGGATCTTTAGGTCACACGATAAAAGGAAAAGAATAAATAAATAGAAGTTTTAAGAGAAGGATTTCCAACTCATGTAAAATATATTGAAGTGAGGGCCAAGATATTAGATCAGGTAGTGGATGAGCTCGGATTAAGCAAAGCGGACTTTATAAAAATAGATGTGAAAGGTGTGGAGTTAGAAGTACTTAAAGGTGCTGCAAAGACTCTCGAGGAAAATAACGTATTTCTGACGATAGCTGCTTATCACATTCCGGAGGAGGTTCTTGAGATTGCTAAATATTTACGGATGAAGGGTTTTAAGGTGTTTTTCTGACGGTGAATACGTTTATGCTTTTAAACCTTCCTTAGGTTCACGTACACTGTTTAAGTGTTAACCAAATGGCATTAATTTGCCTTTTTGATCCTAGTGGTTCTGGTAAGAGCACACTGGTCAAGTTTTTCAGAAGCTACCTACTTCCGCGTGGCGTTTACGCTCATATTTCATGGTTTAGAGGCTTCTACCTTCCCGCTTCACTTGCTGCTAAACTCTTCCTCCACTTTACCATATTTAAGGAGGTTGGAAACCTCTACTATAAAGTTATCATACCGAACAAATTGAGAACTCTATAGATCGTAATAGAATTCTTCTGTCTCCTACCGTTTTACTTTTTATGAAGATTTCTTTCTCGCTTCATCCAGTGATCGGAGACCATGGTACCCTAGACTTCATAGTTTGAATCATCGTAACGCTGATCATCCGAGATTCCTGAACGGTCTTCTAGGGGCCTTCCTCGCCGGGCTAGCATTCATGGGGACGGCTATCTACGTTACAGCGGACCCAAATGTGCTACGCAAGCGTGCACCCAACACGCCGTACTCCTTCCTACTGGGGGAGTTAGCCTGCTACGATGTTTTAACCAAGTACTATGCGAACCACACCATCGATAAGATTTTGCGGGCGGCATCGAGGAGTTGGCCGAGCTCAACAAGGTTCTGCTAGGCTTCTTAAGGAGGGTTGGTTACGAAGGCCCTCTTAGGGTGAGGGGGGAGGGCCTCTATGAACGTTGCTTGGTTGAAGCCTCCAAGGTGTCTGAGGCTCTGAGGGGCTTAGACTGTGCGCTCTTCAGGTAGGAAGCTGATACACGTCTTAGTGGACGTTCTGGTACACCGCGAGCACTTTCTGAAAGCCGTAGGGGCCTCGGCTGGTAGAGGCTCAGAGGGGTTTGGAGCCCTGTACTGTTCCACGGTCAGAGGTTAGGCGATGGTGGACTTGTGCACGCGCCCCCCGTTTGCCCGGGCTGTTCACTTGATGGTGGATCTGCTGGAAGATGTGGAGGGTGTCGAGGTAGAATTCGCGGGTGTGGGGGCTAGGGCGTTGTCTAGGGAAGCTGAAGCGGTGCACGCGGTATAAGGAGCACAGTGTTGTGGGGGGTGGCTCGATGGTGGAGTATTGGGCTTGGTGGGAGGGCCCAGTGTAGAGGAAGCGGTAAAAACGGCTCTGATGATCGTCGGGCAGATAAATGGATCAGAAGTGCCGGTGAAGCTCAAGCTGCAAGCGGTGGGGATCTTGGCGGGGAGGTTCGTAGAGGATGTGAATTTCAGAGCAGCGGCGGTGAATGCGCTAAGGGTTGCGATGGGTAAGAGAAATGCAACAGTTAGTTTAGAGGATCAGAAGGAAAGCGTATTAACTTAAGCGATGAGAACAGGGGCTTGTGATTGATAAGTTGAGAGAAAGATTATTCGATGTTGCTAGACTGACTGTGCGCCTTCAGATTTTGTGATTTGATGTGGTTAACCGTGTAGAGAAAGTGTTAAAGCGTTT
>JAWCEH010000232.1:0-5033 GCA_038859955.1 Bathyarchaeia archaeon | reverse complement strand
CAAACTTAACCATAGTTTTTCCCTGAGTTTTCCGAGGAAAAGCCTAATATTTTAAGGAGTATGTAGCTACATGTATGAATATGCTACATATTGATTGGGACATGCTTAAGAAAAATGTAAGCAGCCATGTTAAAGGTGCGATAGTTTTATTGTGTCTGCAACCTTCAACTGCTTATGCCTTGGGCAAATTTTTAAAAGCTAAGGGTATTGTAAAGGATGCTGCTGTTGTGCGACAATATATTATTGCGCTTAAAAAGGCTAGGATATTGATTAGTGTAAAAAAGGAAGGGAGAGGCAAAAAAATAGTTAAAACCGATGTTGAGGGCGTTTATGAATGTTTTGCTGATAGACTTGGGCTTAGCTTTAAGGATAAAAAACTTCTAACGGAGACCGTGAACGTGATTGGACCTGATTTTGCGAAATGGTTTGAGGAAGCTTTAAAGGATGCATACTTGGTAGCGGCTAAACTTAAAGATAAACGTTATAAGTGTACCTTACCCTTTCTGCCACTGAATTTTGACCTTATGGTTTATTTGGCTTTGCCGTTGGCTTTTGCAGCTTCTATGTCGCCTCAGCTTGAGGGGGCTCTTGAAGGTTACGTGGAGCATGACTCTTTCAAACAATGGAAAGGGGTTTTACGGTTTAGAATATCACCGAAAACTGCTGAATGGCTCACAGCCAGCGGAAATGAAATAGTATCTTTAACTAAAAAAGTTTTGTCGAAAATTCTAAGCGAAAAGATTGGCATTTTAAGTTTTATCATGCAGTTCTAAAATCTAATTTTGCAAAAGGTTTAACTTTTTGGGTTTCTTGAAACTTCTGATAATAAAAATGGCTCTACATCGGAAAAAGGGAAGACCTAAGGGGCCGAGTTTCGAAACGAGGCTTAAATTTCAAGCTTTGAAACTCTCGCTTTTGCAGTCAAATGCCAAGTGGCCTTCTGTCAAATATTATTGCAAGGAGTTAGGGATTCCGAGGTCAACATTCCATAGGCATAAATACGCATTACTTTGGGGTGATTCTGCCTTTGTGGCCAAGTTTTTGAGTCGTTTTGCTTTTTTGGAGCCTGTTGAGAAGACTGTTTCTCCTGAAAAAAGGGCGGAAATGTTTAAGCAAAGGCTTGAACGTCTTAAAAGGCTTCTTCGGGCATTTTCAAGTCGAGAATAGCTGAAACGCTTCTTGAAGCTTGCTTTAACAGGGCTTTTAGCCTCAACATACCCACATGCCTTTCAATAATGGACATTGAAAAATTAAATGTTTCAAAAATTTCAAAAATCTCATAAACCCTTATTTCTGAGGAGGACCCCCCTTCCTATTCATTTCAGCACACACACCTAGCCTTTATGATAGGCTTTAGCTAGCATGCTAACTGGCTAGCAGGCTATTAGCCAAAAGCCAAGTCGCTTATACGTTGTGTGTGTGCCTATTCTAAATCTTAGAACTTTTTCTTTGTTTATCTATCAGACGGAGGATTGCTCCGAGGGCAGTGTTTAGACCGAAAAAGATTCCGATGGGTATGATTGGAATGAGAAATTCGTATGCATATGGAATTCGCATGCCAAGTATGGTTAGACCATAAGGCGTCTCGTCAAAAATCATTATAATTGCGATCACCCCCAAAATTAGACTACACACAACTATCGCAAGCCCTTTAACTACTTCTATTTTCCAGATAACCTTTAAAGAGGTTAGCATTCCAACAAACAGCAAAACTATCCCGATAGTGATACCGGCCATATCTACATAAACAAACCATTCTGGAATACCCTCTTTTGTATAGCAATAATAAATCATTTCCTTCCACGCCCACTGCCTATAAGCTTCTAAATCATCAACGTAATCAGACCTTTCTGGATACTGCCAAAGACCCCAAGTAATTGCAAATCCAACGCCTCTTAATGCTATATAGAATCCAAGAATAACTAGGAGACAGCTGAGAATTAGGCTGACTATCCTTCATTTTTCGGCCTTCAAACACATTCGCTTACATAACAGGTACAAGAGAGTTACGAATATCCCCAGCGAAAATAAAAAGGTTAAAACGGGATTTGCATGTGACAATGCTAAGATATATGGAGACAAGAACACTATTGCAAAAGCCAATACGTGAAATAAAACAACTCTAACGTTCATATATAGGAACCACCAAGCATTCCGCGGATTTTCCCATCCTACCCTTACCTTTATTTAAGGAGTTACACCCCCTTCCACTTGAACGTATTCCTTTCATAAAGATGTAGACTGTAGTAAGATATGTCAACGTTAGTATGAGATTAGCGTTTGGAAGTTCTGGTATGACGTAATAGTTGCCCTCCTTGAAAGCTCTATTTCCAATAATATCGAAAGCCTCTATCATATAATACACATGTGTACAATTTCCATATCCAGGTATAGTTATATGATAAGTATCAGGGCATACTTGGTTCATAATCGTAAACCACCATGTGCCACTATTAGCCCTATACCATAACGTCACATTTCTAACTCTCGTCTGATAGTCCATAACTTTAACTGTTATGTCGACGCTCTGGTGCGGCGGAATATTTGAGGGCTCCAGCCGCGGTTCTCCGATTTCCGGAGGAATTGCCTCGCTGTGGGGAGGTGTAGCTTGTTGGGCGTAAACCTTCTTGAACGTTTGATCGAATGGCTCTAAAAATTTATAGCGGAACATAACTTGACCATCAACCCTAACAATAGAACAATCGCATGGATACTTCTCAATCCGTGTGGTATTTATCAAAGTCTCCAAGACCTCGTTCGGATTTGAAGTTTTCAAAAGCTCATGTAAACCTATACCGGCATAAATTAAAACTTTACACTTCGTAACCTTTACAATCTCTTCAAGATACTGTTGAAATAGACTTGAATTACTCGTATAAGCCATCGGCGTAATGAAGTCCACTATGCCCTTCTCGGCCCATAAAGGGTGATTCTGCATTCTATTGTAGATTGCATCCTCCGGGATGGGGAAGACAGTTGCTGAAAGCTTGATTTTTGAATTTATGCCCTTAAGCATAATGCGCGTTTCCTCAATGAAGCTTGTTATTATGTCTTGCCTCATCTTTATCCATGCTGAATCTGTGGGCTGCGGAGGCCACGGTATTTCCGGATGTTCCCGTTCCCAGTTTTCCTGGCACTTACAACAGTAGCAGTAAATTCTATTTGGATAGCGAATGTAGTCTAAATGTATTCCGTCAACGTCATATTGGAAGACAACTTCGCTTATCAGCCTCTTCATGTATCTGCGCACTTCCTCCTTTCCGGGGCAGACCCATTCAGTTGAAACATTCCCGTTAATATCCACCATTGCCAAATCTGGTTTCTCCCTGGCAAGCTTAATGTCCCTAAAGATACACAGCCACGCATGAAGCTCTAATCCAAACCTGTGAGCTTCTTCAACCGCAACCTTCAACGGATCCCACTTGTATCTTGGATCAACGGGTCCTATGCTACTATTATAATAAAGCCATCCATCACTGCTTTTAACTAGAAGGAGTACAAAGTTGAAGCCTAGCTCTGAAAAGTTTTTGAACGCACCACGCATCTCGAAAGGGCCCACATCAGGATCCGAACTGAAACTTGTAGCCCAAACCCATACACCGCGGCCCTCAAAAACTCCATCAGACTCTGTCTTAGCCTGCCGAACATCTAACGTCAACGCTAACATACCAGTTAAAAGTAATACTAACATAACAATCAATGTTTTTCCGAAATCCACGTTTATAGACTGGTTATTAACTGGTATATAAAAAATCCGTTAAAGGCTTTTCATCCATACGTTGTTACGGGTTGATTTGCCGAGAAAGAAATATAGAATGGTAGGGCTTCCAGAAGACCTATACCTGGAAGTTGAGAAGATAGTTGAGACTGGAAGGTATGGCTATACTTCAATATCGGAATTCGTTAAAGATGCTGTCAGAAGGAGACTTGAAGAAATAACTAGAAATTCAGAGGATCAATGAACTTTTCAAGCAATAAAGCTCCAAAACGACATTCCACTTAAACTTGCAAAATTTCTATACACGAACCTTATTCAATAATCATACCCTTTATAGTTAAGCAGAGAGGTTCATGTATAGAAAGCTTGCTTCTCTGCCACAGACGACGCACATTCTCTGAATGCTGGACAAAATTTTATCTATGTATGCCTCGCATAAAATAACATAAGAGCAAATTCACCATGGATGTTTAATGTCTCTGACAAATAGGTTGAGGGAATTGGAAATAAAAGATCAACGGTCAATGTTACAGCGGCGATACTACACGTATATCAAAGAACCAAAAAGCATCGACCAATTACCGAAAATTAGTATAAGGGGGGACAATCTACCTAAAAATCAACTGCGTAAAATAGTTAAAAAATGGCTTAAGAGGCTTAAGTTAGAAAAGTACTTGGTTATCATTGAGGAAGTACCAGCATGGGACTATAACGCTGACGACGTGGAGTCACATACATGTGCAAAACTTTGGGTTATAGATGAAAATGGAGAGAGGGTTGAAACTCAAGGCCCTATAGTTCAACTTGACGCGAAAAGGGTGAAGGCAGGGGACTTTGTTTTAATCTATATCATGTTCTACCTGCTCAATTGGAAAACTATGTCTTTAAGAGAATGTGAGGAAAACGTGTTACATGAACTGTTACACGTTAAATACCCTGATAAAAATGAAAACTGGATAAGGAAAAAGACAAGCGAACTTCTTAAAAGGTCATCCTAAAGCCTGGACAAACCGATTCCCTTCGAAGGATTCTAACATTCAGCTCAGTCAAAGTCATCATCATAACTTTGCTAAAAATTAAATAGTTATCATTTCTATGAAGCCAAGATCCAGACTTTAACAACTTTAAGGATTCACTTAATTTTTTAATTGCATACGGTCCGGCCCACCATGTGTTTTTGTGTTGTACTTTTGTGCAAAAAGGTTTATTAAATATTAATATTCTGCATGTTGATGAGGCGTTTAATATGTCTGAAAATATGACGTTAGCGAGGTATGGCGGCGGGTATTATCTTTCAAAGCATAACAATCAAACA
>JAWCEH010000231.1:0-5038 GCA_038859955.1 Bathyarchaeia archaeon | reverse complement strand
TACTTGCTGGAAAGCTCTCTTTAGGATTCATAGTTGCATATGTAGCAAAGTATTCATTTGAATATGTTAAAATGTTTGTAGGAAAAGAAGATCCTATTTTAGTAACAATTATTTCAATAGCACTTATGATATTAATGATTATTATAGTTTATAAAATTAATTGGACAGAGGCTATTGAATATACAGAAAAATATGGGCTTATGGCTTATATAAAATTACTTTGGATTAGAAATAAAGATAAGCTCAAATTTAAGAAATTATAATAAAATTTAATGAACCTTAAAGGTTAAATTTATTTTTCGCCCTCTCCTTTCGACAAGAAGTAACCTAGTAGTAAAGCTACACCACCTAAAAAAATGAGGAGAGCTAATCCCACTAAACCCATTTCAACTGCTTGCTCTCGAAGTAGTTCTCTGAGCTCATCAGCCTCTTCTTTTGTTAACCCTTTAGTCCTACCCTTATCTAGAAGGTAATCCCGCCTTCTAATTTTGTCGGGTGGAAGTGGATCGGATTTAGTTGATGGTGGATGTTTTATAATTTCTGTCAATTGGTCAATAGTCCGTGCGAGTGTACCACTAACGTTTTAGCTCTCTTAAATCCTCCGCTATATTATCAAGTTTGTCGAGTTTTCTTAAATCCCTCTTCTCAAGCCAAAATGTAATAATTAGTGTAAAAATTAGAGAAATGAGAGGCAAGGTCACATTCCAAAATAATTCTGAGATTTCCATAATTATGTCTAGAATATCATAACAAGAAGTATTATTTAAGTGCTTTTCGGTAGGACGTTAACCTTTCTCATTAACCATCTGTTTTCTCCTACGGGTTGACAATCATACCCAATCTTGGCAAGGGCTATAACCTGCTCAAGCGAGGTTGCAATTTTAACATCATAACTATTGGAACTTTTCGCTTCTTCTAACTCTTTTATTTTTTTCTCAAGCTCTTCAATCTTAGCTTTAATATCTTCAAGCTTGTTTAAGTCAAATTCTTGTTGTTGGTTGAATGGGTTAAGGTGTTGTTGCCTTTCAGCATAAATTTTCCTAAGCTCTTCCACTCTTCTAAACCAGTAAACTCTATCTACTTCTGGAATTTTGTGACCTATGAAGAAGTTGACGATTTTATCTTCAACTCCATGGTTGGTTAGCTGGGTTACGAAGAATTTCCTTAAAGAATGTGCTCTTAATATGCCATACTTTCCATTTCCGTTTAGCCCAGCCTTTTTAGCTATGTTCTTTAGCATCTGATTAAACTTCTGTTGGCTTAGAGGTTTAGTTCCTCTTTTAGTTCTGCTGGCGAAAAGAGGTGAATCTGCGGTCAGATTTTCACCAATCTGCTTTCTCCATTCCAAATATCTCTTTAAAATTTCAACACCGTCGCTTGCCAGAAAAGTTATCCTTTCTCCTACTGTTTCTTTTTCCTTTTCTGGAAGGTAGTAAATCGCTAAAGGGACTTTCCCTAATTTCAGCTCCCTTTCAATATCGCCTATTTTTAGCCTTAAAGCATCTGAAATTCTCATACCTGTTTGAGCAAGGAAAATTATTCTAAACTTTTCTTCCAAGTTGCAAACATCTAACATTTTCTTTAATTCTTCAAGCGTAGGAACTAAATCTTTCCTTACAGAAACTTGAGCATCCCTATAGTTTTTCACATTAACCATTCCAGCTTTTCCAAGAACAGCCGTGAAAAAGCTCCTAACCGCTCCGTCCCATGTATTAATGGTTTTAGGAGCGTATCCCTCTTTCTCCAAATACTCACGGAAGTCCAGAATTAAATCTCTAATTCCTGTTCTAGAGTTTGGGTCAGGATTCTTTATTTCTTTATCACGCTCCAAAATTAACTCTGTCGGCGTTTTTCCAGCAAATTCGCAAAACTTCCTTAATGCGCTAAGATAATTCGGTCTTGTAGTTGGAGATACAGTCTTAAGCCATGTTTGAACCTCGGGGTAACTCTCTAGAGTTAAAGCAGATTCCTTCTCTCTATCTGCCTTGTTTTGAAGGTATCTTTGTTTCACTTCTTCGTATGCCATTGTAGTATCTCCTACAAGTAGTAATACTACTTGTAGTATTACTACTTGTAGTATTTAAATTTTACTACTAAACAACATGAGAGTAAGTCTTAAATACTACAAAATATAATGTAATTATGGGCTAAAATGGGAAAAGACATCGTAACAAGTTTTAGGGTGGATGAGGAATTGTGGAAGAAAGCTCGAATTTACGCAATAGAGAACGGTCTAACCATGAAGGAACTTATCGAAACCCTTTTGAAGATTGAGCTTGAAGAGAATAGAATCAAGCAAAAGCTGAAAAGTGAGGTGAAGGTACATGGAGCTAAAATTAAAGGGTGACACGTTTTACGTTTTAGAAATAGGTGATGAGAGAAGAATATATGACACTGAAAGCAATGCAATCGCCTCGCTAAAATCTTTAGTTGCTGAGAAAAAGGATGTAAATCCAGAGAGCGTCAGCGTCTTGGAAGTGAAGATGGGTGAAAAGTGGGAGATTAAAGCCATACCATGGTCTAAAATAGCCTTAGAGCTATTAAAGGGAGGAAAATAGCATGGCTAAAGACCCACAAGTGGTCGATATACCATTGGAGAAACTAACAATCAGTAAGTTCAACGTTAGAAGAGAATTAGGCGACATTTCAGAGCTTGTGGATTCTATCAAGACAGTCGGAGTTCTTCAGCCAATACTTGTAAGACCTATTGGAAAAGATAGATATGAAGTCATTGTAGGCTCACGGAGGTTCGCAGCAGCCCAAAAAGCAAAATTGAAAACTATTCCAGCCATCGTTAAAGAGATGAGTGACGATGAAGCGATAATAGAGTCACTTGTTGAGAACATACAAAGAGGAGACCTTGAGATAGAGGAGATAGCTGAAGCCTACAACATCATCCGTAAACTTGACAAGAGATATACCCAAGAAGTTTTAGCGAAAAAAATTGGTAAGAGTCGAGAATGGCTTTCAACGATATTTATAGCTTATCAATCATTGATAAAATTACGTCAAGCAGGCAAGCCATATAGAATAAAGGAACGACCCACCGAAGAAGAGAGGGAAAAGGGCGTTTTGCCTTATACATTTTTGGCTGAAGTTGAGTATGCGTTAAAGTCTGAGGAAGTCCGTAAAGTCTTTCCAGAAAGTAAAATTGATGATGTACGGGTGATGTTAATTGAAGCTATTAAAGACTTAAATCAGGATGATGCTAAGAGAGTTTTGAACTACTTTAAGATGTATCCTGAGAAGCCCATCGAAGAAATTAGAAATATGGCTCTGGCAAGGAAGGCTGGCGTTGAGCTAAAGACCTTTGTGCCTGCAAGTGTAATGCGGAAAGTTGAGGAAACAGCGGAGAAAATAGGTAAACCAGTAGAGGTTATACTACCAACAGTATTGGAAAGGGGTATAGAAGAGGAGGCGAAGAAGGTTGAAGTCGAGCGGTTATTGGAGAAAGCCCCTTCATACCTTGTGGAAGTAGCTCGTAAAATGGAGGCAACCATGACGCCTACCGTCGTTCAGAAACTCATGGAGCTCCCTGAAAGAAAGCGGAAAGATGCTGTTAGATGGATTGAAAGCTTAAGGTTAACGGAGAAGGAAGCATTAGCTCACATAGAATCCATGAAGGCAGAAGTCGCCATGCCGCCAGCTGAGGAGATGGAGAAGATACGTGAGAGATATGAAAAGCTCAAAGAGGAGATAAGGTCTAAACTTGAGACGCCTGAGGCAAAGGAGAGGGGTGAACTTTTCAGAAATTGGACAAGCCATATTGCAGTTGCAGGCATCCTTGACACAATGTTCTGTCCAATCTGCAAATCTAAAAGGTTAGGCTGGATTTGCCATAATTTAGAAATTAAGGATGCATTGAATGAAGCTGAAAAGAAATATAAAGAATCGGTTGGAGTGGGTGATTAATGGTAAAACCTTATCCTCCAAGCTGGCACCGAAGGCTGGATTTTCTGCCTCCCATGGGTTTGCAGATAGCTGTTGGAGAAAAAGATCTCGAACTTTATTATTGCTACACTTCAGTTTCGGTTCAAGAACCTACCTCAAGAATGCCTCGTGAAACTAAAACAGAGTTTGGAAAACTTAAGGTAAATCCAGCGTTTAGAAACATAGTTGATTACGAAATGGGAAACCCAGACCCAAGGAACGGAGTTCATCCAATACCGCAAAGAGAGATCCTAACCGACATTACAGACTACATGGGTGGCGCAGTTAGAATCGTCGGAGAAATGCCAGATGTTGTCATCAAAAGCAGGGGAGTTGTTGAAAGGATACCTAAGGAGGTTGAAGAATTAGATGCCTTCCAAGGCTCCGAATATGTTTTCTATCTACAAAATGCGTACGGGAACTTTATCCATAAAGTAAGAAAAGCTCTTAATATGCCATACATTGAGAATCCATATCGCTTCATAAAGGCAGACTTATTACAATATCGAATAATAAGGTCACCACACGACCCTGTCTTGAAGAAACTTAGAAGCACTTTAAAAACAGAGTTCATCGTGACAGACACGTATGGATGGGCTCATTTCGGAGACCAAAACATTTTAGCCCTCGAAAAAGCTCTCACAAGGAACAGATGGTGGACTGACATAGGCAGACCAACACCTTTTCAAATTCCGATAAATAGCGGAATCCAGGGACAAATCTACCAGCTACTAGGGCGACAATGTATTGTCGTGGTATAAGTGAGAAAATGTGCAACTGTAAAGAAATTCTTTTGGAAGAGTTAGAATATAGGGAGGGGGGCTGGAACTACCTTCCTACACATACGAAATGCCGCAAGATGGTTTCGGAAGCCCAGCTTATAGAACTTGTGCATCAACTATGGCTTAAAACACGTCAGAAGAAGTAAAGGAACAAATTTAACCTTTAAGGTTCGTTAAATTGGTGAGAATACTTGAAAGTAACATTATTATCATATACCCCTAATCCAGAAAAAATTATTGCAATTGCTGCTAGACAATGTCATTCTAAATTAAGTGCTTTAGAAATTTCAAATAAAATAAAAGAAGAAGAGATTGAAAAAATAATA
>JAWCEH010000230.1:0-5047 GCA_038859955.1 Bathyarchaeia archaeon | reverse complement strand
AAAACCATGGCATTAACCTCAAACGTATAAATAACGAATCGAAAATGTTTCTACTGCGTCCAGATGTTATGATTCTAAGTAATTCAATATTTCGTGAAACTTTGTCGAAGTTTTTGCACAAAACTTTATTATAACTTAAGTGGCAGCAAGGCGAGTAAGCCACAGCATCAGATATGCGCTGTGTGTCCCTTACGTCATACACAGGTCCAAGTTCTCTACAAAAAGCATGAACTTTTGCAGGATAATTTATTCCGATTATTGGAATTTCTAAAGCTAGAGCAAAAGGTAGAAAATGTAACCTCGTCGATATTATGACATCTAGTTGTGCTAGGACTTTTATTATGTGAACATAGTCTAAATTTTCCGCTATTACAACTCTTTGCTTAATACTTGGAGGCATTTGATTTAAAATTCTTCTATGTAGGGCTAAATCCCCCAATGTTGCTGGCAAGAGAATAACCGTGTAATTTCTCGCTAATCTTGCAATTAAATCCGGAAAATAGCGAGTTAGTAGGTCGTCAGCTATCTCAGAACAACGAATCGCTAAACCAACATTCTCAACTAGACTATGTTTCCTTCTACTAACTCTTCTTTTCAAAGAGTCAAGTTGCCCACAATGATCCATAATATAGTAGAACACTAGGTCTGATGACAGAATGCAGTCTACTCCAATACTCTTCAAATAATGAAATGAAATTAAATCCCTAACACTCACCCCATCAGCAGCATTAAAAAGATTCTTAACAAACCCAGCCCATAATAAATCCTTCACAGGCTCTACCCCAACTGATAGAAACAAAAGTCGTTTCCCTAAAATCTTAGATAAGCAGGGAATGATAAGTTGCGGTGCTAAACCACTTTTGATAGACCATCTATACTTCTGCCCACCGCCAACAATCACCGCATCAACGCATAAAAACACCTTGAGCAAAGTCAGAAGATCTTTAAAATTCTCAGGTCTTCTAATGATGTGTACCCGCGGATTTTTCTGCAAAGACAGAGGCACTAGTGAGTCACGCCAGTAAACGAAGATGTGGGTGTCTGGCACATGTACTTTTAAGAGTTTAAGCAGTGACAGCGTTATTAGGAAGTCTCCAAAGTTGTTCTTAGTATAGTAACCATATAAAAAGAACTTCATGATATGTTCCCTTGAATGTAGCAACCTTTTTAGTAAGGCGCATCCGCTAGTAGTTTATGGTAGATTTCACGGTACTTCATGGCCATTATGTCGTGTCTGAAGTATTCATTGACACGTTCTATGCCCTTGCTGCTTAAATTCTTCTGCAATTCATCATTAGAGAGTAGTTTGATTACTTTATTAGCTAAATCATTGGGATCTCCCGGTGTAAAAAGTAGGCCAGCGTCTCCAATAACTTCCGGCGCAGTAGTTGAGTTAGGTGCTATAACTGGTACTCCGCATGCCATAGCTTCAATGTATCCTAATCCAAAGTTTTCATATAAGGATGTTCTAACGAATATATCAGCGGCATTGTAGATGTATGGAAGGTTTTTATGTCTTATCCAACCCATGTGGAGCTTGACGTGGGGTTTAATCTTTGGATCTTCGATAAGAGACTTTATCTCGGAGTAGTAGTTCTTAACTACAGCTCTACCTTTGATGTAGAAGATAACATTCCTATCTTCTTTAAGAACTAGCGGTATAGCTTCGAGGAATGTCATTATGTCTTTTTCTGGGGATATCCTATCATTCCATAACACGATTTTCTTGCTTGTTACAAGCCCCAATTTTCTTCTTGCTTCATCTTTGGACATAGGCTTAAATTCATTTACATCTATTCCGTGATGAATGACTACCGCCCCTTTCCCGCCTATTTTCTCTTTTTCCATGCTTAGCGTGGAGCGGGATGGGGCAACATAGAGATCTATAAAATCGCTAATCTGCCTATAAGTCTCTTCAGTCATAGGGGCTGTATGTAAAACAAAAACGATTGGTATACCAACTTCTTTGCTCGCTCTCAATACTTCTAGTGGAATATTTAAACCATTCAAATGCATTACATGGACAAAACCTCGTTTTATAAGCTTCTTTAGATAACTATTGTGCAACGCGCGGGGCATGGCATACGTTGGCAACAACTTACCCTTCAATCTGCCCCGCATTTTTTCATAAATATATATGATGGTGCCTAGTGGCGTGTTAGGCTTATCTACATAAACACGAACATCCAATTCGTGAAGCCCATTGACTAAGTATTCGTTATATGAAATAAGCACCGATATGGGAATAAAGAGCACATTTATCAATTCTATAAATAAACCCCTTTATCTTGAAACACTTTTTCCATGAAGCCCAGATTCCACAAGTGATGCAACCTTGTGTTGAGTCGTTCCATAAAGTTATTTACCCTTTATAACCTATACCAATTTTATGTATAATTTTAGTGTAAGATTACGTGATTTGCCATATCCCCACATATCTTTCTGAGCTCAGTATGAGGGAGTATTCATCTAAAGAGTTTATAATGTTAATGGGATGCATGCCGAAATTCCTAGTGAACCAGGCAGCATTTCGAGGATCTTTAAATGTCGCCATTAAACCAACATTATCTGTACCCACTATAGCCATTGTTTGGCGGCTAGAAGCTGCATGTCCATATAGTGATTCAGGTTTTAGAAAGCTTAATGGTGCAGAGAGCCTTGGATCCATCCAAATCAATGTTTCTGCGCTATCGAGGTATTGAGGTAGGCTTAAGCTTATATGCCAGCTCACCCTATCAGCCCAACCTATGTTCTCAGCATATGTGTTTGCAGCTAATGTGGGATCTTGAATTCCATAAAATGATACTAGTGAGATCAATGCTATTGCCAGAATTGAGCTGGCAAACCTTCTAGACACATCTCTAGTAACTAATGCCGATGGGGGAAGCATAAGCAAGTATAGCCAG
The DNA here is from genome assembly GCA_038859955.1 of Bathyarchaeia archaeon. GTDB lineage: Archaea > Thermoproteota > Bathyarchaeia > Bathyarchaeales > DTEX01 > DTEX01. The sequence continues at coordinate 2,141 of JAWCEH010000230.1, read as the reverse complement.
TAAAAGTATCGTCCACCGAAAGTTGGTAAGCTACGTAAGGCAAAATTTATAGCTGTACCAGTTAGACCTATAAAGCCTAGAATAAATGCAACATCAATGGGGCGCCGTTCTCTCTTGAACAATAGCCGCGGCATATAGCATGGAATGAACGCAGCCGTTATCGAAGGCATCAATGCCCATGCAATAAAGAATGTTGATGATTCCGGAGCGTACCATGGCTGGGCTGTTCCATACCACGGAGTTATATCTCCTGCAAATATGTCTATTAATCTATCAAAAGCGTTAACCGTTGGCCTCACGATTACATCTAGGACGTAAGTGTACATCCAGTAGGTTAGGGATATGATGAGTATAAAACTGGCGGTTCTCAGCGCTTTTCTTCTCACTTCCCTAGACTCATCGGCGAAGGCTACTGGAAGAACAAAGGCTAAAAACATAATTGCAAATGTTGCATGCGCGACAATTCCAGCCAGCCATAGAGGATATCTGGCCAGCATGCTCGCCCTAGACGGTGATCCCTGCCTTTTATAGAGATTTAGAGTCATAAAAGCTGACAACAAAAAAATCACTATCGCATAGCATTGATGAACAACCTGCGTTAACGCTAAAGGAGGCGTTATGGACAGCAAAAGCACAGCCACAAACGGAGCAATACTGTCTCCAGTAAGCTTTCTCATAACAAGGAAAACGGAGAGAAAATAAACTAAATACAGAGCAATCTTCAACGTTAGATAATAGCTCATAACACCTAAAACACCGACTCCTGTGATTGAAGCTAAAATATATTCTAAAGCTGGAATCAAGTGAAAGAACTGATAATACGGGTTTTCAATATACTTATAGGAAACCCATCGGGCATCATTATCTATCGTAACTGCAAAACCCGTAAATCTTACATCATCCCCCAAAGGTAATGGATGCTTCGTAGAGATCATAACTAAAACCGGCATAATCGCGACACTAAGCGTAAGGAGCAGTGAAGATGCTTTACTAGATGAAGAAGTGCTCATTAAAAGCCAGAGTGTAAACGCCAGAATAAAGGCGTGTAAATAGGGGAAAAGATTAACATTTAATTGTATAACAGATAACGTTAGTACGATATAGCATATTAAAATTCCGTATATATGCTTATCATTTAACGCTTTAGACCATGGAAAAACTGTTTCCCTATGGCTAAATTTCGAAATAGTCTGTATTAACAACCATAAAAAGGTCAAGGTAATTGTATAAAATACTATGGGCATTCGAAGAAGCTCAAGAACGCTAGCAGGTAGCAAAAGATACCCCTAATTAAGCACACTACTAATAGGTTTGCCAACAAAGTACTTTTTTAGCGAAGAGCATAAATAAGGTGCATCAAACCTTTAACCTCTGTTTTTGAGAAAACTTATGGATAGCCCTACTTTTTACTAGTTTAAATCCATTAAAGACAAAAGACTTTTTTAATGAATCCAAAGTGTACAATCTCCGATTCTCTGACAAAACCTGCGTTACACCCAGAGGGCACCCATACCTCGCCAACTTTAGTATAAGCCATGTAACTCTACATCACATATAAGAATAGTTTCGGCGTTTTTGCATCATTTCTTCATGGATCGGTACATAAACTTTGCACGCATATCTTTTCAGAAACTGTACAATTTTTCGATGTAGATATCGCTTACTTGATTCCAGCTGGGAACTTTGGATTTAGGCTGGTTTCTGCATGTTTCTAAAAGTCTCATTATTTCATGCGCTATATTTTCGTCGCTTTTGCTAAGTTTTGTTATTAGCGTTCTGCTTCTTTCGCTGAAGTTCTGACCCCAAGGCTCTACTACAACAGTTGGAACACCTATGGCGTTTGCCTCGTTAACCGATTGTGGGTATGACTCTTTCTCAGACAATAGTCCGAACAGTGATGCTTTGGATAGAGTTTCCACGTATTTTTCAAATGGTTGCGGTGGATTAACCGAGTATTCTAATCCAATTTCCTCCAGACGCCTACCCAGACTATTTATGTATGGACCTGAGCCGTAAACCTTCAATTTAAGATTTAACCCATAATCCTCATTGAGTATTTTAACGATGTTTGCAAGCCTATGGATGTTCTTGTACTTTTCTATCCGTCCACTATACATAACATAGCCTGATGGAGACCACTG
>JAWCEH010000229.1:0-5048 GCA_038859955.1 Bathyarchaeia archaeon | reverse complement strand
CAAGATAAGCGGAATCTCCAGACTGCCCAAATACTAAGCTGGGCATAGGACTAAAAACGCCTCAGAGTCAAATCCATCTAAGTTAACATCATTAGAAGGTCCTCGTGATTTACTAAGTTTTCAACCTTGAAGTTGTTTTTTAACAGGAACTTCTTAAAGTCCTCATCCATCGTGAGGAGCAGCATATTATTCTCAGTAGATGTTGCGTAGAGGAGATTGTCTATATTGTCTCTGTGACCCAGCATCCTTAACTTGAAGGCCAGTTTTACGGCATTAGATGTGGGTGTGAGCCATTTATAGAAGCCTGACTCTAAGAGGGATTTAACGGCTACATCCACCACGTCATCTAAATCCTCTCTTAAGCGCTCCTTTTCCCTGCATATTTTGCCTATAACCTCAACCCATACGACTGATAAACAGTGGAACTCAACTTTTCCTTTGATGCCAACCTCTCTAAGCTTAGCGATATGGTCAAGGGAGAGCCCTTCCACTTCAACTCCAAAGCTTGGGAGAATGTAAGTTGAATCTAGCAGTGCCTTAACACGTGAGGGACTCATCTTGCTCCCCCTCAGACTCCCTTTCAAAATCTTCAACAGTAGTTTTGGCCCACTTCCTGACTTTTAAGGCTAGAAAGAGCGGGTCAGGTATGAACTCTAACACTAGCTTATTATCTTCAACCTTTATCAGAACCCTATCATTCTCGTTTATGCCTAACTGCTCACATATACGCTTAGGTATGTAGACGGCTCCCTTCTTACCAACCTTTGATATTAAAACCTGACTCAAACATTACACCAGAATAAATATGAAAACCTGGAAAATATAAATATTCTGGCAGACAGCGATATTGAGGCATAATCTTTAGACTTTAGATAGCCTCAGACGGCAAAATCACACGCCCCTAAGATTTCCCAATAAATTATAATGCGCAGGACACCTTTGCCTTTATTATTTCCAGATCCTTCGTATCCATTCTACTCTCTCAAAGTCTTTATCGTTTGTGTAGATTTCCTTTACATTATTCTTCTTCATTACCTGTAGTGTAAGGGCGTCGGTGAAATCCAACTCATACTTCTCCATGTCGGATATCGCATCTAACATCTCCATCCATGAGGCCCCAACCTTCTTCATCGCCGGATAAGAGTTTAACGCAATTAGAAACTTTTTCACCTCCTCCCGCCTATTATTATATTCAAGCCAGTCTACAACTTCTTGTATTATGGCCGTGCTCGTTAAGGCCTCCTCCCCATCCTCAATTCTTCTAAGTATATTTTTAGAGGTGAGGTAGTCTTCCTTCGGAGATTTAACAAGGATGTATATGAATACATTGGCATCCACAAACCTCACCCATCATTCCTCCCCAACTTCTCCTCAACCCTAGCCGCCGTAGCCTTCCTGAGATCCTCCTTAATAGGCTCCTTTACGGCAACCCCCTCAACGAGACCGTCAAGCAGTTCTGTAGGGTTTAGGACAGCTCTCGGTGGAAGCAGCACTATACACCCGCCGCGCGCCACCAACGTTAAGATGTCCCCCTCCTTAATTCCCAGCATCTCCCTAATCTCGGCTGGAATCGTTATCTTACCCTTCTGAAGCACCTTAACCTGAGCACCCACATTTATCACCCATAAAGATACTCTCACAAGGAAATATTTAAACTTGAAACCAATTAGTTCCTCTTTGCGAGCCCTAACTTTTGGCCTATTCCACTCCGGTTCCATAATGCTCCTACGCTTAAGCCTCCTAAAAACCCTAAACTAGCGGCTACACTCAATTAAGATGCTGAAAGCACCATGGATTGTATACGCTATAGGGGTTCGTTAAAAGACCCCCTGGCATCCAGGCGGCTAATATGATCTCCTTTTTATCCTCTGAATTAATTGCTGCATCGACCTTTTTCTTGCGATTATTTTCGGTATGTTTATGCTTGTCGCTCTAAAGTTCGGGTCTCTAGCGAATTTTTTCACTAGGACTTTCGCTATCTCTGCCTGATTGAGTTTTATTGGCGCCTCTGCGCGCCCCTCCTCTATTCGCTTGTTGAGCTCTAAGCTTATTTGTACTGCCTCTTTCACATTAAGTTCTCCAGCTAGTTTTAGCGTTTTGCTGTTAATCCATTCCTTGATTACATAGTAGTCTGTTAGAAGGTATATGTGCTCCTTGTATACCGCATGCGCTGCCGTTGCAATTGCCTCGGCCTCCATTGTTAGGGCCTTCGCCTCCACACCGTTTACTTCGATTATCTCAGTCTCCCCTAGTAGGCGCTCGCCATCCAAGTATACAACCCACGCAAACGAGGGCTGCGTGTAAAGATCAACTATGGTTCCGCCCCTAATCATCGTTACCGTATATGGCTCCGCAACCTCTACTCTAAAGCCTGCCCCCGCTAGATTTTTTACGGCCTCTGGCAGATGCTCATAGCGTACCAGAATGTCCACGTCCACTGAGACATGCTCAACAGGCTTCCTAAACTTGAACAAAGCGTAGTCGAGGCTGCTCAGCGCCCTAGATACCATGGCTGCTTCAGTCATATAACGCCTATATCGGTTCTCCTCCCAATACCTAAGAGGACCCCAATAGCCTATTCTCCTCAGAAAGCCTAGTAAAACCTTGTTAAGCCCGGCTAACCCAACAAGCTTATCGAAGTCGTCCTCCACAATGCTTCCGAAATTCATGCACCTTATGAGGTTCAATGTTCTTGCAGGCACATGCATATCTATGTTAACCTTCAAACTTTTATTTCTATAATATGAGCTTCTTATTATAAAAAAGACATCACAATCTGTGGAAAAGTCCAACTCTATGCTCATCATAAGGATGATCAAAAAGGCCGAAAAACAACTCATTAAAGAGTTTGTTTGAGACTTAAATCTGCTGATGGAAGTTTAAGCCGTGATTTCAATTTTTGCAGGAACGCAAAATTTGCCCTCGGTTAAATTTTCTTTTTAACGGTATTTTTTGGAAGTCTTTGATTGATACTACATTTTTGGGCTGTGGTTACGTATAGTGACATACTTGATGCTCAAATTTTTTCATAAATTTGGTTGCTTGAGTAACACCTTTTATGGTTAGCGGCACAATTGTTAGACCTAAAGTTTTAGAGTAAACTTTATATCGTCTACAGTCTAATACCACTTTTGGTGTTTACATTGAGTGTAGTCATAAGTTTCAGGGTTCCTAGGAGACTTAAGGAAGAGCTTGAAAAGTTCGGCATAGATTATGCTAGCGAAGTTAAGGCTTTTTTGGAGAAGCTTGTAAAGGCGAAGAGGGCTGAGACACTTAAGTTGGAGATGGATAGCCTTAGAGAGAGCGTTAAAAGAATTAGAGGCAACCTTTCAGCCGAGTTCATTCGGGAGAATAGGGATGAGCGATAGGATTGTTGCCGACGCCAGCGTCATCGTTAAATGGATTATACCAGAAGACTACACTGAGGACGCCTTAAGGCTGAGGGACGACTTTCTAGATGGCAGGGTGGATATCCATGCGCCTAGCACCCTTCTATTAGAGGTTGCCAGCGCTCTAAGAAAATATCACCTAAGAGGCTTTATAAGTGAGAATATGACGGAAAAGGCACTAGAGCTCATAGCGAGCTCCGAGATAAGGCTTCATGAAATAGACCTAAACATGGCTTTAAAGAGCCTGAAAATAAGCCTAGACTATAACATAACAGTCTATGACGCATCATACGTAGCGCTGGCATTAAGCCTAAACACCGTCATGTATACCACGGACGATAGGCTTCTAAGCAACCAAAGAATGATGGGACTCGAAATAGTGAAACATATAAAAGAGTACCAAAAAAGACTGCCATAAAAGCATTTTCCAACTTCCTTCAATAAACATTTAGTCTCTTATACTTCACTCAACAGTAGAAAGCGTGTTCTCCCCCAACTGAGCCATAAACGCATTCCTCTCAGCAACATAGCCAGAAGCGAAATAAGTTAGGTAAACCTCTCATACACATGAGGTCATGAATGATGATCCAGTTACTCTAATACACTCTTTTGGATTTAGAATTATTTTATACCATCCATGGTGCTAAGCCTATTATTAACCCTCTCATTAGGCGCCGTCTTTATTTATGTGCAGGATTCTTCACCTAATACTTCACTATTTGGTTATAGGAGAACTTAATATTAGCGTGGTTTTAAGACCAATATCGCGTCAAACATATAATCGCTCTTTCTGACTGATTTATTAATAGTTCTAAAAAAGTTACCTAGAAGCGAAAGAATCTTCTCCATTACTGCTTCCAATAAGACCTCCATATTCTTAACTAAACTATGTCTCGGTATATTCAAATCCCAGCAAACGATTCGGAAATTGGAGGATAATACTTCTTGCAATTTGCTGGGGGTAAACCAGTTTAAATGCCCGCGAAATATGCAACCTGTAATCAGGAACAAGAATTTATTAACAAATACCTCAATAAGTTCCGGAATTATCAGGGGGAATACACTAACAGGTGTGGAAATGACGAGCGTACCCTCCTTATTTAAGACACGTTTGATTTCATTTAAAGGAACATAAGGGTTTAATGAGTGTTCAAGCCCCTCGAAGAATGTTACCACGTCAAAACTCTCATCCTTAAAGGGTAAATAATTCCAGGATGCATGAATGAATTGACATTTATCCAGGCCTTTCCCTTTTCTTGTTACATTCTTAGCCTTCAATAATTTTGGTAACGATATATCTAATCCAATTGCTAAGCAAACATTCTCTGACAAGGCTAATTCTTGAACATAATGCCCTTCAGCACATCCAGCATCTAAATATTTTAAGCTACATTGGGTAAATGATCGTAAACATTTACTTATTACTTGGAGTTTTCTTTGGATGATCTCTCCTTTAAATCTATCCGACAATCCCTCGATTTGATAAAAAGAATAATAGTTACGTAAACGATTCATTTTTCAGACTCCTAAATATACGTTATATTCATTTAAATTTATTAATTATTAATATCTAGCGTCTTCCAGGTAGGATGTATTTCCTCTCTGAGCGCCACCATTAATTATGAGGTTTACTTTATTCCTCTGGATGCAAAGCTCACC
>JAWCEH010000228.1:0-5141 GCA_038859955.1 Bathyarchaeia archaeon | reverse complement strand
TCAGGGAGGGAAAAGCCGTGGTAAAGAGCTAGCATTGAAAAGAACTGAATTCGAAATTAAAAATATAATTTTATATCCTTTATCCCTTAACCAATATCAATTGTCTATGGTATTGCTTTTCATCTTCGCTTATTGTTCGGGGGACGAACCTGGGAATCGGACCAGTGTAAATCTGGACTAGCTCCCAAGTATCTGAACCGAAGAAGTCAGTTACATTCATTAAGCCTTCACATTGCCATCGATTAATCTTCTCCCCTTCGAACCCCCAAAATTCCCAGAAGGGTACATCTTAGTTCTCTGAGATGGGTTTTTTGTTTAACTTCCTTTGCGCGGAGAAGAGTTTGGGTTCATTTTAGGTCTTGGTTTTTCTCCCATACTCTTCGAAGCTAACTATTTCCTCTAGATTTTTACGTTTCCTTATTAGGTGTAGGATTCCGCTTTGGATGTCTAGTTTTTTGCGTGAGTATCCTATTGCGAGTAAGGCTACCACTCGGTATTCATCTGGGATCTTAAGCGTTTCTTTAACCTCTTTCTCATCAAAGCTACCGACCCAGCATGTTCCTAATCCCTCCGCTGTAGCAGCTAAAACCATGCTCTGCATAGATATGGCAACATCAACCATAAACCATCTTGGAGAGGCCTTCTGGTTTCCGCAACCAACGATAACAACAGGGGCTTCTTTGAGAAAACCCGCAAAGGGAGCACGCGCCAGGCGTTCCCTTTTGCTAGGATCCGTTACAACTATAAAATGCCAGGGTTGAATATTCCCGGCTGAAGGCGCAAGCCTTGCAGCCTCCAATATTTTATCCAGCTTCTCTTTAGGGATAGGTGTCGGCTCATAGGCTCGAACCGAGCGTCTTGTTTGAATCGCCTCAAAAACATCCATCTTAGACACCACGAAAACTAAGTATTTACAGCAAATATTTTTTGCGTCGACTCTTTGTCTTTATTCTCCTGTGCTTGTCTTCTTCCTTAGATAAAGTAACCGTCATATGCAGGGGAATAAACCGCAACTTACATGAGTAAGACCTCAGTACTTTATAGTTAGAGAACATTAAAAGGAAAAACAGAGAAGAAATTAAAGAAAAAATTAATTTCGAAGCAAAAATAAAGGGAATATTTTTAACTTAATTCAAATTTGTTGTTTTATGTAATTAATTTGAGACTCCATCTTGGCAATATTTTTCATTATTGCCTCAAATAAGCCTGTTGCCGTTTCTTTCATGGTTCTTCTAGATACCGTTAAGTTATTCATTTTTGTGGCTTTATCAACTGTTTCGATCCATTCTGGGGGCATATTGCTAATTCCTGATAAAGCGCCAGATAAAGCACCTGCCACAGCACAAAGACAGTCAGTATCCCTGCCAAAATTAACTGCTGTTAAGAGACTCTTATGAAGATCGCCTTTTGTGGCGTAGAAGATAGCGAAACCTTTAGTTACAATCTCGTAAGACATGCTTATGTCCCAAATCCATGGATAGCGTGCAAATGGTTTTATTTCAGCCTTATAACGCTCATAGAAAGCTGGCCGCATATCAAGAGCATCTTTAGAAGATTTGGCTATTTCAATTCCTCCTAGGATTTCTGCTCTTACAGGCTCCGATACATATGCGACAGCGGCTTCTACAACTGAGTCAACAGTAGCATCTGGTTTGAAGGCTTCAGCTATACCTGCAGCAACAGCAGCTGCCCAGTCTAAACCATGCCCATGTAAAGGCTGATAAAGTCTTCCTACATCAAATGCGTCAATTACTGCTTGTTCAGGATTGCATGCATTTATGATCCCTATAGGGTAGCAGCTACGAGCAAAACTAACTATTCCTGGCCAACTACAGTATCTGCCAGCATCACCTGGAGGAATCCCAGCTTTGACTAAATCATAGAATATTTTATCCTCTGGGAGCATTAGAGGTCCAAAGCTTTCTGGTTTGATGTATTTGATCCATGCCCTCGCTAGATCATTAGCAGTGATGCGTCCCCCTTTATCTATGATTGCATTGCACATTAACCGAGCCCTTTCAATGCCATCTTCTGTTGTACCTATTGGCCAGTTTTTACGTGGTAGCAGTCTATCCACGAATCCATAAGTCTTCTGCACCTGCTCTATACTCCAACCTTCAACTGGTACACCCAATGCGGATCCAACTTCTGCACCAGCTACGCAACCATATACTTTATCAAACAGACTCGCTTTAGGCATTCTTATTCCTCCCTTATGAAAGATGTCTGATAAAATTATTCCGAACACTATTTAAAGTTTTAGGTCTTTTTCCCATTTGATTACCATAAAATTGGGGAAGGATATATCTTCTCTTAATATTAACATGGTGCTTTTATTTTCATTGCTTCATCATACATTGCTAGAATATTTTCTAATGGAAAAGACTTAAGTAAGTTATGACTTGGTGATAGAATATAACCACCACCTAAACCTAAAATTCTCACTCGTTCCCTTACATATTGTCTTACATCATCGGGTGTACCAAAAGGAAGTACTGTCTGAACATCTATTCCACCCCAAAAAGCAAGATTGTTGCCAAATTCCTCTTTTAACTCAGCGTGATCCATTCCTCTTGCTGACGGTTGGACAGGGAATAAAATATCCATTCCTATTTCGATTAAATCAGGGATTACTTTCCTTATAGCACCGCAACTATGAAAGAAAACGTATACATCGTGCTTTTCGCCAAGACTGAACAATCGACGCAAGGGCTCTTTGCAGAAGTCTCGCCACATTTTCGGATTTATCATCAAGTCTTGTTGAGAGGCGAAATCATCTCCAAACCCCACGATTTGAATTTTGCCCTCAGTTACACTTAGAGCTGTATCGAAAAACTCGTAATAGTAGTCTACAATTCTTCTAATTGTCTCACGAATTAGAGAAGGTCTAAGATAAAGATTTTTTAACGCCGTTTCTATACCAAATAACTCAAAAACTCTGCTTAAAATTGGAGACCAACCACCAATCATAACAGCATAGTTTTCATACTGCTTACATTCTTCTTTTAGACAGTCAAAGTCAAACCATCTAACTTCTGGCCACGAGAAATTCTCTAACTCCTTTATTGAAGTACAGTTTTTTAGTGGTCTAATCCCCAAATTATCTGAGTACGTGCCAGCAATTCCACCTTCCGGTTCGTAGTCGCACTTCATGTATTGTGTCCCACCGAACTCGGTTGGAATACCCCACTCCACATGTGACGGACCGCGACCTTTTGGACCAATATAACGGGGAGAGATATGTCTCACATCAACATGCAAAATGTCTAATAAATCTTGTGGTCTATTGACTTTAAAATGTAGCATAAGTTTCTCGAGTGCACTATTCGGTCCTCCGCAAGCAAGATCTACAGGAACACGATCTATTTTTCTTCTCTCTAAAGAAGCGATTACTCTCTCTTTTGAATTCATGTTAACCATCTTCCTTCTAGACGATTAGAAAGAAAGGTGTAGTTAAAATTTACGAAAAACACTCCAAATGGATTTTGTATGTTGATGAAAAACCTTTTATGCTTTATTATTTTAGCCTGACGGGTTTCTTCTCTCATTCCCTTCTTCATTTTTGATTGTCACATAAATCTTTCAGATTATTCCTAAGTTACATTCCAATCACTGCATTTAAGCGTACTACAAGTTTTTATAGGTAAAAACATTAAGAAGCCTAAAAAAATCATAAGGTGGCTTTATAAATGTATAATTAAACACGCCCAAAATGCGAAAAAATTATATATCAAATCCCTTTCTTTTCTAGGATTATCAAAGGAGGAAAAGAGAAATGGGAAAGATCGCACTGTCGAGGAACATGTACATTGCTATCGGGTTGTTGATAATCATTTTGGTTGGCATTTTAGCATATTACTACTATTATTTACCCACCACCCAACATGAAGAGAAAACTAAAATCAAGATTCGCTGGCTATTCCATTGGACATCACCTATCGCGCAAAGCTATTTTCAAGGGATTTTTAACAATTTCACTAAGGAGTATCCCAATATTGAGATTGAACCAATTACCGTAGCAGGGGGCGAACTTCGCACCAAGTTTCAGACATTACATGCAGCAGGCCAAGATCCTGAGTGTTTCCATATAAGCGTAGAGCTTCTTCAGGAATTCGTTGATGCAGGCATGCTTGATCCTGCTCCAGACTGGATCGTAGAAGATATTGTTGCCAACTATCCCCCGCAAGTTGTTGAAGCTGTAACTTATAAAGGAAGAGTCTGGGGATATCCAACAGAGAGTGGAATAAGTGCCATGATTTATAATAGATGGATATTGCAGAAAGCAGGAATATCGGAGCCGGATCCTGGTGGTTGGACACTAGAAGACTGGGGAAATATGATGAAAGAACTAAAAGAAAGTGGGGTCTGCTTATGGAGCGGTGTCTACAGTCTAAATGACTTAGCATGGCCATTTTGGAATTATCTCATTGCTGATCAGGGCATGTGGGTGTCATCTGACTTCAAGAAGGTATTATGGAATACAACCGTAGGTATCGAAATTGTAAGAAAACTTTGGGAATTCTACAATGTTGATCAAACTGTTACAATGCTATCTAATGCGGAAATTGCTTCAGCGGCAGCAAAAGGGGATATTGCTACTATATTTTTGGCAGCTTGGTTGAAGAGTTCTATACAACCTGCTCTATCGGATAATCCAGACAGGGCGAGAGAAATATTTAACGCAAACTTTAGCTTATGTGCATTCAAAGGTAATCTTGGTTCCGTAGTTTTTCATAACTGCTGGTTCTTTGGGGTCGGAGCGGGAGCCCAGAACAAAACTGCTGCTTGGTTGTTTGCCAAGTACATGAATTCTCCCAAAGATTATCTCGGTGGTGCTTCGCCAATAGGTTATTATTCTGGAGTTGTGAATGCTGTGCCGACTTCGCGGAAAAGTGATAGAGAGTGGTTAATGGCCTATTCAAAAGAAAGAGAACCATATATAGCGAAAGTAGTTGAACTCGTTTCTAAATATGGTGTTCCAATGACGTATTTTAAGGGACATAGTCAGATAAGGGCGATATTTAACGCTAGGATTCAGGAATGTTTAATGGATACAACTGGCTTCAAAAGAGAATATATTGATAAGGCTGTGGAAGAAGCAAACCAAGTTCTTGCGCAATACTATCCTTAGGTGATGATAT
>JAWCEH010000227.1:0-5175 GCA_038859955.1 Bathyarchaeia archaeon | reverse complement strand
GTATGGGATATATCACACTATTGCCGACACGGTTGGTCCAGCTGGTTTCTCAAGATCTCTTAGGCATATACCCCCAATCGTGGAAATATGTCAGGATATTGAGAGAATAAGCCCAAATGCCATAGTTTTCAATGAGTCAAATCCCTTAACCACAATATGCAGGGCTGTTAGGAAGACAACTAATGTAAATATCGTAGGCTTGTGCACGGGTGTTAGAAGCCCGCGATATTTTATCTCAAGAGCTATTGGATGTAAGCCTGAGGATGTTAAGTTCATATCAGCTGGCGTTAATCATTTAACTTGGGTCTTAGAAGCCTACGTGAATGGAAAGAATGTTTACCCAGAATTTAAGCGTAGAATTAAAAGCATGAGGGATGAGGCGCTTAAATACGGCAATCCATTCCATGCCTACATTTCGGTTGAACTTATGGAGATTTTTGGTTTATATCCAGTTCAAGGCGATCACCATATAGCTGAATTCTTCCCATATTTCTTACGCTCAGAGACAAATTATGGCGCTAAATATGGACTTAAGCTCTTTCCTGGGGACACAATTTATAGCATTGAATGGAGAAATAAGGTTTGGAATATGATTGTTAACTGGGCTGAAGGAAAAAGACCCATAAAGGATCTTATTGAGAAGCGAGTAAGCGTAACAGAGCACTCCTTTGTCTACGAGCTTATGGAAATCATTAGCAAAGGTAGAATTCAATTCTTTGAAGGCGTTAACATACCTAATAATGGTTGTATAGAGGGGCTACCGAACGAAGCCGTAGTTGAGATCCCAGCCATAGTAGGCCCCTTTGGCTTTATGGGCCTAAGTGTTGGAAGGCTACCGAAAGGTGTTGAAGCAATATTGCAGCAAAGGATAATGCAGCAAGAGCTAACTGTGGATGCAGCCTTAACTGGTGATAGAGAGATAGCTTTGCAAGCGCTGTCGCTTGACCCCATGGTTCCAACATTGGATGTTGCCAGAAAGCTATTAGACGATTATATTGAAGTACACAAGCAATTTCTTCCGCAATTCCAGAGATGATTAAAAATTAGCCATCATTTTTTCCTACGTTCATCTTTATATTAAGTTAAGTATTTTAGCCTTTTTCCTTAATCCCTCTATACGGTTCGAGTGGATAACCCCTCTTCTCCCAGTATCCAAGTTTCTCGACATCTAGGACCTCTATCCTATAAACCCATTTAGCCCATTTATAGCCATACATACCTGGTGCTACAAGCCTGACTGGATATCCATGCTCAATTGGTAATGTTAAGCCGTTCATTTTTAGGGCGAGTAAAACACATCCTTTCTTCACATAATCCATTCTATGATTTGTAGAGTAACCGTCAAGAGAGTGAAAAAGCAAATTATTAGCATTATTCTGAGGATGAGCCATCTCCAGTAATCTTTTAACAAGGATACCTTCCCATTCAGCAATGCCTATCAAATCGCCGCCCGGCACATTATCATAGCATTCCAGAACCTCAATAAGCTTGGTTTGCGGTAAAGTAGCTAGCTCTTCGTATGAGAGAGATAAAGGTCTCTTAACGCATCCGTCTACAATGAGCCGCCAGCTATTGATGTCCACGCTTGGAATTTCGCCTTTCTGAATGGTAAAAAACTCGCTAGTAGGAGTTAACAAAATACCCAACTATTTGACACCACCAATTAATTAATCATTAATAATTTTTACGATGTTATAAAAGTATTATTGAAAGGGGCTTTTTTACACCATTACATGTGATCCTGTATTTGATACTCAAAAGATTAAAATGATCGCAAAACGTGTATTTCTACTCGCGTATGTCATCTGTAGATATTGCCCTGAGGGTTTTTCGTCAGCTTGAACCAGAGGACATAAAGATATTGACAACCATAGAGGTCGATTTAAGCCGTCATCGTTTTGTTCCAGAGAGGGATATTTTGAGAATTAGCGGTTTAGATGAAAAGGAGGTTAAGTACCGCCTTGAAAAACTTAACAGCTTGGGGTTAATTTATCGTTGGATAGGCCCGTATGTGGGCTATATACTAAATACGGCTGGTTATGATTGCTTAGCGCTGAATGCTCTGGTGAAAACTGGAGTTCTGGAATCCCTTGGCAAACCACTGGGCGTGGGCAAAGAATCCGATGTTTACGATGCCTTAACTCAGAGAGGTGAGAGAGTGGCTGTTAAATTTCACAGGTTGGGTAGAATAAGCTTCAGACAAATTAGAAGACTTAGAGGATATTTACTTAACAGAAGACATGCTTCATGGCTTTATAAATCACGTTTAGCTGCTGAAAGAGAAATTGAGGCTTTAAATCTGGTTTATCCATGCGGCGTCTCCTCACCCAAACCGATTGCGCATAATAGGCATGTTGTTGTGATGGGCATAATAGAGGGTGAATGCCTATTTCGTTATATAGAAATACCTAATCCAGAAATAATTCTGGATGAAATTCTAGAAAATGTTAAAAAAGCCTACGTTAGTGCGGGAGTTATACACGGTGATCTAAGTGAGTTCAACATTGTTTTAACTCCTGATCAACGCATCTTAATAATAGATTGGCCTCAATTTATTAGAACTAACCATCCTAATGCTGACGAATTCCTGAAAAGAGATGTAAGGAATGTACTGCAATTCTTTAAGAGAAAGTATGGGATCACTAGAGACTTGGAGGGAATCTTAGATTATATAAGAAAGTGAATTCCTTTAAGACTTTCCTCTAAAATAAGAGACTTTGTGGCGTCTCTAGAATGTAGGACATATATTATAGCATTTTAAAGAATTTTAGTCAAAAATTTCAGCTCACTTTATAATGACATTTCACATTAATTATTATTGCCAGGATAGTGTAGCAATCAAGTGGTTATAATATTCCTTAAACAACAAATACTGATTCTCGGAGATGAGGTTCTTAACAAGCTGATTTTAAAAGAATCACCTTCTAAGAATTAGACATACTCTTCATAATGTTACTCGCATTAACAGCCAACTTTCTCTAAATTAATTATCCCGAATAATTCTCTCCAAATAAACTTAAAGATTAATTTAAGTACATCATTTAACGAGTATTAATTGTATGTCAGGGGCTTACGGAATTAGAAGATTAATTGTTGGTGTTGATCCTGGGCTCAATTGCGGTTTAGCTGTTTTGATGCTTGATGGAACGCCGGTTCTAGTAGAGAGTCATAGGGGTTGGTCTCTAGCGAAAATTATCGAGAGGCTTAGAGATTTAGGTGAACCGACGATAGTTTCTAGCGATGTTTCGCCAGCACCTAGCCTTCTTGAGAGACTTTCTAAGAAACTTAACGCTGTACTCTTTGAGCCTGCAATTTCTATGAGCGCGGAGGAGAAACATCGTTTAGCTCGATTGTATATTGAACGATATAATGTTAAAGTTGAAAATATACATGAGGTTGATGCCCTTGCGGCCGCAATTAAAGCATACCAACATTACAAAAACAAGTTTGAGCAAGTTGATGCGAAATTAAAGGAAAGCCAGACTCATCTCTTTCCCGATGAAGTTAAGAGTTTAGTTGCCCGCGGCTATAGTATATCTAGGGCGATAAGAATTCTTAAAGAGGAAGCGGCCGAGAGAACCTCAGTTACTATAAAAAGGATCTTTACACGCGAGGATAGAATGAGAGAAGTTGTTAAGGAGTTAACTGGGAGACTTATGCTTGAGAGGGAAAGAAATAGGCTCCTGAAAGCCGCAAATAGGGAATTACAATTGAAAATAAAAAACTTAGAATTGGAGATAGAGAACCTAAAGAAGGCCTTGGACAAAGTTCGTAATGAGCAAAACACCCAAATAAGACGAGAGCGGGAATACCAACGGCTAATGGAAGAAATAAGAACACTTAAAAATAAAATATCAGAACAAGAAAGCCAGATTGAAATTTATAGACAAAAGATCGAACAGTTTCAGTATTTGAGTGACGTGGAGTCTAAGAAAGGATTAACCCTACTTAAACCAGTTGAAGCATTCACTAAAGAGGGATTAGAAAAGGCGTTCAGGCTATATAATATCAGGGCTGGAGACTTTATTTTTATTTTAGACCCGAGTGGTGGCGGATCAACGACAGCTGAAAGCCTAGCTAAGAGAAGCATTAAAGCAATAATTATCAGAGGAATCATGGCTCATCAAGCCTTAGAGGTATTCGAGAAATATTATGTTCCAGTAATTCAAGCGGATGAATTGAAAATTAAGTGGATTAATGGATTACCTTATGCTGATCCTGAGGAGATCAAGAAACTTATTAAACAGGGAAAAACCTTAAAATCATCAGATGACCTTAAGATGCTAAAAACAATTATAGATGATCACTTAAAGGATCTAAAGGAACGAGGCCACTTGGAATAGAAACAAAAATATTATTATTGTCTAATTTTTGTAAAAATTATTGGTGATGTTTATGGTGCAGGAGTTTATTGAGGTTGAAGACGTTGGAACTTTTAGGCTTGTTGCAGAGCAAAGCCCATTTGTCATACGAAGAGACCCGTACCTTTTTGCGCAATATTTCTCGTCGATGATATTCATAAACATATCAAAATTGGAAGAGAGAGAAGTGAAAAGACTCTTTGATTTACTTCGTAGCAAAATGATAGTTGTTAAAAGTTTAGTGAAGGCTTCATCAATATCTGATTTCCTTGAGAAAATAAGCGAGACGAAAATATAACTAGCTGATTACACAATCATATTATATTTCTTCCATCAGAATACTACCAAATTCTTTAAACTTCTGATTATTAGGTCATAGTGCTCTACAATCTATGCTCTTGGATTATAAAGTTTACAAACTGCTTACCCCTAAGCTTAGCGTAAAGATAACTAAATACATGTTTCGGTTGAAAGCCTAGATAATATGCAAATAAGAATGCTGCACTTAACAATATTCTTTTTAGCATGGCTCTTGTTGTGTCTCTTTATGATTGCTTCTTCTCAAAGCTAAGAATTTGGGCTGGAAATGAAGACTTTTCTGATCATTTAACTTATACATCTTTAATGTTCTGTTCTTTTTTCAGTTAAGGAAACGTTAATTTTAAATTAAATGCTGCCATAAAATGTTCTTTTGAGGTGAATAATGTTGGTTAACGTCGAAGGATATGAAATTCTCGAGGGATTGTATTACTCAAAAGACTGGATGTGGATTAAAATAGAGAATGGCAAAGCTAAAGTTGGTATAACCGATTAC
>JAWCEH010000226.1:0-5277 GCA_038859955.1 Bathyarchaeia archaeon | reverse complement strand
GCCTCCACCTAGGATGATTACTCTGCATTATCAATGGATACTTCTTAGACCTCGGATGCATTAAAGATTCCTGGTATGCTTTACCGTATGGTATGAAGTGTGGTACAGGAGGCCTCTCCTCCCTAAACCTAACACCATAATTCTCAAGATCAGCATACTTCTCAAGATTAACAGACTTAAACTCAATCTTGCCAGTAGGCGTTGGATCAGGAGTACCCATACCCTTACCCTCAGGCAACTCCCAGTACCTAGTCATGAAAGGCTTAAGATCTTTTTCACGTTTAATTCTTCTCCACTCCTCAGGAGTAGGATAAGGAGTAAGAGCATACTTGCGTTCTTTACTAAATTCATCCCAACTTAACTGCTTTGAAAAGATTGTCATATCAAACCACGATCTGAACCATTCTTCAGTAGATCTACCTCCAGTAAACTTATCTAAAATGCCAAATCTTTTTGCTAACTCACAGTAAATCTCGTAGTTATTCTTGGACTCACCGATGGATTCGATTGCTTTATCACAATAGAAAAGACCTAAAATAGCATAGTTACAAAGGTCTTCGTGTTCAACTGAAGATTGGTTTGGTAATACTAAATCTGCGTATAACAAATCATTCTCAAGCCATACTCCCATTCCTACATAGAATTCTATTCTTGGGCTTCTCCATGCTTCTATGAATTTATTTCCAGGATTCCAGCATGCTGATAAACAACTATTCTCATTCCATATCATACGTATCTCTGGGTAACCTGGTGATGGAAATATATATTGCACGAATTGGTCCTCTTTTGGTGCACCGAACGCAGTAGTTCCATACCATGAAATTGGTGGATTTAGAATAGCGTAAGTAGCAATTGTCTTAGGTACGAAAGCCGCACCAACTCCTCCTCCTGGAATTGTAATGCCGGGGACAAGCACCGTACCGCTAGCTATAGCGGAGGGATGTGATATCCACCCACCGACTAATGGTAGAATGTCAGGATCTATATTAAAATGCCTGTCAACAAAGAAATTGAGCATAGAAATATGACGACCCCACTGTACTCCTGGTTTTCCTATTCCTTGCATTGCTAGTAGGCATGCTTCTAGTCTTGCTGGTTCTGATGCGTATGGTCCTCTAATCTTTGGTCCTCCAAAACCCATAATGATGCTTGTTCTTTTTGATGCCCATAGTCTTGCTAATGCTTTTATTGTTCTTGATGGTATTCCTGTTATCTGTTCAGCCCATTTAGGCGTCTTAGGAACACCATCTTCTTCTCCAAGAACATACTTCTTAAAATCTTCGAAACCATATGTATGCGTCTCAATATACTTCTTATCATATGTTCCCTCAGTTATCCAGACATACGCTATCGCTAGGTATAATGCTGCATCAGTATTAGGAAGTATAGGTATCCATTTACCACCATTAACCCAGAAGTAAAGGGCGGCACAAGTATAGTTTAGTTCAGGAGTAATCCAGATAATCCTCTTACCAGCCTCCCTAAACCAAAACATCACGATAAAATTAAATTGTCCCTGGAATCCGGAACCTGTCGTCGCAGGATCTGCGTTAGTGATAATCAGTTCACTATTCTCTAAGATATCATCTAACACATAATCAGCCGGTGGTAGTCCTTCAGGTCCAGGAAATCCCCAAAAATGTCTTGTCCCATAGTACCATCCTTCCCAGCTATCTGGATTTCTAACAGCACTCACACAGCCACCTAATAGGGTAAACAAAGTATGTGCGTACCCATGACAAGACCACTTTGTACTTTGTCCATGTCCATCCGCGAACACAAGTACTGAATATAATCCATATGTATCTTTTATTCTCTTTATTTCATCCTCAATTATCTTAAATGCTTCTTCCCATGAGATTCTAACAAATCCGCTTACCCCTCTATTTTGTTGATTCCTTTCTGTGGGGGATTTTCTATGATCAAAGTCAACTCTCTTTAATGGATATCTAACCCTATTTGGGCTGTAAATACGTTTCTTATACGCAACTGCTTGATAGGAGGGCAAAGTCTTCAAATGTGGTCTTGTAAAGACTTTTTCTCCCGCTACTACTAGAGGAAGTTTAATTTCTTCTGGTTTGTATTTCCAGTCTAAATGTAATGGTCTAATTCTAATTATTCTTCCATTTTTTATATCAACAGCACATGGCTCTGTGCCCATTGCAAATCCAATGAGATGAAGGTTTGCAAGTACTGTTTTTGGTTTTTCTGCTTCTGTTTTTAGTTTTTGTGCTTCTTCAGCTGATACTTCTCTCAACAATGTTTCACTAAAAGGTAATTGAGTCGATGCTATGATTGCTGAAGAAATTATACCAGAAATCTTTAAGAAATCCCTCCTAGAAAGAAGACTACACATTTTAAATCGTATATATGTAGCTGTTGGAATTATATAAATTTTTACCAAAACCTTATAAAGGAAAAAGCTAGGTAAAAGGAACTTACTATCTGAAAGATCTCATATAAAGATCTCATATAGTATTAATTACTGTTGTTATGATGTTATAATTATGAGAACTACTCAAAGAATTTTCAACGCAGGGTTTACTTTTCTCGTAAGTAATTTTAACATTATGTAACTTAACCTCTCACAGTTTCTAGGATTCACAAACATATTTCACCTTAAGCTTAAAATATATGTATATGTGGTAAAATTAGTGATGTAAGAATTATGTTAGTCTCGAGTTTATAGTCTCAGCATTATACACTGACTCAACATATAGCTTCTCTCCACATAAGACATCATCTTCTCATTAACTCTTAGCCTACTAACCTCATTAGAAGATAGAAGAAATCTGATAATCTCTCATTTATAATCACTAAGCTTATGAAGCTTCGTAACAAGAGTTTAATGAAAAGATTTTGGAGATTATCTATAGAAAAGAATTGAGAGATGTGAGATTTAGTCAAATAGCATGGAAGGGTATGTTAACATTGTTCATGAGACTATTTTTAGAGTGAAATCTTCAACGCTTAGTTTGCTTATCTCAGCATAAACTACATGTATTGATGCGTCTGTAACTGTTCCACCATACCCTACGTTAGCACCATGGAACATTTCTGGATTATCTTCTCCTGTAAAGGTCATCTTCATCACACCATAAGCATTGAATGTAAGATATATACAATAGCTAAATGCATTTTCAAGAGAAGCTTTTGATGCTGTAGCCGCCCACTTAGATACAAAATATACTTTGTTGCTTTCTCTATCTAATGAATATTGTACCGGGTGTATTAATGCTAGATTTGTGATAACTCCTTTTCCAACCTTAAATGAGAGAACAGCATTCTTTAGCACACTATATGAGTATGGTCCGAGTAATGCATAACCTTCTGATAGCTCTACATTCGGAGAATGTACTAAGACTGGAATATAGGGTTCAGATCCTCCAACATATTCTCCAATTACTTTCACTTTTACTAAATATCCTGACTTAGCAGATGCTTGTATGAATCTTATTGTTGCTTTCTCAAGAGATATTGTATCATACGGTCCTAGTGAAACTTTCTCTTCTCCAGTCACCTCTATAGTTTTTCCTAGTTCTGGCGAGTATGCTTTTAAGATTGTAGCATATATCTCTACACTTGTTATACCTACACTTTCCGCTGACATGCCGACGCGGGTTACATTAAAGTTCACAAAATCAATTACATCAGCGGTAATCCTAACAACACTCCTTCCAGCAAGTGTTAAAGGTCCTTCTATCCTTAGATTTTTTACTTGAGCTCTATCGAATGTCATGGCATACTCTTCTTCTACAACTATAGCGGTAGGCACGACTTTTCCAATCACTATTGTACTACTCATTCCATATTTCTCATCACCAGCAAATGAAATTATTATCTTTACCTCAACTTCTTCAGACACTTCTTCTGGAGCTATATATTCTATGGATGTGCCAGTCGTAGATGACAGTCTTCCGGGACCTTCAAGCTTCCAAGTTAGAATTTTATCTGTTAATATGTTGTCTACATTATCTTTCAATGTGGCTGTCAAGACTATCCTTTCACCTACATTAATCTTGAAGTTTTCTGGTGATACTGTTAAGACTGTTGGTATTTTAGCTATAGGTACAATTTCTCCTATACAAGTATATACACTAGGTGAGTATTCATCTGTTCCTGGAAACGTTGCTACAATTTTCACGGTCATTTTTTCTTTAACTTCAGAAGGAGCCTCATATGTGATAGTAGTGCCTGTTGTAGGTGTTATCCTTCCCGGTCCTTCAAGGCTCCAGGAAATAATATCTGAAGGAGCTCCCGTAGGAGATAATATTGCTGTTAAGGTGATCTTGCCACCTGGCGGTAACTCAAACATCGAAGGTGAGATAGTTAACGTTGTTGAAACTTTTTTCTTGGGAATCACGATACCTGTAATGATAGTTGAAGTACCATAATATTCTCTATCTCCTGGAAATGAAACAGTTATTGTTATAGTTTTGTTTTCAGTAACTGTTGGTGCCTTGTATGTAACCATTTCCCCTATATTCTTATCAAAAGTACCATCTGACGCAGACCATGTTATGGTTTTCCCAGACAGAATAAAAGTATCAGATTCCAGTCTTGCAGAAAGAATTATACTACCACCAGACTCTACAATAAAGGTAGATGGATTAACAACCAACTTCGTACTTCTAGGAATAGTTATCAAACCAGTTATAAATGCGGCACCGATCACTATAACAACAAGTATAACAATTAGCATAGACAATAATATTTTTGTTCGAGTTCTCATGTGTTAATATACAGTAAAGCAATATTTGTATTTTGTTTTTCTATAATTCTCAGCAGACTTATCAACTTAAAACCTTCTTTAATGAATTCATAAAAATTAGATTTTTACAAGTTTCTACATTTAAATTGAGAGAAATAACAACACTATTAACTATCTTAGAAGTTTCTTCTTTATACCATATATATTTAGATTTCAATAATCTCAGTGCTATCTTAGAAAGCATATATTGTTAAAAATATTGCCATTATTTTCGTTAAATTCCAGAAAAAGAAACTATGAACATGCCTAGTAGGATAGTTGAAAAATACTTAGCTCAGGATTTATAGAGGAAAAACTTAGTAAAATGTGTAGATTGTCTTAATTTTTCTAAAAGAACCTTTATTATGTACTTTATTGGTAATTTCAGATTGATGAAAAATATGCTGGATTGTGATAGATGTTTAAAGATTTCTAGGAGGGATTTCTTAAAGATTTCTGGTATAATTTCTTCAGCAATCATAGCATCGACTCAATTACCTTTTAGTGAAACATTGTTGAGAGAAGTA
>JAWCEH010000225.1:0-5335 GCA_038859955.1 Bathyarchaeia archaeon | reverse complement strand
TAGAAATCAATGATTTTGAAACTTATTTTGCATATCTTTCATATGAGATTGCAAAATTGTTTGATTCAAACTTGGATGCTAACACTCTGAATCAACTTCAACTTATAATTGAAGACTATGTTAAAAATGTAATGCAGCTTTCCGAAAAGATTAAAGAAGTTCGTTCAATGAAAGCAGCAGAAATATACTCTGCAGTGGAATTCGAAACAATTATAGCTAATTGCATGGCAAATGTTGAAAAGACCAGTTTAGCTTTAAGGAGAGCTATTGATCTGCATAGGGCAGCCAAAATTTTAAGCGACCAAGAGGCCCTCAGACTATTTGATAAAATTATGGAAGCTGAACAGAAATTACGCTAAGTATGGCCCTCGTCCTAATACATCCGCTAAATCAGTATTAGCATAGCGTGCTATCTTGGTTTATGAGGTTGAACGGGTTCAACCAGAATAAAAGAGGAACGATAAATGTATCCGCTTTTCCGCAGCCAAATAATATATTGGCAAGTTTTTCCGAGGGCGGATATGTTCCGCTCATGTTTATGGCAGAAAAGCTACACTGCAGTTTCAAAAGGCTGCGTTTATGAGGCATAAGCATGGCTTCCGCTGAACGCCACTCAAAGGCGGCAACAAAATAATGGTTAAATCTATGGATAAGGGTAATTATACAAAGGAATGGTCAAGGGATGGCAAAGAAACACATCGTCAGAGTAGTCCTAAGCCAACAACAAAAAGAACTACTGGACAAAATATGTAAAAAGCTCGGTCAGAGCGAAAGCGAAACACTACGCATAGCCTTCTTACAATATGCTGAAAAGTTAAGTCTGGTAACTGAGAAAGTGCACAGCTAAATCCTAAATTTTTGTTTTGTGTTGGTATTCTGTGTTGTTGTCTATTAGTTTGTTATTATGAAGTATTGGTCTTGCGAGGATTTCCGCTATTTTTCGAGGTCTTCAAGTGTTTCCATCTTTATTGTTGTTTTTGTTTCTGGAGGTTTTGCGTCGTTTTGGCTATTAGTTCCTTAGGCTTTGAACCCATAGTAATGGAATTTGGTTCCCTAACGATGTCCAATTCTCCTAACCAAACACAATCTCCTAACAAAAGGTAAAACTATTTATTTACGCCGAAAAAATTTAAAACTTGCAAAATTCCCTTCGCCTACATATATACTTGTTAAGCAGAAAAATAAGAAATTCTAAAAATCGCTGAGAATGACAGAAAAAGGGGGTCTGAGACTTTGTTTATATTATGAATATCTTGTAGAGCTTTCTTAGCATAGGCATAACTATTCTTATTATGTCGCTTCCTTGGAATGATGTTCCATCTTTAAGTTTTCCGGTTATTGTTAGTGTTATAGTCATGAATCTTTCTTCGTATAGTTCAGTTAAGTTTACGTTGGCAAGAATATATGATATGACTTGAGCTCTCTTAAATTTAACCATCAAATCGGGAATACCATCACTATCATAATCCCCTATAGCAACAGGCTTCGATTCCGCCGGAATACTCCCATTTAACAATATTGAGGAAACATCAATATCGCTGA
Organism: Bathyarchaeia archaeon; assembly: GCA_038859955.1. GTDB lineage: Archaea > Thermoproteota > Bathyarchaeia > Bathyarchaeales > DTEX01 > DTEX01. Next base: position 3,793 of record JAWCEH010000225.1, on the reverse strand, counting down.
CATTATAGTCTTCTGGAAACTCAACGTAAACGGTAATCCACTTACCCTTACTCCTCAAGTTTAATGTATCAGGGTCAATATTTATTGTTGCTGGAATTTTGGGGATATAATATACCTTTATCCACTCAATTCTGAATCCATGATTATACGGCATGTCATGGCAACCCGTGTATGCTGTAATGATTTTAGATGGTGTAATTTCAAAGATGATAAGTTCGTTTCCATAGCGACCATATGGATCATAGTCATGATAATAATGAACTTCTTTGCTTATACCATTGCATGTTAACGTAACAGGATAAACACATCCGCTACCGTAAAATTCCACACGATAAACCTCTCGAGTTTCAGTAATTTCAAGCACGCCAATTTCACAGAAGGAATCCTTGATAGGAGTTGTCCAAACTCCATTGCCCGGAGTAGCATGACATGATTTAAGGTTAGGATATGCAACATTTTGATAATAAATGGTATACTCTTCTGGGTTTGCATTTATAGAGTTGCATAACATTATAGAGGTCAAAGAAATCAATGTAATCACTGCTACGATTGGCGCAACTTTTTTCAACCTCATTCTCCTTCCTCCATTCCATAAAATGAATAATTAAAAAACGGCTTAAATTTTACGGTGTCTACATTATTTTTCCAGTTTGTGTGTGCGTGTGCGCGCCTCTGCAAGTGTAATTGTCTCTCTGTTTCTTTAGGAATCAGATCAACGGTTTCAACGGCTAAACGTTCAAGCTTATCCGCCTGCCTTTTAGGCAGCTTGTCATTATATTGGCTGGTTGTCAAGGAGAACCGTTGCCCTACAGTTCCAAACGCTTATTTCAACTTCACTGTCAAAGGGTATAGGCGGGCTAATGGTGCAAGGTCATTCTGTCCGTGTAACCGGAAAGCCTTTCTCGTCGACTGGAAGCTCTTTCCCGTAGTATGGACAAAAACATTTTCCATTCAGGGAGGCCGCCGGTGAATGTAAAACCGTTCACCCTTCAAGAGCCGCTGATAAATCCAACAAGCAAGGATGAAATCCTTTTCCACTTCATACTCTTAAAGAAAGTTACAATCTCATCTTCGGCTTTTCCCATTCTTCCTCATCCCATTTTGAACCCAATGATCACGCTTATTTTGTAGAGCTTCATTGTATTTTAAACTTTTATCCATGATGTTCCATAACAACTTCCACTCTCCACACACCTCAACCCCACAACCTCTAAAAGTTTTGTTTGAACGGTTTCGGGCTTCTCTTCAGCATGGCCCTCGTAAATTTTCGGCAGCTTATAGCCCGTCGCGTTTGACAAGTCGAAGCGTATCCTGTAGCCTTCATGGCGAACGGTGAAGCCCCAGCCGTTGTTTAAGCAAACCTGCACGTTATAAGCCCGCTTAACTTTCTCAACAAAACGCTCGTCATCCATTAACCACTCAACTGAGGACTCAACGGCTGCAAAGTTTACCCTATCCAGGCGGATATATTTGCGCCCTCTAACAGTTACCACATCTTTCACGCTTCAATCACCATAACATAATAGTATTAACGCAATATTTAAATGTTTCGTTTGTATTAACATAACTGTTGAAGCACGGTGATTTAAATGGTGCGAAGCTACATCCTCACGGAACATGAAAGAAAAATACTAAAACGCTTCATTGAAACAGGAGAGAAACTTAACGGAATTAGAACTTTAATGGCCTATCTACGGAAAGCACAAACACGCCTAAAAGAAGATATGCAATTGATTGATAAAGCCCTGCAGAAATACGGTTGAACACTCGTGTTTTTTGCGTGGTTTAGTCTAGCTAAGTTGTGTAGAAATGCCTAGAAATGCCTAGTCTTGTCTATGTACCTGTTTCAGCCTGAGGGCATCTTCAGCATCACCCCCTTTAAGGAGGCTCAGTTATTGTAGCCATCATCACCACCATCCCGGGGGAGAACTAGAACGTTTAGCTAATTAAACTTATAATGAGAAGCTACAAAAGTTTTAATTCTCAATTGAGATACATTTAGAGTTGGGAGGGTTATGGGAAGGACATTGGTGGTGCTTTTTCTATTTGTTAACCTCATTTTGTGTTTCTATGTAACTTATGAGCTCTTTCGAACGGCAGATTATCTTGCTAACGTATTTAAAATTCTCACTCTTGGAGGTTTACAACCGCCAGATTTCTTTGAACTTAAAGTATTAGGTATCTATGTCTTTTTACTTGGCTTATCTGGCTTTGCTATGGCATACTGGATTTATGAAGATGGAAAGAACATCGCTAAACTAATACGTTCGCGGAAAATTCTGCTGAGAAGCAAGGTCCAAACGAAGCTTCCGTCAACAGAGCAGGAAATTCAACTTTTGGAATGCCCAGAATGTGGCGAGGAACTAGAGGAAGGCTTTGAGGTTTGTCCAAAATGCGGCTATGAATTAAAACCAATAACATGCCCTAAATGTGGAAAAGAAATTTTAAGAAAATTCAATTTCTGCCCTTACTGCGGAAATAAAACATCAGAAGAATAACAAAAGACGCTCTAAGGCCACATCCCTTCAAACGGCTCAGCCCTATATCCCTTCATCGTCGCAGCCATGCTTAAGTTTGTTAAGTGTATCACGCATGCTTTGAGGATTAGGGCTAAGAGACAAAAATATTGAAAAAGCCTAATTGAGTTTCCGCAAGCTAAAAAGCTGAAAATATAAGTGGAAATTTGAAAAGCTGTTAAAAAACGTCTCGGTTTGTGAATTTGCAGTTGACTGCAAACCACTTAGAGTGCAACCAAATAAATTGGTAGATGGTGAAGATTGGAGCGAAAATTATTAGTGGAGAGATTTCCTATCATAAGGCGCGTGCTTTACTGCCGTTGATGGGCGATGTGACCACGACCGTGGTCACATCGCGGTCTAATAGGTATTTTTTTGAACTTCAGCGGTTGGCTGAGGAAATGCCATTAGTAGGCGATGTGTCGACCACGGTCGACACATCACGGACTAACAGGTATTTTGTGGAGCTTCAACGGTTGTTCTAGCATTTTTGCATGGGTTAGCCTAGGCTAAGTTGTGTAAAAATGGCTACTCGTGTTCATGAGGGCTGTTCAACACAAGCCCTTATCATAGCCAGACTGTGATGATGGTACGGACGTACCATCTGTTTTAACTGTGGTGAAGCAGTTTGTTTAAGCATACCAATATGCTTTAAGGCATACTTAGGCATAATAGGCTGAGAAACGAAAACCTCGCAGTTCACCATCTTTTCATAACATTCAAGACACGTGTATTTCACGCGGCCCCTGTTAACAGTTTTGAAAACAACATCTCCCCGTTTGACGGGCTTCCCACATATGCGGCACCATCCACTTTTCCGCGCATGAACCTTCCTTAGAGGCATTGAGAAACCCGTTGTTTAAACTTCAGCGCAAAAATTTAAACTTGTCGTGTTTCTTACGACAAACAACCTTCCTTCAACCGCTTCCATGCAGATTTTAAAGGCCTCATGAACGTTGCACAAAAACAGAAAAATGGGGATTTGCGGGAGAAGTCTGTTGGAGGTTTGAGGTCGGCTATAACCCTCATTCTCCTCGTTAAACCTTATAGTGTTTAATGCTTAAGTCATTTGCGGAAGCTAGCAAAGGGCTCTTATTTTCTGCATATTATCATGAAATGCTCGCTGATATCAACAACGCTTGGATGCGGGCAAGTTTTAAGGTGGATTTCTTGCCGGTTCTCCCAAGCTTTTGGATAATTCCTAAAAGTCTGTTTATCTCTTTTTGGTGGCGTGTGGCAAGCCCTTGGAGACTAACCATTTCAAAACTTGTACATTT
>JAWCEH010000224.1:0-5367 GCA_038859955.1 Bathyarchaeia archaeon | reverse complement strand
AAGGAAGATGCCAGCGATTATCCAGCAGATTATTGTGCTTGCTGGTGTGAAGCTGCAGTGGGTGTAGTAGCCTAATAGGTTGGGCTTGCTGGCTGACGCTGGAATCAGCGTGGTCAGTCCAAGAATAATAAATATGGCTGTGAGCAGCCACCAATACCACTTCATCCAACATCACCGAACCCTAAGTTTTCAAACGTGGGAATAATAAAATTTTCCCCATGAACAAGCTTACAGTTTCTGTTAGCAGACACTAACTGAAATTTTAAAAGACATTGAGATAAAAAAGGGTGGGATTTTGGTTTTATTCGTTTCCGACTTTGTCTATGAGGAAGTATCGTTTGCCGGTTTGTTGGTCCCATGCTGTGGTGACGCAGAAGTCGAGTTTTGTGTCTACTGCTGCTGTGATTAGGCGTAGTTCACCGTCGTTGTGTTTTATGATTATTGTTCTTCCGCATTGCCTCATGTATGTGGCTTCTCTTATGCCATAGTCTTTGTCTGGGGTTATGAATTGGATGAAATTGTAGGCGGGGTTGATTTTGAGGATTGTGCCTCTGCCATAGCTGTCTGTGAAGATGTAATTCCATGAGAAAATTGTGATTTGAACTGAATTGGTGGTTTCTGTATTCCCAAGGTTGTCTGTGCTGTTAAATTCAATCGTGTAGACGCCGTCGGCTAGGCCTGTCAGGTTGAACGGCCCAGTATAAGTTTGCCAGCCGCTGTCATAGTCAGAATTGAATATTCGATAAGCTATGGAAGAGACGCCTGAGCCAGCATCTGCGGCTTCTAAAGTGAGAGGTGTATCTGGGGTGATGTAAACTTTGTCTGAAGTGTATTTCGGCTCGCCTATGGTTAAAGTGGTGTCTGGTGGAGTGCTGTCGAGTATAACTATTACTGTGTTGGTTGGTTCAGTGTTCCCGATATTGTCAACGCTGTAATAGTCGATGGAGTATTCGCCATCCACAAGTCCCTTTAGGTAGAAAGTTTCTGAATATTCCATCCAGCTTGTATCATATGTGTTGTTAGAGATGCGATAGAATATGGTTCTTACTCCTGTCCCATCAGGATAGTCGTCAGCGATCAACGTGAATGGTGTATCATAGGTGACGTAAAGATTGCCACCAATATCTGTGTATTGAGGTAATCCGATAATAAGGGTTGATTTCGGGGGCGTAGCATCTGGTGGAATCGTTGTGATAGCATCTGGGAGCGTTGGTGATGTTTCGACGTTGCCGACATTGTCATGGGCTATGCTGTAGAAAGCGTATGTATGGCCAGGCTCCCCTGTAAATACGGCTGATGTCTCTCTTGTTAGGGGGAACCAAACGACCCATGGGCCTCCATCCTTAGAAAACCATATAGTGTATTCCTTTATCCCTGAGTCTTCATCACTTCCAGTCCAGCACACTTCAAAACTTATTGGTGACTCTGTTGGTAAAGGCAAAACATAACTTTCGGGAGGAACAGAATCAATAGTGTTGACCACTTCGTTGGTCTCTATCGGCGGGTTTTCATCAAATTTAATAACTGCTTTATTTCGGATTTCGCTATTGTGCAGTGCATCTGGCTTTATTTTAATTCTGTATTTAACCCAACCTTCGCCTTCTGGAGGATGCTTGTTCGGAGGTAAAAATCCAACGAGAGGATCTTCGGGTGGCAAACCAGTTGTAGAATTGACAGTCTCGAACACCCACGTTGCTAACCCATTTATCTTGTCTATTGTTTTACTTATCCTCACTTGCAAATCGGGCCCAAGCTCGACAATTTCCTGATTTGGTGGAATAACACGACCACCAAAAGAAGCTTCCTCCCAGCAGAAGCTTTCCCAATCTAAGTCGCTGTCAAGCATATCTGTTATAACAACTTTTTGGGCGGGTGCAGTCGCATTTTCAAGGTTTTCAAAGTAAATTATGTAAACCATTTCGCTGTCTTGGGAGACATAGCCCTCTGGACCATAACCCTCAGGACCAGCTTTTGCATTAGGATCCCACGCCCAAACGGGAGTTACTGCCTTTTCTTTCGTCGTCTCTGGAGGTTTATGTAAGTTCTTAGCCATATTGTATTTATTATAGAAATCCAACAAAACTTCAATCCCGAAAGCAATATACCCTATCTTTGAAAGCACTGGTGCGTATTTTTGAAGCGGATCCGAGAGCTTATGTGTGATTTCTATTGCTTTTTCCCAAGACACACCGGCCTCCACAAGAAAGAGCTCAAAAGTGTGTGGCGATTTGACTAGCCACTCGGTGAATCGTGTGAGCCCTTCCTGAGCCCATGTAAACAGACTTTTGATATCCTCTACCGTTTCATCAAAACTTCGTTGTAGGGCTTTCCATAATGCTTGTACGATATTTCCTTCTTTTTCGGGATCCGCATAAACATAATATGACTGTGCAATAAAATTACTTGTGAAGGTCGTAGCAAATGTTACAAGCGCAGCTTTTGCAATTACACCTAAGACAGCTACGATAGCAATTGGGTCGTCGCCAGACCACGGCGATTTTGCGTAAACAGTTAGTTTGAAATCGATGAATCCGCCAGGTGCGATACTTGGCACCCACAGAAATGTATTATTGAGGAATTTTTCGACTATTCCTTCGGGTGCCCCCTCCCAAAATTCAGGGAAGAGTGTCTGCGTTTCAGTAATATTTCCCTCAATCCAAGCGCGATCCCATACGATAATACCGTCCATAGTTTCAACTCGCATAATTTTTAGTGCTTCATCGACCTTTACATCGATAGCCGTGTCTCCTGAATCTATTGTTCCTTTATTATGGACTCGTATATAATAAGTACCAGTCTGTCCAACTCTTATTTGCTCGCGTCCTATAATATCTATGCATATAACTGGTTCACCACCTAGGTATATCGTAAACGCATTTTCTAAACTTAATTCTGTTCCATCTGGTAATGCAACTGTTAAGTTCCATATGCCTTGCTCTGCATTAGTTAAATTGAACTTAGTATTAATTAGCGACGTGCCAATAACTATTGTTTCTAAACCTATAATATCTGCACAACCTGTGCGTACTAATTTGGGAATGGCCCCATGACTAAATCCCATGCCTCTTATTTTTGTAGTCACTGTACCAGTGTTTCCTCCATAATTCGGTGAAATACTTAATATTTGAGGAACTTGGGGACCCATTAAAGATTCAGCTAATGCATAACTGTTATCAAGGTCGTCTTTGCTGTCACCACCTATATGAAACATAACTATTGAAAATGATGCTCCAGGTGGTAGCGACTCATAGATCCATTCGAGTCGCACACAATAATCTCCGAAAACTGGAAAAGGACCAGAGTACGTGTCTGTTCCTGGAAAGTATCCATCTAAGTCATCCCATGCGTATACGTCCCATTCGTTCGGTGGTGTAAACGAGGATGCTGCTAGCGCTGCATAATGCATTTCCCAAGCGTAAAGCATGTTACGGGATAAATCAACGTTAAACCCATCCTTGCCATCTACTGAATTATCCATATCAAAATCCCAAACACGCCTATATCTAACTCCATTCAACGTGGATGGCCCTACATTTCTAATGGTAACGTTTAAAATTACGAACTTAGTCGTTTTGGGGAAGCGAAAATTGTGAACAAGCTCCACGCAACCATCGTTAGATCTAAGAACTGTCTGATAAATAGCCTCATCCTCGTCGTCTCTAATTACACTCTCAGAAACAAAACTAAGTCCACCAAAAGGCTCCGATTCATAAGATGTTGCTACGAATTCTGTTCCATCAACAAGATACCCAAAAGTAAATCCCTCTCCCCACCACGCAACTGCCGCATGTTCATACCCGTGCGGATACTGAAATCCATATCCTATGCTAAAATCTCCATAGTGAGCATAACTATCGATTCCTATTTTAAGATAAATGCCTGTAGAGGCAAAAGATCCCTCGTTTGATTCAGTAGGTGCATCATCCGAGGATTGATGGTCTAAACTAGATGATGCGAAACTGGATGAAACTAAAGGTGAGTTTATCGAGACTAGTATCATAATGAACAAAATTGCACCAATAATTTGCTTTTTCATATTCCTTCTCCTCGTTCTCAGATTTTATCTTGTTGTTGAACTTTTATATTTTTTGGAAAAATCCTCTAGAACAAAATTTTCGTGTTTTATATCCAAAATCAAAATCCACAATTAATAAAACATAAAAACTGCAAAGCTTAATAACATTCAGTAATACGATGATAAAAGAGATAGCACAACCTTGGATTCCTATTTTAATCGTGACTTTTTTAGCTTTTTGCATCCTTAATCCACCGAAAACTTTTTATGATTTCACATTCCTTTTCGTTTTTCTTTCAACGATTTTTTTGACTATAATATTTGGCTTTGCTTTTTTTACGAGTTTATTACACCTAATTGAATTGAAAGCAACTAATACATTTAAGAGCTTGGGGGTAAAGGTAAAGTTTTTAATTTTTTACGTCAAGTTAATAGGAGAATATGATAATAAACAATTTGATATCAACATCGTTAACCAGCCGGCCTTACCAACACCAAATACAAAGGTAATTTATTGTCTCAATGCAGAGTTTCCATTTAAGATAACTATAAGAAAGGGCACTTTTACAAGATTTGGCATAGATTTAAAAATCAATGATAAGCGTAAATATGTCGTCAAAGTGAATAATTTAGCAATAGCTGAAACTTATATTAAGGAAAAAAATGTGCAAGAAGTTCTATTGGATTTAGCTAATTCACTGGAAAAATTAGAAATTTCCAAAAATTGTATTAAATTATATGAAATTACACCGTTTAACGTTTTACTTTTTAAAGTGCACCTAACTCCCACTAAAATTATCAATACTATAGAAAAGTTAAATTGTTTAGCGAAGGTGATCTCTGAAATTATAAGATAAAAATATCTAGTCTGGTCTAGCGTTGGATTTTCCAGAAAATTTTAATTTAAATTACACATGATGAAACGCTTCTTCTGTTAGTAACGTATAACAGAAAGTAATTTTTGAGAATTTAGGCATGCCAAAATAGGTAGACTTTTGTTTGTGTTAGGAAGCTGCAGACTTTGATTAAGTGTGCGAGCCTTTCTAGGCTGGCTTTTTTAACTTCTTCGGTATAGGTTTGCTTTTTTCCAAAGGGCATGTGGCAGAAGAAGTATTTCAAAAATCTTGCGTGGCTGTGCTTAATGAATGCTTCTCTAATTGTTTCTACCTTTGTTTCGTTTAGGGTTAGGAGCTTGTTGTAAACGTATTTTTCGCTTCCGAGCAAGTGAGTGTTGAAGCCGAGTTTCTGCAGGATTTCTGCTATTTTTATGGCTTGTTTGGGCGGTGGTTGCTCGGCTATTTTTTGCATTCCTGCTTTTTCTGCGAAGGGATTATATTTGGCCATGACGGCTG
>JAWCEH010000223.1:0-5380 GCA_038859955.1 Bathyarchaeia archaeon | reverse complement strand
CAATAAACTGTCCGCTAATCCCCTCAGAGTGTAGCATTTTGGCCCAGTATTTTGCATCTCCTCTTTTTATCTCCTGCCAGAACTCATCCCAGAGCTCATGTAGTCCTTCAGGATCGGCCACCTTTACCCCCCCTGTCCCTCGAACCGCTATAGCTTTCAAATTCTTTGATCCCATAACAGCGCCAAATCCTCTTCTAGCCGCCGCGAAAGCAAGCTCATGTAATATACATGCGTATATGACGAGATTCTCCCCTGCTGGGCCAATACAAGCCACCTGGACCTCTGGATCTCTGAGTTCTTCTTTAATTTTGCGCTGCGTTTCCCATGTATCTAAACCCCAGAGGTGTTTAGCGTCTCTTATTTCAACATTGTCATTATCAATGTGTAAATATATGGGGGATTTTGCTTTACCCTTAATGATGACATGATCATATCCTGCAAATTTAAGTTCAGATGGGAATTCTCCTCCCATGCCGGTAAACGTGCAAGGGTAGTTTGCTCTATATGCGGACCTTGAGAGCCATATAGCTTTATTGCCAAAGAGTGTTCCAGTTAAGGGACCAGTATTTATTATTAGAGCATTTTCTGGGTCAAGAGGTTTCGTAAGAGGTGATACATTATCCCAAAGAAGTTTCATTCCAATTAATGCGCCACCAAAATAGTCGTCGACGTACTTTGAAGTTAAGTCATAGATTACTTTTTCTTCTGTTAAATCAATAATCAATATTTTGCCAGCCCAACCATACATTTTAAATGATCACCTTCCTTATTATTTCCCTGAATCTTTCAGCGCGAGATATCGCAATAGCGCGACTTGCCCTATCAGCGGGAACTAACTTTATAGCTTCATCAAAGCAGTATTTTACGCATTGTGGTTCCCCGATTCTTTCACATAAGTTACACTTTAAAGCAACATGTTTTTCAATATCCACGCTTATTGCGCCGATAGGGCATGCTGCCTCACAGAGTCTGCAGCCAATACATTTCTGTTCATCAACTACTAGAGCACCCTTATTGTTTCGATATATAGCGCGTACCGGACATACTTTTTGGCAATAAGCTTCTTCACATTGTTGGCAGACTACAGGTACACTATAAAGCAATCCTGCCGGGGATCCTTTAATCATTCGAATAACTTTAATGCGGGACTTTGTAGGATTAAAAATTCCTTCATTTATAAGACTGCAAATGGCCTCACATACACGGCACCCACTACACTTACTAGGATCAACAATAATTTTACTTATAACGGTCAATATGTAACCCCTCTCTTACAATAGTTTTATCTTAAATATAAATTTTAGAAAAAAACTTTTGGATAGGCGCCTGGAGGAAAAGGAAGTTATAATGCGAAACAGGTTCCGTAATAGCTTTCTAAAGTTTAAGAAATGATCGCAGTCTTTCTTGGATGAAATTTACAATTCCTTTTGGGATTAATAGAATAAATATGATGAGGAGCACCGCATATATTATGTCTGAGCCTCTCAAGATTATCGGCCTAAAAGCTTCTGAAAGAAATGTTATTAGGTATGCGCCGAAAATTGGGCCATAAAGGGTTCCTATACCACCTATTGTACTCATCACAATCGCTCTAAATGAGAGGCTAATTGTTAATGCTCTTGGGCTTATCACCCCTATGTAAGAGGCGAAGAATGCGCCGGATATAGCGCTGAAAAAACTGCTTATAGTAAAAGCAAGAAGTTTATAAGCAGCGGTATTTATGCCTACAGCTTCAGCTAAATCCTCATTTTCACGCAAAGCAACAAGATAAAGTTTTAGCTTGCATTTTACCACATAGTGCATAATTATTAAGGAAGATAGAAGTAATGCAAGCGAAGCATAATAATTATGAATTATGCCGTGAAGCATGCGATTGACTTGAAGCCCCTCTTGCCCCCAGGTTACACTAGGAAATGCCAATATGGTCGTTCGTACAGTCTCTGAGAAAGCGAGCGTTCCCAATGCCAAATATGCTCCCTTCAATCTCAGACATGGTACCCCGACTAAAAAACCGATGATTGCCACTAATATCCCGCTTAAAAAGAAACTTAGAGCTGGCGGAATATTAAACCAGTCTATTAAAAAACCATAAAAGTAGCCTCCTAATCCAAAATAGGCTGCGTGACCCAAACTTATTTGTCCTGCATAACCGGAGATAATGTCAAATGATGCGGCGAATATAGCGTAAATATTTGATAAGATTAATAAATCTAAAATATAGTAGTTTCCCAAAAAAGGGAAAGTTGCCAGAAGGAGCGCTAAGAGAAGAGAGGAGAGCTTAAAAGGGTTTTTGATTTCCTCTAGTATCTTCACGTTTTTCCTCCCCCAAATATGCCTCTAGGCCTTATCAATAATATGAGGAATATTGAGATGAAGTAGCTTACTAAGCGTAGATTAGTGGAAATAAAGTAGCCGACAAATGACTCTATGATACCGAGGATAAGACCGGCCGCCACCGTCCCAAATACGTTACCTAAGCCGCCAAAAATTGCTACCGCTATTGCTACACCCATAAATTCCCAACCTATTGAGGGATCAAACATGTAAATTGAGTTAAGTAATATACCGGCAACGCTCACTAGGGCGCATGATAGTCCCATTGTTATCATTCTAACTCGTTTAACCGGAACACCGTACATTGCTGCTACCTCTTCATCTTGCACAATAGCACGTATCGCTTTACCCATTTTTGTATACTTCAAAAAAGCCCATAAACATAATGTTATGAATATGCTTAAAAATAGCAGAATGATTCTATTCGTGGAGATCTTTATATTATACATATCTATTGTACCTGAAATTAGAACCGGATTCATTATATAAACTGGACCTATAGTTAAATATATCACTTGTTCAATAATCATACCTATACATAATGTTAAGATTAGCAAGCTTTCCTTAAAGGCTCTTAAAGGATACAAAACTAATTTTTCGGTTAACAAACCTAATGCCGTCACAGAAAGTATTGCAATAATAACGCCCTCAATGAAGCCCATGTCCAAACATCGATAAATAAAATATGTAAGATAAGCAGATAAAACCAGAAAAATCCCATGTGCAATATTCAAAACACGCATCACTCCAAAAATGAGTGAAAAACCGGCACTCGCTATGGCATATAAGGCGCCAAGTGCTAATCCATTTATAAGCAGCTCAATTATCTTTCCAATCATTTACGATTCCTCTCTTATCCTCAAATAAAATAGAGGAAATATATAGGTGATAACTGATTACTACGGTGGCAATTCAAATGCTTTTTCAGCAAATTCCGGCGGATATATCACGTATGGATAACCGTTTTTCCATTGACGGATATAGTAGTATCTAGGATAGCCTTCTCCCATCTCCTCAAGCCATGCTGGGGCGTGGTTCCTCATGTTTATCCTAAGTCTTCCTCTAACTCCTACAATCTCGGTTTTCGGTATTGCATCTAAAATGGCATTCCAATCGGTGCTGCCTGCTTTCTCTATAACAGCGGCAATAAAGTATATAACGTCATAGCCCGCTGCAGTCTCATGACTAAATGGATGGTAGCCATATTTCTCATAAAACTTCCTGCAAAATGGAATAGTTTTCTCAGTAACTGATAAGTTCCAGCACCAAGTTCCAATACATAAGTAGTCAGCTACTTCTGGGCCAACTATTTGTGGGAACTCCCACGAGGTCGGAAGGGCACCGGAGACATAGGATGGTATTTTAAGTCCTCTTTCATATTTTTGTTTAAAGTAAGTTGCTTCAACTCCTGTAACCACAAAGTTATAAATGGCATCAGGCTTTAATTCTTCTAATCTCATTAAAACATCAGTAAAGTCTTTACATCCTATCGGATAAAAAATCGTTGGCAGGACCTCTATACCTCTTTCCCTCGCGAAGTCACGAATCATCTTCTCTAACCGCTCGAAACCAGCTCCAAACTGCTCTGCAACAAGGGCAAGGGTCCTTGCTTTTACAATGTCCGCTGCGAAAGTTATGACTGATTTCGCGACAGCTCGATCAGTATATGCAAAACAAAAGAGATTATCCCATGTACCTGGATATTCCTCAGTAATCACCATAACAAGAGGAGTGGCTGGTCCAATAAACGGAATTCCCACTTCATCAAGGTAGTCGAGGGGAGCCCTCTCTTGTCCCAAGATTCCTGACATGACATGTACTTTATCGACCTCAACCAATCTTTTGCATGCCGCTAAACATTTTTCAGTTTCTCCCATATCATCTATAACAATAAGTTCGAGGGGCCTACCTAATACTCCACCTTTCTCATTTATCTCTTCGACAGCTAATCGCATTCCATCAAGCTTCTCCCGGCCAATTTTAGATGCTGGTCCTGTTAGCGGCAAAACAACTCCTATCTTTACTGGCTCAATAGGAATAGAGGTGGGGCCTCTCGTGGAATAATAGTAGTAGACAACGCCTACAACAAGGACCACAATTATTACTGCAATAATAGCCGCTTGAATTTTTGAAATCGCCTTTTTGTTCCTCACCTCTTATTCCCCAAAAAGAAAGTAATTAATCATTCATCTTAAATAATTTTTCTATAAAGTAAAGCCCTCCAAATATTTGCATAGTCTCCTGTTAAAGATTATTGACACTTATGTAATTCCGGGCTAGAGAGGAGCTTAACATATCGGTATCCTTCTATGCGCTAGGTCTACAGTAAATTTATCTATAATTCTCTAGTTCATATTCAACCATCTCCTCGACTTTCCTCTTAATGATGTCAAAACATGACTTAGAGTCTATAGTTAATTGAACAGCCGCTATGACTGGCTGATCTAATGGCTGACCAATCTTGCTCAGCATCCAACGGCTTCTGGAAGTGGAGCGATGGGTTAACTTCAACAAGCAGGTCAATTCTGCCTTAGGGCGCCGCGCGATGATATTGAATATTTTGGTTGCTGGCGGTTCTCTGGGAAATCATCCTCCTAATGATTCTACTAAGTTTTCCAGCAACCCGCCTAGCGCTCGATATTGTCGAGCTGGATCCGCACGCCTTCTGGCTGGCGGCAACCATATCGCTGATAACATTAGCCAGCACAGAGGGGACAAAACCTCTCCTGCGAAGGAGCAATTTAATGAGGAAGAAGCCGTCTTCTGGCGCAAATCAATGATCTTTAATTCAAGGCGCCCAGCACCATTATGCGACTGTAGTTATCGGAGCCAGCACCAGCTTAAAAAGGAGAACTTCAAAACCATCCTTCCCCTCGCCTATAAATATATTCCGCTGGCTGCAATCATTTTAATAGGCAGCTCTATTTGCGTAATTCAAGCACAAGATAGCTCAAAAATCAGGATTCGTTTAAGCGACATATTTATTAGATAGACCAGCGTTTTAGGGTCGAGGGCGTTAAGTTGCCTAGAGACCCGGTCTGCGGCA
>JAWCEH010000222.1:0-5396 GCA_038859955.1 Bathyarchaeia archaeon | reverse complement strand
GCAAACAATAACCTACATTAAGGAGTATTTGGAGGAGAGGGTTAAGCAAGGCGAAGAATTGAGTAAAGATTCCCCATTACTGGGCTTTGACCCTAGAGGAGTTAAAAGGAACAGGTTTCTGAGGACTACTCTTGTGACTAGGGATATCAAGGAAGCCATTTTAAGAGCCGGATTTAATTGGAGGCCTTATGTTTTGAGGGCTTACTGCGACACAAACATGATAATAGCCGAGTCTAAGGGCAAGATCAGCCATCCTTACCTGCAGTTTATTATGGGGCATAAGGGCGACATAGAAGCCCGATATTCAACAAACAAGGGCGTACTGCCGCCGGACATGGTTGAGGACATGCGCAAAGCCTACAAAGAATGCGAGCCATTCCTAAGCACGGCAACCCAACCCCTAGAACAGTCAAGCATAATTAAGGAGGCTAAAATTGAAGCTTTGAAAAGCATGGCTAAAAGCCTTTTAGGAATAGACCTGCTAGACGTTAAAGTCGCCAAAGAAAGGATGATCGGAAGGGAGCTAAGCAAGGATGAGGAACTTGAGCTTTACGAAAGGGAGCTGAAAAAGCTTAGAGAAGGCAAACATAACCCACAAAGAATAATCCACGAAAGGGAGCTTGAACAGTACTTGGCGGAAGGATGGCAATTCGTAAGCGTATTACCCTCCCGCAAAATCTTGATTAAAAAACATTAAGAAACAACACCGCTGCTTGTCATCCTTTCTTTTATGTTTTTAATCTTCTGGTCAAAATTAAGAAGTGAAGCGTTTTTCGGGGTATTTTCGCCAAAATTTTGACAATTCTTCCCACGTACTAAAATTTGTATAAGGTGGATAAACTTTTCAGCTTTGTCGTGTAGTTTCGAGAGCTTTCCAGCATCAGTACTTTCTTCTTCCTCTAATAGCCTAACTTCGTTCAACACTTCATCAAATAGTTGCGCTATCTCACCCGGCACGTGTTTCTTAAACAACATAAATCGTTTATTAATATCCAATGGTGCTAATATTTCTTTTATATATAGGTAAGCGTCAGAGGCATAGCAGACGGCCCAATAAATAAACCTTAAGAAATCCTTTAAAATTAATTGACCAAAGATTAACTGTTCTTTAGCTTTTTCAAGTAAAAATTCTCCCATTTCTTTATTCGGGCCAAATAATCCTTTTTTAACTAAGTTCTGAAGATGTTGAATAAAAAGGTTATCATATATTATTTTTCCGTTCGATAGAATGTTGAGTAGAAACGGATCGGATTTTATTAATCTAGAAAATAAGCTCTCTAAGTCTATTAGGCAAATGGCTACGATGTCCTCTTTAATTTTTTCATCAAGTGTTAGAAGCTTTACTTTCTCAACTTCAGGGTTTTCCTTAATAATAGCCAGAATATCTATATCGCTTTTTCGTTTACTCGTACCAGTAGCAACGGAGCCAAAAAGAATGATAGAGATTAGATTACTGCCTACTATTTCTCTTATTCCGTTTATAACTCTCTCTGCGACTTTAATCTTTTCAGTAGGTTTTGTAAAAATTACCTTTTGTAATTTCAAGTCATTATATGTCAGGACTGATTCTAGTATTGATATTTTTATAACCAAAGTATTTCACTTAAATTCAACTTTTTTCCGACATGTTTTTCTACAGCTTTTATGAAATTAAGGAAGTTCATAAGAGGCGGACAACCTTCTATTACGAATTCCCCTAATTTGGCGTTGTCTTCTATTGCACAGTCTCCAAAAAGAATGTATCCTTTATGATCTTTTAACTTAGTTGATAAATGTAATTTTTTTCCGATTATAATTTTTAAAGGACTTATCAATTTTTTAAGAATGCCTCTTGCGTTTAATAATGTGAGAATTTCTGCGAGGAACGCGGTACAATACTTACACGCTCCTCCCATGTAAACTTCAACGTTAGGGTATACCGCTTGAACTCGCAAGTCAGGCTTGATGAAGTTTCGTTTAACTTCATTTAAATTTCGTCCAACAACTTCTATATCTTTGAAATGGGCCTTACCAATTCCTTCATAAGCGGCTATTCTTAAAACATCGATATTTTCCGGATTATATCCCATAAGCATGGATGCAATAGCATCTACAGCAACAACGTCCGTTCCTCCAATTAAAACGTTCATATCTTTTATAACATACTCCTCTGGGTTTGAAGGAATAGATCCGTTTCCCTGTAAAGCCCAAATTCCATCTACGAGCGTATAGTCTGGTCGTATAACTTTTAATATGTCGACAAGCTTTTGGCTCAACGAATTGTGCGCAATTAATCTTTCCTCGAGAAGTAAACCCATTTGATTTTTTATTCCTAAGCTAACCATTTCCATAGCATGGACTTTTAATTTAGGTAGGTTAATATAAACATCGGCTTCTAAAAGAGGCTTAGGAAGGCTGAAGCAGTCAAAGACTTTTGCATCTTCATTCTTCATTATAACTCGAGGCACTTCATCAAAATATACACATTTTCCTCCGGCTCTTTTCACGACTCCTTCAATGCCAGATATGTGAAATACTTCTCTGGCGGTCCATGTTCCTAGCACAGGACCTTCACCAACGATAACTTCTTTAACTTTTACTTGCTTTTTGATATATCTGATTAACGCTTCTATGACGCGGGGGTCGGTTATTGCACTAAGTTCTGGATTGCAGGGCCAAGCTATGTTTGGTTTGATAAGAACTTTCATATTTTTATCGATTAGATTATTCAAGCCACCAATGGAGAGTTCGAAGACTTCTTCTATCATTTCCTCTATTGTTTTTATGGCATCATTTTCATAATGAGTCGGCGTGCCTGGAATTTTAGGGCTTTTAACAATAGCTACTTTAGATTTCAATCTTCCTCATAATACAAAACATTAAGATGATTTATATTAAATTTTACAAAGGAATGTTACAGGTATTTTTTAAAAAAAAGAGATGTTGTTATTCTATGGTCTTTGTGGTGAGCGCATAAAAAGGAAAGTGGCTGTCAAGATTATAGTTCTTCCGTTTTTAATATTTGTCTATCTGTTCTAGTTTTTTAAACCATCTTGGGAGTTCGAGTTGCCATTGAAGTTCGCGTTGCCTTTGTTCGAGTTGTCTTTGAAGTTCGCGTTCTAATTCAGACGTGGTTACTAGTTGTTTTTCTTGTACTGTTGTTCTTGGTCGTATGTGGTGCAAATGCGGCCAATCGCGCCAATCGTGCCAATTCTTCGTCGTCCAGATCGTGCCAAGGCCAATACTTCCGTAAGGTTTTGGCGGAACGACATGAAAGCGAGGAAAATCGTACCAATGGTCCCAATGCTTTCCGACAAGGCTCTTCCTTAATCCCATTCCAGGGACAGTCAATTTAAACCACCTCACTCAATAAACTTAGCATGATTTTATAAAAACATTCACCGTGAAAAATTTGAAAATTCAAAATCTTTTAAAATCATAGCTATATTTGTTCAATAAAACTACCTTCTCTTCTAGATATTAGATCCTACCTATTTTTGTTCTGTATTATCTAAAAGTTTTAGATTAAGCTACAGAAGTAATATAACAAAGTTTCGAGTCCACCTCACGAGTCATGCTATTTTCACAATTATGCCGATAATTAATATAATCCACCCCAATACCGTGATTGCTGCCAACAATTTTTTAGCCTTAGTTACAAGTTCAAGCATTAATAGTATCGCTGTTAAACTACAAAGCAGAATTATTGGATCTGCAAACTGCTCAGAGAGACTAGGGTTTGCTTTAAACAATGTATTCTCTAGAAACCAGCGTATAACATCTCGTAAATAAATATGGAGCCACCTGAAAAGATCAAATATATCATCAATTTTAAATAGGAAGGTCATAACATACTCACTTCCGCTGTTAAACTTTTCAGCTGTTCCACCTCTCCTTCAACTCATTTTTTAAGCAGATGAACATCGTGTAATAAAGGTAGAATGTAGGTAATCCCACAATAGCATACCAAATTGTAACCATAAACACGTTGATTTTTGCAAAGAAAAAATAGCTAGCCATATTTAGAAGAAATTTCAGAATTAATATTGGGTTTTTATTTCTGCCAGCTTGTTCTAGCTTTTTATTTTTTGATAAAATTAACGTGCTGAGAAGCGACAAAAGGCATGCAGTAATTATTGCTTCAATGCTCAAGGGGTTAAAGTTTATATTTAACACCATCTAGCTTCCCCACCCCAATTTACCCTTTTTTGCTTGAAAATACGCTTGCCATATTAAGATCATAAAGAACAGTGTCAGAAAGATGCCGAACAACGCGTGACTAGCATGATTGAGAAGCACCGCTGCTTCCCTATAACAAAACGTGGATAGGCCAATAGAAATGGATAGAGAAATCCACCGCTTTTTTAGAACGTAAGAAAATACGCTGTAGAAAATTACTTCACATATAAGCCATGCCATACCAAACCTAAAATAAACCATCAAAGCGGATAAGTCTATAGGAAAATATTCATTCAACTACCAACACCTTTTCTGTTTTAGATTGCAAACTGAACAGATGATACCTGAGAATGAAATTCCCCGGGAAAAGGGGGGCATCCCATTTATAGTAAAGTGTAAGCGTTTCTCCATTAGGTTTAATAAAGATTGAATCTGGACCGTATCCGCGTTTTATCCCATTAGGGTAGACGATCTCCAGAACACCTTTATCATAGAGTACCCTGGCTGGGTGATTATTGATTAAATCGACCCGGATAATGACGAGGTCTCTTGGCCTAACTATTTCCGGAGTTTCAATATCGACAGTAACCCAATCTTTTGTTAGAGGAGTGTTTTTATCAATTGGGACTAGGGATGTTGGTTCCCATCCACCATCAGAGTCCCAATGTTGTATTAACGGGGCAGCATAATAGTCGTTTATGCCATATCTAGGAATCGCTGTTTGTAAAGATGGTGCAGTCTGCCTTATTGCAATGCCATTTGTTTGAATTATTTGTCTGATGTTCCTTTGAATTTTATGACTTCGATTTTTAATTGCTGCCAACATTATTACAAATGCTGTTACACATCCAGGTATAATTATCAGAAAGAGAAAAACAGCTACGGCATTAATATAATGATTAATCCAGCTGAGAAATTGGTAAACCCCCCATCCACCCATTATAGGTATCAAATAAACAGCCGGACCGAATGTTTCCCTAAAATCTCTTGGTAATCGAGCAATCATAAAAAGAACGGCTACACTTGCTGTTATGAATCCTATGATTGGTATTACAAAAGGAGAGATCAATCTTTCCACCAGATTTCTCCATTAGCACCGCATATTATGCAATCTTCTCTTTTTGTTATCTTCATGGTTACTAGCTTTCCAAAAAGGTGAAAGTAGTAATAATCAAACTCAGGTTCTTCACCGATGATGTGCAGATAGGCTAAACTAATGTTTATGGCTAATGCGGCTG
>JAWCEH010000221.1:0-5397 GCA_038859955.1 Bathyarchaeia archaeon | reverse complement strand
ACGTCCGCGGCCGTCCGACGGACTTCGCCATCCTAGACTTGAGAGACTTTTTCAAGGTTTCGGGACCTGGCTAGGTGCTCAAGCGCAGGCCTCACGTGCCGGAAGTCTTTTGGAGCCCAGCCCCTCCTGTGGAGCTCTTGGGCAACCTCTGAGGGCGACCTATACCTCTCGAAGAAGCCATCCTCAACCAAGAGAATAATCCTACCGTAAAGCTCACTCTCAGAAATCTTCACATAGACAGGCTCCCTAGCAATAATAACTCTAGGAACCTCAACCCTAACCTCGAGTGATCTCAAGTTTTTAAGAAGAGTTCTCACCGCCTGCTCCAGGGCCTCAACCCTGTGCTTCAGCTCCTCAACCTCTGACTCAGAGCCCATACGCTACCAGTACAGAAATTATAGGGGCATGTATTAAGCAAACCCAGCCCACAGAAAGAAAAAATCGATAATATTTAATACACCCCAAACCCTACAACTCGCGAGAAAAGGTATGACGAGGAGGAAGGGCGCTAAAGCCAAGAAGAAGGCTGGGAAGACCAGGAAGAAGTCAGCGGCCAAAAAGGCTAGGAAGAAATCACCTGCAAGAGTCCACAACAGCGCCAGCTGAAGCTCCGCCCGGGGCTCCGGCCGCCGAGGAGGGCGCCGCTGCGGCTGGTGGATGACATTGCTTATCCGGGCGCTACTCCGCTTCTTAAGCTGGACCACTATTACATTTGTTGCCATGAATCATTATAGACTTTTTATATACGTGTTATACAGGGCTGGTCATTTCATATTGTTGCATTTTAATCCATTTGCTGGTATAATTTTATTCCTAAACATTTCCTTAATGAGTCTTGCAGTGCTATTATCCAAAATCAACGACCAGTATATTGACAAAAATGAATGCTTAACCCTTAAAGCAGGTGAAGAAAAGATTAAGCCTGTATATACCGAATACACGGTCGAGAAATATAACAATACAGTTAAAGCCTTTTTTGATGGGAAGGATAATGCCTTTGTCGACCTGTTTGGATTCACAATGTTGGTGGGGAGTGTTTTACCCGGGAGCCCTGTAGTAAACAGTATATTGGGCTGGATTGTACACTTAACTAAGTTCAGCTGGATTCTTCCAATAATACACTTCACACTTCATAACTTGGGATTTATGGTTTTTGATGAAAGCCATTTCTTAATAGATGTTGAGAAGATAAAAAGCAATGCCGATAGACTAAGAGGTAAAAAGGTCGTTTTTATTTTGCCAACAA
Source organism: Bathyarchaeia archaeon (assembly GCA_038859955.1). Lineage (GTDB taxonomy): Archaea > Thermoproteota > Bathyarchaeia > Bathyarchaeales > DTEX01 > DTEX01. The sequence continues at coordinate 4,151 of JAWCEH010000221.1, read as the reverse complement.
ACGGTAGAAATCTCAAGACGGTTGCCAAAAGCGTCCTATCAGTCGTTTACTGGAGTGAAGTTGTTAAGAATAGACTGGAACATACCAGTCTAGACATAGTATCATGGATTGTAGTAGAAGAAGATAACTATATGGACAATTTAGAGTTCTATGAAGATATCCGTCTGCTAGGGTGCAGGGTAATTGTTGTTCCAAAAAATTTTCAAACAGCAAATAAAACACAGCATAAGGCGAGGGCGTTGACGTATGCGTTGGAGGTAATGAGGCAGGAACGGCTCACCACCGAGAATGTTTGGATATACCATCAGGATGATGAGACGATGGTAGGGGAAGATACAATATTTGGCATCATAGATTATATTCAGTCGGCAGGTCCTAGAGATGTTTATGCTGCAGGAATAATAATATACCCAGACGGGTGGAGGTGGAATGTATCGCAGACGCAAGAACCCGTTAGGTCATATGATGACGTGAGAATATTGCTTGCGACGAAAATCAAAAGAGTATTATCCTTCGGTCATCACGGCTCTCATCTCCTAGTAAGAGCTGACGTGGAAGAGCGGATAGGCTGGGATTTTGGAAACGTCAAAGCGGAAGACTGGATTTTCGGGTTAAGGATTTTACAGGAATATTGGCCGTTAAAGACTGTTTTGAAGGGCTTCGCTTACGAGAAGCCGCCTTTAATGGTTAAAGACATGTTGAGTCAGAGAAGACGTTGGGCGCTGGGGGCTTTAAACGTTATTAGGAGAAGAGATTTATGGCTGAGGTATAGACTGGCCGCCCTTTACGCAGTTGTGAGCTGGCTCGCAGCCTTGCCCTCCCTGATCGCACTTATTCTGAACATTATTAACCCGACCGGGGGCTTGTTTACTGGCTCTGGAGCTTTAGCTGGATTTATATGGTTCTCATTGTTCAGAGCGTATCAAAAAGGATATGAGTTGAATAGACCTTACATCAAGGGTTTGAAGAAATCATTGAAAAACAAGGTCAAGACGGCTTTGGCTATAGGGTTTGGAATGGTTTTAGAAAGCATTGCACCATGGTATGCTCTGCTGAGACCTACTAAAAAATTTGAGGTCATAGCCAAGGATGGACAAGAAGACGAGGTCTTCAGTAATTCTAGCCTTTTTAGCATTTGTCCCCCTGCTTCTCAAACAAGCCGCGAGCCAAGAACCTAGAATCTTTGTCTAGATTTTTCTACATTTACGACTAGAGACTCAAATGTACAGTATCAACACTGATTATCGTATAATAGACTTTCCAAGACGTACGACGATAAGCCTATAATTAAAAAACATATACCTCAGAAACTGTTTAATCCAAGCTTTTCCTTATGCTATATGACAGCCGAATGCTCGCGTTTGCGACAGCATTCATAATAAACTTTAGACACAATATATTTAAAATTATTCGATGCCCCGCGGAGGGGCCAGTCAAGTTAAGGTCAGATCTCTCCCTTTATCTAGAGTTCGCATGAGAGTAGACCTGACCCATCTGATTCTGATTAAGTTATTTAGTAATAGAAGTATCTTTCCTAGGGTGGGTAACCTGCATGGGTTAAGGCTCTTGTTGTGAGGCTCTATTCTGAGGGTTTAAGTTAAAATAGGAGCGAAGTTAGTTAATTAAATGGTTAAAACAATGGGTGAAAATAAGGAACAATTAATTCGTGGCTTCGTTTTTGCCTCTACTAAAAAAACTGAAGAAGAATGTCTTGAAAAGTTGCTATTTGGGACAGAGAAGTTTTATGGCCCCATTGTTATTAGAGTTAGGAAAGGAGACCTTCTTTTTTTAAATAATCTAGATGCAAATACTTTATCTGGCGTATTCAAAGCGGTTTCAATATTCAACCTGAAGCATGGAATGGGAAATATCCCTATCAAGTGAAAGTCGAAATTCTTGGAGAGAGAATAGTATTAAAGAATGCAAAAAGAGTACTAAACAAATTTGGAATAAGGAGAAATACACCATTATTTGGCAAAAAATTAATAGATTTCTTAGATTTATTTATACCCCATCCCACCTTAGATGCAACGTCAACGTCATTAAAGAGTGAGACAATTCATTTAATTTTAGAACAAAAAGAGAAAATTAAAAAAAGGATTAATGAAGTAGATATTGAAGAAGAAATCCCTCTTATTGAAGCTACAACTTTTTGGGATTTCCCAAAACAGAGTTATGGCTTAACTCCTAAAGGGGATAATAAATATCCTGGAGTTACTCCTGCTTTAATTATTTATAACATGATTTGGAGATACACTGATCCAGGCGATCTAGTTGTAGATCCTATGGCGGGAAGTGGAACAACCCTTGATGTCTGTAAAGGAGAGAGACGCCGATGTATTTGTTACGATATTGCGCCTACACGATCTGGAATTATTCAAAATGATTCCAGAAAAATACCTTTAGAGGATAATTCCGTGGATATGATTTTTGTAGATTCACCTTACGGTGATAATGTTAGGTATAATGACCATCCAGATTGTATAGGTAAAATTTCTAGTGAAACCGAAAAATTTTATGATGAACTTGAGAAAGTGATGAAAGAATGTCACAGAATATTGAAGGAAGGAAAGGTAATAGGATGGTTAATTGGTGATCAATGGGTTAAAAACAAATTTACTCCCGTAGGTTTTAAAGTCTATGAACGCTTATGCAAGTACTTTGAGCCTGTAGATGTTATTTGTGTAGCTCGGAGAGGCCAAATCTCTCATAGAGGCCCGTGGTATAATCGAGCAAGAAGATTCAATTTCTATTTACGAGGTTTCAAATATCTAATAATAATGCGGAAAGTAACCACAAAACCCAAAGCAGCTGAATCTAGAGAAATTAAATGGACATACTATCCTAGACAGTGAGGTTAAATTATGGTTAATGCCAAGCAAAAAGTAGAGAGTTTAATTCTTGAGATAGAAAAAGGTAATATAGATCCAATGGATGCCTGGAATAAAATAAAAAAGTTAAAGAAAACTTATGTCCAACAATATTCCGAGCAGTCTTGGCATGTCTATATTGGGAATAGATTTCAAAAGGTTATTTATTCAATTCTAAAAGGATATTTTAATAGACTTAAATCCCAAGATTGTACATTTGAAAATCTTAGCGTCTTTTCTGAGAATGAAATCGAAGGTAATGAAATCATTCAAAGAAAGCTTGCCATAAAATATGGAAAATATCTATTACTTCCAGATACTGACATAGCCATCGTTGATTATAATCGCGCCGAACCTTGGAAATCTGTGATTTTGGCTATCATCTCATGTAAAACGAGTTTAAGGGAAAGGATCGCGCAAGCATGCTATTGGAAATTAAAATTACTCTCTTCTGATGTAACCAAAAATGTCCGTGTGTTCTTAGCTACAACTGACAATGACGAGGATTTCTTCTTAAGAGATAAAGGAGGGTACAATGGCAGACATAGGAATAGAGTTATTGCTGAATATGAATTAGATGGTGTTTACATTCTTCGAGAAGATTTTAAAGAAATGTGGGAAAGTAGTAAGATAAAGCGCTATGAACGGATCTTTAACGACCTAATTGAGATATTCAAAAACGCTCATAAAAATTGCTTTTAAATTCGAATGGTTAGAAGCGAAAGTTTGGTTATGTCCAAAATGATGCAAATAGAAAAAACGTAACAGTGCTTAGATTAGTCTCTCCCTTCTAAAACTCGGTATACTGCTATAGCTAAGATTTCATCTCTTTCAAGTCTTTCTACATCTGCGTAGCGGAAAGCGTAGAGTTTTCTTCCGACTTCAAAGAATAGGAAGTCTCTATAGTTTCCCTTTCTTATCCAGATTACTGGGTTTGGGCTTAAGTTTCCCATCTTCTTTCTTTGATTATATATTTCTCCAAGCTTCTCGTGTCTTTATTTTATGATGACACCGCAGTCGGCGCACTTCCATTCAATAACTTTTGTTCTCTTGCTTTCGTAAACTACTTTGCCTGTAAAGTATGTTCATCGATGGCATATTGGGCAGTAAATGTTTTTTATTTTAATCTTCATGTTCCTCGCTCTCCATTACTATCTTTTAGAAGAATCCTTATGCTACATGCCTTAGCAACTAATTCAATTTTTCCTGATTTTTCTATATTTGTCGGTTCATCAAATATTGTTATGCCGTTTAGAGTTATTGAGACTTTGTAAATATCCG
>JAWCEH010000220.1:0-5414 GCA_038859955.1 Bathyarchaeia archaeon | reverse complement strand
GTCTAGTGTCTTTATCCATCCTAACTCTGGAAACGGTTCAACATCAAGCTTCTTTGCTGTAATCCATCCGAAGGGCAACAGTATCTCTTTCTTCGCTGGATACTCTGGAACATACTCTTTTAATACGTCATTCCACTTTTCTCGACCAGCTATTATAAGCTTGTAGAGAATCTCGCCAGCTAAATAGCTACCCTCGTATTGCCTTAGCTCAATCGTTGCTCCTAAGGCTCCATTCTCAAAGTATGGAATATCAGCTCTATTAAGCGTAACTGCACCGTATATGGGGGAAGTTATGGAAGCGCTAAAGAGAAAAGGATTAAGGGAAAATGTAAAAGTAATTATTGGAGGGGCTGCGGTGAGCAGCGAATTTGGGAGTAAAATTGGTGTCGACTATGCTACTAGGACCGCTGTTGAAGGAGTAATAGTTTGTAGAAGGTGGTTAGGTGAAGAAGGATGAGACTGGTAGCCGAATTGCTGAAAATCGAAGAGATTAATGGAGAAGAAAAGATAGACGAGTATGGATTTAAGTGGAAGAAGTACAAAAGGATTCTTAAGGTAGTAGCTAGGCGCGAATTTAACGCCATCAAAGATGATATCCCTGAAAACGTTAAGGGTAAAGTAGTGGAGCAAGAAGTCTGGTGCTGCCTCGAACCAGAGTATTCATGGCACTTTACAACTAAACTAGGCGAAAGACCATTATTAATCACCCTATCTGAGGAGGAAAGTGAGAAAATCTTGAGGGAAATCTCTTCATGAACCCAAGAGAGAGGATACTTGCAGCCATCGAACTAAGAGAACCTGATAGAGTCCCACTCTTTGAACTCGCTGTAAGCGAAAAGATAATAAAGGACCTCACGGGAGAAGAGGTCCCCGCTCACATTTTAACAGAGACAACAAGTGAGAAAGTTACACTAGAAGACTTTGTCAAGGTTGTAAAAGCCCATGTTAAATTAGGATTAGATGGAATCGGCTTCTTTGCCCTAACGGATGCCTCTAAAAATATTATGCTAGACGAGGATCGATACGTGGATGAGTGGGGGAGAATATTTTCTAGGAAAGTGCGTGCAGGTACGATGTCCGACTTCTACATGGGTGGTTACCTAACAACACCTGAAAAATATTATAATTTCACAAGACCTGACCCATATAATCCATTTAGAATAGAGCAATACAGAAAAGCCGTTAAAGCGGCAGGAGACTCAATATATATCATACCAACGGCTGGAAGTATTTACGAGTATACTGTGAGAGGAATAGGGGATGAAAATGTATGTCGCTACGCCTATACCAATCCTAGTTTTCTTGAAGATGTTTTTAAATTCTCCACCTTTTACACGATTGAGGTTGGAAAGCAATTCATAGAAGAAGGTGCTGAAGTTCTCTTCATCTTTGAGGATTATGCCTATAAACACGGCCCCTTCCTCCATCCCAGACTATGGAGGAAACTGGTCTTCCCCAGGTTAAAAGAGGCAGTGGATACATTCCATAAGAAGGGGGCACTGGTTTTAGTGCATAGTGATGGCAACATCTTACCGTTAATGAATATGATTATTGAGGCTGGTGTGGATGGTATCCACTCGCTTGAACCAGCCGCGGGTATCGATATTAAAGAGGTAAAGGAAAAGTACGGAGATAAAATTTGCTTAATAGGAAATATTGATGTTGGAAACTTACTGCCCTATGGGAGCATAAATGAAGTTGTCGCTGAGGTTAGGAGAGTGATAACTGTGGCGGCTCCTGGGGGCGGATATATCTTATCATCATGCAGCACCCCAACAGACATGACTAAGCCTGAGAACTTTGCGGCTCAAGTTAAAGCTGGCAAGAAATATGGAAAGTATACTTGTTTTTAGTTAGAGTGGTGGGCAAATGTTCATGAAGAGCTTCAGACAATTGAATGCTGAAAGAGTAGCACAAGCAGAAAAATTGGGAAAGCCGGATTGCGTCCCCGTTTCACTGTCTATGCATCATCCATTTTTTGCCGAATTTGCTAAAGTTAAAGTTGTCAGTTACTTCAATGATCCAAAAGTTATGACTGAAGCTCAATTGTTGGCAAGGCGAAGGTTCTACGAGTTACGAAATTTATACCCTGACTATGTTATAGTTGCTGAGACATCAGCATTGGGCTGCAAAATTAAGTGGCAAGAAGATGACTCCCCCCTAATTTTCCCTATCATTGAGAAGCCTGAGGATGTAAAGAAACTTGAGGTCCCTGATTGCTACCATTCAGCGTATATGGCTATTTCGATAGCTACCTATAGGTATATGGAGGAGAAAGTAGGTAGAGAGAATGTAGATTTCTGGTACTCTTTGGGACCATTTGATTTGGCATGCTTGGTCCGTGGTCAGAGCCGTTTCTTTGCTGATGTTAAAAATCGGCCGGAGTTAGCTCGTGAAATACTCGAGATAACCACGAGAACAATTATTGAGTGGACTAAGGTTAGAGAAGAAGTTGTCGGGGAAAAATTTGAAAGAGTAGGTTTAGGAGACGATTTCCCAGGTTTTCTAGGACCCAAGCTCTTTAGAGAGTTCGCATTACCGTATATAAGGCGTGTATTTGAGACTTTCCCCAATAGGATACATTATTGGCATAGCGATGGAGATGTCACAAAGGTTCTTGAACTAATTCCAGAAATGCATGTAGAAGTTTTCAATAACTTTTATCCAGATGCGGATATTAGTGAGTTTAAAAGAAGAATTGGAGATAAAGTTTGTCTTGTAGGCAATGTGCATCCATTAAAAATCATGTTACGAGGAACACCGGATGAGGTTGAGAGAGAATGTAAAAGACAAATTGAACTAGCGGCTCCTAACGGGGGATATATTCTCAGCACTGGTGGTGAAATACCAAGAGGAACTCCGGAGGAGAATATTATTGCTATGATAAGAAGCGCAGAAAAATACGGAATATATAAATAAGTTAAAAAAGTGTACAATAAATGATTTAAAAATAGATAAGCTATAGTTAGTTTAAGGTTTAGGGTGAATCTTGATGATTACGGATATTAAGGAGGAACTCTTTAAGAGCGTTGTTGAGTTAAACATGGAAAAAACTATAGATCTTTGTAAGGTAGCGCTTGAGCATGGAATTGAAGCTAAAGGGATACTTGAGGTTCTTTTGAAAGGGTTAGATGAAATAGGTAAAAGATACGAAAGAAGCGAGTATTTTATACCAGAGCTAATAGCTGCTGGTGAATTAATGAAGGAGGCCTTAGAGATTCTAAAACCACATCTAGCATCGAAAGAACCTGGCGCTAAAAGAGTTAAAATGGTTATAGGAACTGTTGAGGGGGATATACATGATATCGGTAAAAACTTGGTTATAACGCTTCTTTTACCACTGGGATTAGAAATAATAGATTTAGGTGTAGATGTTCCCGCCGAAAAGTTCATTGAGGCTGTCAAAATTCATAAGCCTAAGATATTAGGCTTATCCGCCCTCTTAACGACAACAATGCCCCAAATGAAGAAAGTTATTGAGACCCTTAAAAAAGAGAACCTCAGAGATACAGTAAAAGTAATTGTAGGCGGCCGCCCAGTTACACCAGAGTTCGCACGAGAGATAGGTGCTGATGCATACGGAGAAGACGGATTTTCCGCTCGAGAGATAATTAGTAAATGGATCATGGAAGATTTATAGCGATTATGCATCATGATGTAAGGTGGGAATGCTGCAGAGCACATAAGGATGTCTTAAGATATCTTTGTGATTGAGACACTTTGAGATTTTGACTTGACATCGAGGCCCTTGTTAACGGTAGATTTTTTATGTTTTGCTCTCACTTGTTTTACGATGTTTTACGCATAGACTTTTTGGCATCATCTCGACTTCCTCCTCTTGAACCGTTAAATATTTATTTAATGATCCATGCCCGCTCTACGCTCCCGATGGAGGAGCCGGTGGTACATGTGAAGCTGATTGTCGAAAAGGCTGAACCTGCCCAGCGAGGCTGAGGCTGAAGCCTTAAAAATTCTCAAAACCTTCCTTGAAACCAAAAAGAGTTGCCAGTTTCCATCCGGCCCCTTTACGCGCCCCGTAAAGAGGGCGCTGGCTCACGCAGAATATTTATCCATTCCTCACGAGCGTATTTTCTCTGCAGAACCCATTCAGGAAGCTGCTCATGCCAAACGAGCGTATAACCACGAACCTTCATTCCATCGGATTCAGCAAAGTTAATCATATGATCCGCGTCGCTAAAAGAATAGGCATTTGGTTGCGGATGAATAATACTGAACTTTAGTGCGTTCTCAGTTGTCAACATATTAAATTTCCGCTTAAGCGTGGATGCGTAGTTCTGTATATCGAGAGGAACACGCTCTAACGCGGTGCCGATATAGATCCCGCATTTCTCGGCAAGACTTCTTAATGGCGGCATCGCCGTTCTAACCACCATAATTTGCCTCCTAATATCTGATATTTCGCCTCAGCCATCACTCCATAAAGCAGAATCCCTTCACTAACAGCATCTATCCACCCAGCAACATTATCCATCCAGAACTCAAAAATAAATCTTTTTAAATAAACCTTTTTAGGGGAGAGAAGAAAAATTTTAGAATGTGCCGGGGTGGCCGAGTGGATAAGGCGCTGGACTCGAGATCCAGTGCCCCTTTACGGGGCGCATGGGTTCGAATCCCATCCCCGGCGCTAAAACCACCGCTTTCCTGAAACAGAGCTTAAAACGGGCTCTGCTTGAAGAAAAAATATTTCGCCATGTAGAGTATACCCGGGGGTTAACCCTTAGCCTTAGTGTTAGGAATTGTTCCCTTAGGACGACTTCCAGTAGCTGGTTGGATCCTGAAACTCATCTCCGCGGAGACTTCCCTAACTCGAGGGCATATGTTGGGGGAAAAGGAGGGTTTTAAGGGTTGCCTGAGCCCGGCTATGCAGAATAATCTAATCCTACTGCCTATAACCTTTAGTGATGTTATGCTAAACGCGTACTCATTAAAAGGTTTAAGTCAGCCCTAATAAGTTAAACGGTACTTATAAAAGGTTAAGAATAATCTATCGTTAAGAGAGATTAATGGTAAGGGATCCTTATGAATCTCATACGCGCAAATAAAGAGAAAATTATAATCGTTGACGCTCACGCGCATTTGGGCTACGATTATGTTTTCGAGCACGAGTTCAACCTAAAAGATCTAATTATGGGGATGGAAAAGAACTGCATTGATGTAAGCATCGTTCAGCCAGGCATAACATTTGACCTAGAAACTGTCATTAAGCAGCATAATGAGTTAGCGGAGTTATCAAAGAAGATGCCTAGCCGAATTTTTGGCATAGCAAATCCAAATCCTCATCTTCCGCGGAGCAAGTATCGAGAAGAACTCGAAAGATGTGTGAAAGATTTAGGTTTCGTCGGTGTTAAATTACATCCTTTAGCTCACGCCGTTAATCCGAACAGCTCCGCTGG
>JAWCEH010000219.1:0-5420 GCA_038859955.1 Bathyarchaeia archaeon | reverse complement strand
GATCCTCCCGAAGATGAGGATGGCGACGGGTTTATCGAGCAACTTATTAACTACACTGATCCGGAGAATCCTGTTTTAATTGGTTGGGAGGGAATAGACAACGACGGTGATGGCCTTTCTGGAGAAGACTGGATAGGAGGAGTTGACCTAAATCGAAACTACAAATATGCTTGGGAACAAGGGACCTCAAACAAGCGGTCTGAATTCTATAAAGGCTCTAACCCATTCTCAGAACCTGAGACACAAGCAATTAGAGATTTAGTCCAACAGCACAATTTCATGTATGCAATTAGTTTCCATTCCGGAATGGAAATGATACTGTATCCATGGGGGTACACCTGTACCCCACCTCTAGACGAAGCCAAATACAAAGAAGTTGCCAGTGAACTTTCACTGGCAACTGGTGGAACACCATATATGCAGTCTTCTTTCGGTGCAGGACTTGCTTATGGCACTTGGGATGATTGGATGTACGGGACGAAAGGCATTTTTGCACTTACATGCGAAATTTTCTACAACGAAACCTGGGAAGGAGTTAGCGAACCAGGACCCTACCCAAACACAAGGTGGGAAGGTGGAATAAAATATTGGTTTAACCCATTCCCCAGTGGAATAGAAGCCATCATAAAGCGTTGGCAACCAGTTTTTACATGCATAACAAACAGAACAATAAACGAGTTTCAATATCACAATATTGCAGTGACCAACATAACAATCCTTAAATCAATAGTTGGACAGGGCTTCGCCATGAACATAAGCGTCGAAATTGCTAACCATGGTAAGTTCACGGTAACCTTTAACGTTACAGCCTTTGCTAACGAAACGGCAATAGAAACAAAAGAAGTCACACTTGAGGGTAATACATCTTTAAGCTTAATCTTCACATGGGACACAACTGGCTTTGCTAAAGGCAACTATACGCTCTGGGCTTACGCTTGTCCCACTCTAGAGGAGGTTTACATGGAAGACAACACTCTTAATGATGGTTGGATTTTTGTAGCTGGGCCTGGAGACCTCGACGTAGACGGTGAAGTCGACATTTACGATTGTGTAATTGTTGCATTTTCATTTGGGCTTCCGTCATATCATCCTTATTGGAACCCAAATGCGGACATAAACAATGATGGTTGCGTGGACATTTACGATCTAGTAATTGTCGCAATAAGATTTGGAGAAATGTACCAATACCCTTAACTAAGTAAAAGATTATTTTTCGTCCGACTTGAACATTGTTACATGAAATTTTTTAAGGAGTGAACTTCTAAATCGAATTGAGGGTGAAAGGAAATGTTAAAAAATAAAGTTTTAGCTATGTTGCTAGTGTTTTGTTTCTTGTATTATGCAAATGCTTCTGTCCCCTTAAAGTTTTTCAAAGTTTTTTGGGCTATCAATGCAAGTATATCAAGAATGGGTTCCATACGTTCCACCCGGAGAAAACGTTGAACTTAAACATTGGGTGTCAAGCGGCGTCTCTTACGTTAACGTTTCAATCAGTTTTCCACATCCAATGTTCAATGTTTCAAGCTGGGGAGATCCAATAATTATTGGAAACAGTATATCTGTTGATGCGGAAATTTGGCAATATACTGGCCCCACCATGCCACTGATAACTATTGTCCAGCATACTTATGAGTTGGGAACGTTATCCCCTGGAGAGTACAATTTCACTTTTATGACTTGGGGTCAAACAGTCAAAAGCATAACATTTAAAATAAAACGTGACATAGCAATCATTAAGGTTTGGTGTAAAAAGAACATCGTTCCACAAGGCATGACTTTTGATCTGCCCCGCAAGACCTTTGGCTTAATCGTAGTAAACGTCACCAATCCTTATAGAGAGATGGCCAGACCCAGACAGCCAATATTCAGACGAATTTTAGAAGCTTGGAGACGTAAACAGAGATGGCTACATAGACTATTACGATTTATGCTTAGTTCTAAGGGATTGGATGCATATTGTTTCCGCTCGGCCATCCTACAGACCTAGATGGAAATGGAATAATCAATATTGTGGACATAATGATAGTCAATCATCATTTTAATTTGACCATTTGGGGATTATTTCCACCTTGAAAAATCCTTCAAGATTATGCTGTTGTAAGTTTAAACAGCAAATACTACGTTGGCTTTAGATGGAACACAACTGAAACATCCTTTGGTAACTATATATTTGGCGCCTATGCATGGCCAGTCCCGGATGAAGAAGACACCGAAAACAATGCATCTGAAGATCGTTATATTTACGTAGCCGGAGTAGGCGACATCAATGTTGACGAAATAGTTGACATCTTTGATGCAGTGCTAGTTGCCATTGCTTTTGATACAAATTCTTCACAACCCAACTGGAATCCGGATGTGGATATAAACGACGATTGCATAATAGATATATTCGACATAACTCTCATAGCATTAAACTTTAGCGAAACCTATCAATATCCCTAGAAATCCGTAAACAGCAAAATTTCATGTAAAGGGTGCCTTGCACCCTCCTATTTTTATTTTTTGGTCTAATTGTGTGCATAAAAGGTTGAATACTTGAGAAGACATTTCTGACCAATCCAGACGCTATTGAACTCTCTATACTGCACGTTTTGGCTAAAGAAGCTAATGGAAGCTGAATGTGTAGCTATAGAACCCGACACTGGCGAGATGAGGCCAAAAACAATCGAAGAAGATCGTTGAAAGTTAGATCTACGTCAGAATTAAGCTCATAATTGCCTCTCGTAACTGATCCATAAGATGTGATTTTGCTTATCTTTCGAACAGTTCGAACTACTTTGACATTTCCTCGTGAGGTTTAACATTACGTTTTTCACATAGTGTTGTTCGTCTCATTCCTCTAACAAATTTCTGACAAAATTATTTTGTACTAGAACAAGTTTCATAAAATTTATAAAATGAAATTGGGATAAAATATAGTTTCATAAAAGTTTAAGTAGGAGGAGACAGGAAAGTGAAAAACAGATTCTCAGCCTCTATACTGGTTCTGTTGATTTTGCTAGGAATGTGTATTGCCTCTACACATATTCCTACCGCCACATCAAATCCGATATCGCCTGTAGATTATGAGAATGCTTTAATAAGAACTGCGGATCGGCTTGTGGCGTTGCAGTCCCTAACTGATTATGTTGGGATTGGGTTGTTACTGGGCTGACAGAGCATAGCCCTAACCCGAGTGCTGGTAATCTTTATGGTGTTACAGCATTAGGGCTTCTTGATGCGTATCTGCTTACTGGAAATACTGCATATTTTGATGCTGCAAAGGCTGTAGCAGACAACCTAGTATCTTTTGGCAGTAATAGATATCATTACCAATTCGACCTTGAATTCCTAATAGAATTTGCAAAAATTTCCGGAGACACGTCCTATAAAGACTTCGTCTCAGCGGTGTGGAATTGGATAAAACAAAACCTGAATTTGCAGATGGCGTAACATTATACAATTGGTACTATACTACACGATATCCGGGAAGCCATGGCGGCGCGGGCTGGGAACTGGAGACTGGGCAATAGCTGCTTTGGAACTAGGGGATGCAGCGTGGGCTAAAGATATGGCTAATGTCATAGCAGATAACTACACACAAATCGTGCTTGGAACAGATCCATACGGATTCGAATATGTGGGATGGGGCAAAGCCCTAAAAGCTTTCCATGCAGTGGATCTCACAGCTTATTCTGATGAAATCGCAGACATAGTCAGTATACTAACGCCGTTACAACAGGCAGATGGATCTTTTACAGGTGGGTTCAAGATGAAGCCTACGTAATAATGGGCTTGGTTAGCGCAGGCGAGATTGAGATGGCTAAAAACGCTACGATATGGCTCATTGAGAATCAAGGATATGACACTATTGTGGGTGGATGGAAGCTTCCAAATGGAAATGAATATTCAGAAGTAACATCCGAAGCAGGTCAAGCGATCTTCCGTGTTTTACAGGCGCTAGGTAAGCCCAAATTTAAAGTAGAACCTTCAAGTCACATCGCTAGATTACGCTGTGAAACATTTACAGTTAACATAACCATAAACGATCTATCAGCCGAGTGGAAGCTGTGGCTGTTGAATTTAGATTTCGCTTCAATAAAACTTTGCTTAAAGTAGTCAACGTGACGGAAGGGCCCTTCCTAAAAGAATTCGCTGGATACCCGCATCAAGGCACATACTTCATATACGTAACTAGGCGGATTATGTTCTTGTGGGAGTTATTATTTTTGCCCGATGAGCATGGCACCTATTACAAACCATTCCCGAGCAGAAGTGGAACCATAGTGTCCATAACCTTCGAAAGCATCTATCAACATATGGGCCTAGAGAAACCCCCTCCATCTTGTGACTTAGAACTTTTTAGTACGAAAATTGCCGACAAAACAGGAGAGCACCCTGGAATACCGCGCACCTCAGAAAATGGATATTACGAAATAACGCCGACTGTAATGGGAGACGTAAATTATGACGGCGAAGTTGACATCCTCGACTTTGCAGTCACGAGTTTGAGCCTTCGGTTCTGTGCCTGGCGATCCCGCTGGAACCAGATCGCCGACTTAAATAGCGATAAAATAAAGATATCTTCGACCTGATCATAATTGCCCTGCACTTCGGAGAAGCCATACAATAGTGGCCCATACACTTCGCAGAAACAGACCATAACCTTCCTTTTTTTACAAAATTCAGTTATAAAAACTAAACTTTTAAAATATAGGCACGCCTGAACATACAGCCTTAAACGGCTATGTTACGGTAGGGGAAACCGGAGCTGTAATGGATGTAGCAATAACAAATGTTTCAGCATTCGTCGAAGAAACTTAAAGGTGGGGCATCCAAGTATTCGTTACAGCAGTAGTAAACTTAAGAAGCGTTCCAGAGACCTTAAATGTAACAATCTATTATAACAACAACGCTGAGGTGATCAGACAACAAATTTGCACTAAACGAGGAAATACTATTAACCTTTGATTTTAGCACTTCCGACATGGAGCCATACGCTAATTACACCATATGGCAGAGGCGCACTCTGTCCCAAGCGAGACAAACTTCAACAACAATATACATATGGATGGGTCGGTGAAAATTAAAATTGTTGGAGACATTAACGGAGACAAAACCATCGACATATTCGACACCCTCCAAATAGGTGGATCTTTTAGTGCACAGCCATCAACCAGCATGGAATCCTAACGTGGACATAAATCAAGCCATATAATCGACGCACTCAACTAGGTAATTGTAGCATTACATTTCGGAGAAGCATTTCAATAGTTAACCCTATTTAAAATTTGGAGTAATTTTTAAATTTTTCAAGGTTATAGCAATCTTGGAGGAGCTGTTTTGAAAACTTTCCTTTTAAAATTAGTGTGGCTCTTGTTGCTGACACCATTTATTGCTTTTCCATTTACCTTTATAGGTGTTGGAATAGCTGAAAATCA
>JAWCEH010000218.1:0-5459 GCA_038859955.1 Bathyarchaeia archaeon | reverse complement strand
GGGGGAGAAATAGTTTCAGCCGCCAGAAAGAATGGCGTCAAATTTATGGTGGGTTATCCGTTAAGGTTTGCTCCAGAATTTGAGAACCTAAAGAGTCGAATGGAAAACGGAGTTTTGGGTGACATACAATTAGCACACGCAGTTAATATTGCTGCCGGCCCATTTTTTCACAGGGCGGAAAGCAATGCGCCCCGTCCGGTGCCCGAATGGTGGCTGAATAAAGAGTTGACTGGTGGCGGCGCCCTTATCGATTTGGGGTGTCACATGATTAACTTGTTGCGGTGGTACTTTGGAGAGGTTTCGGACATTAAAGCCCGTTTAGGTTACCGGTTTAACTTCGACTTTGAAGACCACGCAACATGCCTTATAGACTTCAAATGCGGAACATCAGCCATCGTAAACGTTGGATGGTTTTCACAAAGCGCTGCGGTGGGCGTCGAGCTTTTCGGGACAATGGGGCATGACCGAGCTTATCGTTCATCTTCAAGCAGGGTAATCACCGCAATTAAACTAATTTTAGGTAAAACACCAAAGTTTTTCACACCTTATCTAAAGGAGATCTCACACTTTGTTGATTGCATAAATAATGATAATGATAGGAAAGAAAGACTTTCAGGCGAAGACGCATTAAAGGACTTAGAAGCGATCGCCAAGGCGTATAAAAATCAAATTCTCTAGATTGATACTCAAGGATCGGCGTCTTCAATGTAATATGGGTGGAAACTTGGTTATAACAGACGAAAAGTTATTGTCTGAAATTGTTAAGTATAAGCTTTCTTTAGTTGACCCGTGGTATCAGCTCATAATTGAGATGTTGCATTCAGCATTTCGAGATTTAAATGAGAAAAGAGTTATCGAAGTTGGTTGCGGTCTTGGCGGCTTTATTCTGTATATCTCTGAAAATTGCGAAGTTGTTGGTCTTGATATTTCATCAAAAGCCATTCACACAGCTAGAGATTTGGCTAAAAAATTTGGTTTACAAAGTCGAGTCAACCTGATCGTGGGGGATGCTCAGCATCTTCCATTTAAAGAGGATAGCGGAGACATCTTGGTTTGTTCTGAGACTTTGGAGCATATTCCAGATTATGAAAAAGCTTTCAGCGAGTTAGTTCGAGTTACTAAAAAGTCGGGGTATCTATGTCTAACGGTTCCAAACTTTTTAAGTACTGCAATTTTTGAAAACATAATTCTGCTTCTTATTGGACAGCCTAGCTATGTTAAGTCTCATGTTTCTGTTGAAAAGGAGCATATATTTCACTTGTTTAAACTTAGGAAGCTTCTAAATCAACATAATGTAGAAGTAGTTACAATGAGAAGTGTTGATTTTTTACACATCCCACCAAGAGTTAGGAAACTCCTAAAAATGGAGCGGCTTCTTCAAGAACTTTCAAAAAAGATTGAAAACTTTTTTGCAAAATATTTCTCTCCTTTAAGATTAGCTGGAGCAAATATTGGAGTTTTAGTCAAGAAACGTTGACCGTTCGCTGGGCCGATTTTGAGGTTTTTGTTATGCAACGGAGGCCTAAAGTTACTATTGGTTTTTGTGTCAGAAATTGTGAAGCTACGGTGAAAGAGGCATTAGTTAGCATAGTTAACCAAGATTATCCTCATGAGCTTATTGAAGTGATTGTTGTAGATGGAAAAAGCAGCGATAAGACTATGCAGATTGTGAAAGAAATTCTAAGCTCCTCTGATATCGAAGCCAAGTTTTTCATCGAAAATAAAGGATTAGGATTTGCGAGACAGATCGTTGTTGATAACGCAACAGGTGATTACATTCTCTGGGTTGATGGAGACATGGTGTTAGCTCAAGACCATATTAATAAGCAGGTTGAATTTATGGAAAATAATCCAAAAGTGGGAATTGCTGGAGGAAGGTTTCAGCAATATCCAGGCGAAAATTTAATTGCAACATTAGAAAGCATTGAATGGGTTGTTTTAGATTATATTTATGGAGGGAGCACAAGTAGAAGGCCTGTTCTTCACCGCGCGGGAGGATGTATGTATAGAGTTGAGGCAATACGACAGATAGGTGGTTTTGACATGCATATAAAAGGGGCGCTTGAAGATTTAGATGTGGAATATAGAATGGGTGATTTTGGATGGTTAACCTATTTTGTTACCGATGCTGTTTTTTATGATAGGCGGAAGGAAACGTGGAAAGATCTTTGGAAGGAGAATTTCTGGTATGGTTATGGTGGACATTATTTCATGCATAAGCATGGCAGGGATAGACGTTTTTCCATGTTTTCAGAGGGCTTTAAGAGGACTGTTGTTGCATATAGATTAACACGGCGGAAAATAGTGTTCTTATTTCCAATACAATATGTGTTTAAGAAGATCGCATGGTTTTTCGGTTTCCTTAAAGCGCACATGGATGGATACGGACATAATACCTTTTAGATTTACAGTGTTGAATATGAAACCAAAAGTCACTGTAGGGGTTTGCGTGAGAAATGGGGCTTCCACCATTCGTGAGGCTATTGAAAGTATTATGGCTCAAGACTATCCTCATGAGTTGATGGAGGTTATTTTTGTTGATGACGGTAGCACTGACAACACGCTTTCCATTATAAAGGATTATGCTTCAAAAATGGACATGAAGGTGAAAATATTCCATCATGAATGGAAAGGGTTAGGTTATTCAAGAAATGTTGTAGTAAATAACTCCGAAGGCAAATACATCATTTGGGTTGACAGCGATATGACGTTGCCAAATAATTTCGTTAGTAAGCATGTGGAGTTTATGGAGAGGGATACAAAAGTCGGAATAGCAAAGGCAAGACATGGTATAAAAAATATGGAAAATATTATTGCTCTCTTAGAGCATATTCCTTTCGCTCTATATGACCTAAAGGATGGCTGGCTGGAATCAAAACCACCGGGAACTGGTGGGGCAATATACCGCGTTGAGGCTATTCATAAAGTAGGAGGATTTGATGACAAACTTCAAGGAACAGGTGAAGATCAAGATGTCGCTTTTAGAGTTAAAGAGGCTGGTTGGCTTATAAAGCGAAGCTCAGCCATTTTTTACGAGAAAAGAGCTCAAAACTGGCTTGAAGTCTGGAGAAAGTGGATTTGGTATGGTTTTGGAGATTTCGCTCTCTATTGTAAGAACAGAAGAATATTTTCTCCTTTAGGAATGAATCCTTTAGCTGGGTTAATAAGAGGATTTTTATTCATACCCGATGCTTATAGGCTGATACACCGAAAAATCGTACTGTTATTGCCTTTTCACTTGTCATTTGAAATGGCAGCATGGTGCATAGGATTCACGAAAGGCTACAAAAACCACAGAAAACAATCTAATAACTCGCTATTTTGTTGTAAAAGTTAACACTTTGCTTGTCACAGTGCCTGATACGCCTTTGCTTTGTACACGAAAGTAATAGCTTGTTCCAGATGTTAAGTTTTCCAGTCTGATTGAATGTATTGTAACATTTGCATAATCTTCGACTATAATTCCCTGCGTGTAAACTATATTCCAGTAATTAAAACCTCTCTGCACCGCCCATGAAGCGCTAAACAAGGGGCTTGTGCTGTATTCGACTTTGCTCGTAGCCGGTGAAGTTGTAAGCCATGATATTACCGCAGAGTTTGCAGTTGTCTCCACAACTATGTTAGCGACGGCAAAAGTTGACGGCATATCCAAAACTGCAAGATAATCATCTGTGTCATACTCCGCACCTGACAAGTACCCGCCTGGACCACTGTATCTCCAAATTATCCATCCGTCAAGTCCATGGCTTCTTACATAATCAACTTGCTCTTTGAACTGTTGCGGTGTCAAATCGCTTGATGTCCATTCAGTCCTTAAAAACGCTACAAGCGGTATTGGACCTTCAGAGACGTTTGCCATCCAGTATTTTTTACACGCATATACGCAATAGTCAAGAGTGTCTGACGAACCTGTAATGTTTTTGCTATACATCATTGGTGCAACAAAGTCTAAATATCCTTCTTTAATCCAAGCAGCGGTGTCCTGTCCTATCCAAAAACGCCAGTACATGCCAGTGTCATCAAATAATGACCATGCCGCTACTGAAATCACAATGTTTGGGTTTATCGACTTCACTAAATCATGTATGTCCTTAACGAGTTGTGTTATGGGCAAGGTTCTCCAGTTTAGAAATTCGTTTTGACGTGAACCGCCCGGGTAGAAGGGCGTCCAGTCGGTTATGTTTTCGCCTAACCATTCTTGGAAAGCAGTCCGACAACTTGGGCAATAACATACAGAGGCTACATCGTATCTTATGTAGTCTAGCATGATTCCGTCTACGTCTGAAAAGTTTCCAAGATAGTTTCGAATAGTATTTAGAACTAGGTCATGGGCTTTTATTGGACAGTGCCACCAATCATCAAAAATTGACCCATCATACTTAATACATTCTGTTCCGGAGTGCCTGAACTCTGACAATACGCATATTACGGAATGATATTGTATCCCATATGTATGGAAAGCGTTAATCGCGGAGCGTATTTCGTTATAGGGTCTAAATCCGCCGCCACTCATATCGTTGACAAAAACAGCGTTTATGCCATACTTTGCTAACGTTTGTGCAATAAGAGTCCAATTATGTGAAACACCATAAGTCGCTTCATGAATAAAAACGCCTCTAATTTCGCTCACTTGAGTTATTAGCGGTTTAGTTGCTAATACTCTGCCAGTGCTGTTAATTGTTATGGTCTTTACTAAGTATGAAAGTGCTATTGGTGAAATTAATACAGCTAACCCAAGAATCAAAATTGTAAAAATGCCGAAATATTGGCTGCTTCTCATCCATTTCACGCTTAATTTGATGAATATGCATGCTTTGTAAAAAGAGTTTTGTATTTTTCTCATTTTAATGTGCCTGCCCTTTCCTTTTGTTGTTTATACGTGCTTCATTAATACATAGAAAAACTGTGTAATAAGTCTTACGTATTACGATAACTGTTTTGCGGCGCCTCAACATGAACAACATAAACAACAAAAGATTAATCCATTGGATATTATGCATGATCTTTCTGCAAATTGTGGCAGATATTTTCATAATATTTAATGTTCCAGTTGCCAGACAGGTTCTAGGCCCAGTTATGAATTATTAACCCAGTAAATCCAGCTGCTCGTATAGCGTTAATGCATTGTTGGGTTGCGTTAACCCAGTCTGCAAACGCTTCATCATTTGTTTTGTTGGCAGTCGCAGTATTATGTGGTTCATTCCACAATTCAAAGATGACATTGGGATAATTCTTAAATTCCCTTGCCAACATTCCCCACCATTCCGCAAACTCTTCTTTACTTGCGATTATTTCAGATGCATTTACACTTTTCTGATAGGGCGGAAAAGGCAAAGCGTCTTGGTCGGCTCCGCTCCAATAAGACCTCACGGAATATCCGCCAAAAATCACATATATGCCTTTTTCCGCAGCGAACTGCGCAACGCGACGTAGTGCCTCCATTGCAGAGATAGAACAGT
>JAWCEH010000217.1:0-5463 GCA_038859955.1 Bathyarchaeia archaeon | reverse complement strand
ATGACACCGAAGACTTTAAGTCCAGCTGATGAAAGCTCCCTCTTTACATAGTTGGACGGGGCGACAACGAGGAGCCTATTAGTGTTATTCGCCAACCATAGGAGAGGCTTTGAGATAGGGAAGGGTCCTTCAACCGCTATATATGCTATTACTCGCTTCGAGGCTATACTTAAGGCTATCAACTTCTTAGGACTCAATGTTCCTACGCTGATAATGAAACTAGGTCTGGTAAGGAAAAGAGTAAGATATTTCAGTTTATCTGCTGTTGGATCAACCAAGGGTATGCTAAGCGTACGCGATATTTCCTTAGCAACATAATAAAAGCCATACTGTTTCTGACCGGCTGCTACCACAACTATACCAAGTTTACTTCGCATACTCCTCACTCAGTGTGCATGCTGAGAAAAGCATCAGCCTAGCCTTACCCCGAATAGATACTCCATAAAAAGCGAAAATAAGCCCTCTTCTTAGGTTATGTAAGACGTAAGAATTGAAATAAACATGCTGATCTTTATTGATTATGAAGGCAACATGCTCTCATCATTGCGGTCTCCACATCTCATTCAAGGAAAAAAGGAAATAAGATTTGTCTATACTCGCGAGAACATACCATCGTTATGCGCGCGTAGAAGCCTAGATTTTCCACTCACTCTTCGCATAGCTTCCTCATACATATTTATGTGCAAAGTATAATGCGCATGTTATCTTATTTCAGATGTCTTAAGACGATGGACGAGAATCTCTGCTTAAATTTGTTCTCACTGAATGCATAGGCTCTTTTGTATGCTCTTTCAGCAATTTCACGATAGAGTTTCTCATCTGAAATTAGTCCATTTATATAGCTGACTGCCTCATCGACACTTTGATAAGCATAACCGTAAAGACCCTGTCTTTCTTTTAGGATATCTTTCCAAGGTCCACCTGATTTATGTACTACTAGTACAGCGCCAGCGCTCAATGCTTCCACAAGACTTATAGGAAAAGAATCATAGAGCGTCGTGTGAAGACACACCATCGAACGCGAAACTAAGTCTTCATATATGCGTCTAGGAGGATTAGGGATCATGTGCACATTATTGAGCGAGCGCCTTTTAATCTCCTTACAGAGTTCTTCATAGTAAAAGGCGTCACTCATCCCCCCTACGACCATAAACTTTACATCTCTTAGACATTTGGCAATAGATAATACTAAATTAAGATTCTTTTCTCGACTGAATCTCGATATAGTTATTACAATTTTATGCTTACCTTCGGGCTCATATAATAACATTTTACAAGGTGGATAAACGATTGTCGCCTGGATTCCCGTCAGTTGATAAAGGATACTAGCTGTGAAGTTGGATGCCGCAAGAACGTCTTTGCTCAGTTTCAAAGACAATGCGAGATATTTTGAACGTAGTCTTGCACCAACCACCTTTTTGCTCACACCGACCTCTGAAGATGATGGTATAATTAGAGGACGGGCGAAGTGAAGTGCATGGATATAGGATATATGTGAGGGAATAGGCATTTCATTAGCTATAGCATTAATCAATAACCATTTCTTTTTCCGAGCTTTCAAATGCGTATAAGTTAACAAATCACGAATATAAGAAGGTAGATTTTCAGCTTGCTGGCATAGCGGTAACCATGAAACTTCAGGCAAATATCCAAAGAAATCTTTCAACAAAGACCATTTAGGAGGCTTAAAAGTAGCAAGCTTTACTTTTAATCCTAAGTTTTTCAAGCATTCAATCATTTTAAGCGTGACATATTCCCCTCCTCCTAAAGTCTTTAGTTGAGGCGCGAACACAAGAACTTGCTTTGACATGTTTTTCAGATATCCTTATATCTTGTCAAAAGCTCCTTCATTTTAAGGAAAGTATAACCATGCTCATAAAAAGGTTTAATTAAGTCCTTCATGCGCTCAAAGCCCATTACTTTCATGTAAAGGGGATGAAGCTGCAAGCAAGCAGAAGATCCCTTCTTAACGATATTGAGTATATTGTCTTTCAATGACTTAAAGAGCCGAATAGGTGAATAGAGTGCTGTGTGTACTGGAAGCAATTTATCATCCGCAAGAGTAATCGGAACCTGTAACAAGCCAAAATCTAAAAATGGGCTAAAGATATCGCTAAATACATCAGAGACTACTCTAAATCCGAAACGTAGTAGTTGGCTGTATAAAGTTGGGCTTCTCCGATATGCATGAGTTCTCCACGATACACATGTATACCCAAACTTAGCAAATGCTTTAAAGCATTTGCTTACATCGTAAAAATAGTATAAAATTGCAAGTTTTTTAAGCAAGTTAGACCTCAAAAGACGGCAAACTTTAATATTTTTAACGTTATGTATGTTATATTTTCCACCCATGATAATGTATTGAGCAGAATAAGTGTGTCCTCCAAACTCAACACAATCTTGATATTCTCGCATTAAGGTATCAACTTTACGAATGTTTTCTACTATACACCGTCCGGTTAAAAATAATGTGCAACTAGCATCTACTTGATTAACGCAATTAACGTATTGATTAACGTAACTAAATTCAGGCAATCTATTTAGTGCAAAATGATGGACATCGCCGCTTAAAACGACTAGAGGTTTAGAGCTATCGCCCAAAGTCCTCTTCCAGTCATTAGCCATAGGAGGCTTTCACCATAGCTTTTATTTATCATGAGTCTCTTCCTAAGGACTACTTCAGGTTTAATAGCGAGATTAAAAATAGGGAACAATTTAAAGATACATCCTACTAGGAATAAAAAGTTATATTTATTATTAATGCCGCCGATCCTTAAAACTGTAAGACCTGCTTTTCTCGCCCTCCAAACAAGCTCCTTTACTGTAAAGGGATTTTCGGGAAACGGTAAACGTCGTAATAAATTCGCTTTGAAAAGTGAGAACATCCAAAATATGTTAAGCTTATTGGGAACCAATATGAGAGTTAACGAACTCCTTCTAAGGACTCGCTTTGTCTCGCTAAAGATTCTATCTCTATCTAGCCCACTAAAGTGTTCATGTACACCTTGACTATGGACGAAGTCGAAGCATCCTTCCCTAAACGGTAGTAAACGTACATCTGCTACTACGAATTCTGCATCAACATTAGCCTTTTTAAACATATTCTTAGCATCTACTAATATTTCCTTATATATATCGATGCCAACAACATAGCTTAGAATACCTTGAACCTTTAGCTCTTCCGCCATTATCAATGAGAATCTTCCAATGCCTGAACCAAGTTCAAGCATCGCTAGCTTCTTCGTTCCTAGAAACTCTTTAACAAACTTACAAATATAGCTTTTATAGAAATTTAAAATAATCTTTGATTCATAATCAGGAAACAAGTCTCCTTTCTTCATGATCGCATAATATGATGCCCAATTAGTTGCTGGGTTAGAATTTTTGAGTGAAAACATCTTCAAACTCTCTTCGGACTTGAAGCTTTGCTTAATAAGTTTTAGGGCGTATCTTCTAAAAACAATATTAAAGTCTTTTATGCGCTCTTAAGTAGCATAAATACGGGCGATCTTCACCTATGATCCACAAGATTAAGTCTTTATGTATAGTGGCTGGGAAATCCCATTGCTGTAAATTATATTGTTTGTTTCCATTTTAGGCATGAATTCAAACCTAACCAGTCCACCAGTTTTGTAAGTTAATGGTAACAAATAATATAGCTGAAGAAAGCTGTCCGAGGGAATTGATATTAGGCCACTCTGTATTTTATGCGTCACAATAAACCTATAAAGTCCATTACAGCCTATGACACGTTCTGTAGGGCCTTCAATCCTCAGCTCATCGTAACTTGATTTTATTTCACCTCTAGCCATAAAGGTGAGGGGAGCAAACATGACAATAATAGACAAGAGGAACAGAATTGTATACGTTAACAGCTTGCCCTTTATTCCCTTACTCCTTATATGAATGTTAAACGGATAATACGCAAAGATTAATGCTACCAAGGGAGCGAGAGATCTTGCGAGCGATGTACTTGATCCAAAGTCAACGCCGTATCCTAACGTAAGATTCACGCTATACTGCATTACAGGTATAGCGTAGACCAAAATATAAGACACCAGCGTGGCCGTCAAGAGAAGATTGGTCGGACGATGACAGATGATATAAAACAAGGATAACAGGGCTAACACCGTAAGTAACGAAATCATGCTGATGGCAGCCGTCATATCAATAGCACGGTCTACTGGATTCTTAACCATTAAGGTAGTAATTAAAACTTCCTTTTCAATTGTTAAGCCCTCGATTAAGGCTTGTTGGATTGATCTAATTAAGCTGAAAAGCGCATTAGCATACCACTTAAAGTAGTACGTCGTGGAAAAGATTAAAGTACGTACGAGGCCAATGACGGTTGTCATTAAAATAAATGTTTGTGATGGAATTTTAGGCGTAGAAGTTTGTAGCCGCGAGCGTGCAATATAAATGAAATTTATAGCTAGCGCCATCATAGACATAATTGTAAGTATGAGAGTTTCTCGAAAAGATGCAAATAGAACAGCCATGATCATTAATATCACGCCCACGGCGTGCACACGTTTCCTCTCCTTATTCAGCAGGAGGAAGAATATAATTAATGCTAAAGCTGCAAAACTTACCTCGTAATTGTACCCATTATTTGCTACAAAAAACGATCCTATAATAAGCAAAAGCCATAAACGCGAAGGATTTTTTGATAAAACGCTGGAGCATGTTAATATAAATACAAGACCCCATAATGCAATGTGGAGTAGCCTTACCGGAAGTGCATATATAAGAACATAATTCATACCTGTGATTTCCGATAGAAAATGTGTTACTATGTATTCCAAGAAGTATTCTGCGTGGTAATCTAAAACAACTATTCTACCAGTATCTTCATAAGCCATTAAATGAGCAGAAGCCCTCATCCTAGGCATCAAGCCCGACTTATAGTCAGATATGCTTCCATAAAAGCCAGAGGCAAAATCGTTAACGATAAAGATGGTATTTACACATATTGAAAACGCTAAGAATAGTAAACTTTTATCCCTCAACAACACGTGGCTATTTAGAACTACAATCAGCGGGATAAATTGGAGAAGCAAGAGTGCCCTATGTATAATAAGTGGATTAACGATTATGCTGAGTTCAGAGAGTAGCTCTGCACCATAGCTAAGAACAACAAAAACTGTATGCAAGGCAATCGAAGCAAGCACTACAACAAATTTCTTATTTAATATCCTCATGGACGCGGCCGAATACGTTAATAGTGGCTACGACTTTATCCGCAACTAACATCTAGTTTTTTATCACGGCCATTAAGCTTCTTCTCAATAAAAGGTACATTCGGCAGAGGGTTATAGACGACCTTTTAACTTACTAGCTAGTTCCGGAGCCAGCATCCAGATCATCTCAGCCTGCCTCTTGGAGACGCATATTATCGCGTCGGCATCTCTAAGCCAAAGCCTGCAAAAACTATTTAATGGAGCTGACATAGCCCCTGGG
>JAWCEH010000216.1:0-5494 GCA_038859955.1 Bathyarchaeia archaeon | reverse complement strand
TCCACTAGGATATATAGATCCCGCAACAAGAACAGTTAGTGGGGCAACTCCGTGGCAGATCCTGGCGTATGAGAGCTACACGTGGGAGAATTTCCTCTTCAGCAGCACAATTATGGTTCCCGACGAGCAGACAATGACGCTTTTTATACCACTAAATGCAAGATTTGTTGCCGTCCTTAAATGTGGTTTAGAGAATTTGGTGAGCGGGGTTCTAACTAACTCAAGTCTAGAAAATCCAGAAGGAGTTGGATATCTAGTTACAGAATCAGAGTTTCGTTTAACATATACGGCCCTACATATTGTCAGAGATCTCTATAACCTTCTAAAAAGTAGATCGGCTATACTTAGTACTTTCAGGATAAATGATCCCCTAATCAATCTTACAAGATCTAAAATTGAAAGTGTTCTCCCAAAAATCTATAATTCATTGGAAAATGCGCGTTTTTCGGAGGCTTATTCTCTCATCTATAGTGCTTGGAACTGGGAGGTTCAATGCTACTTTCAAGTTGCAAGAGTTATCAACGATGTAAATATGTCAGCCTTCTTCTTCTTTGCGCTTCTTGTTCCCTTCTCTATAATTGTCGAAAAAGCTATTTTGCATGCGACAGATAAAAATAGGATCATTGGAGTCATCGGAATTTTCACCCTTATGACAATGATCTTCTGCTTTTTCCATCCGGGGGCACATCTTTCAGGAAACGCTCCTGTAGTAATTACTGGAGTTATCATGATAGTATCCGCAATTATTATTTTGACGGCTTTTTCTCAGGAAACATTAAATGTGCTCAAGAAAATTAGAACAAAAATTTTAGGGTTCCACTTCGTTGAAAGGGGGCAGTTATCTTTCTATTTTACAAGCCTTTCTATAGGCATAGAGAATCTGAGAAGGAGACGCCTTAGAACACTTCTCACTCTTATAACTCTTATTCTGCTAACTTTTGCTCTAACATCCTTTACAACGATTTTTCCCACGCTCTTTCCGAAAGAAAGCGAAGTACCAGAGATAAAACCAAGTTATCAAGGCATACTTATAAGGAGGGCGCAGGGAGAGCCAGGACGTGATCTTGGGAAATTATTGATGGAGCACATTAAAGCGATGGTTAAAGAAGGCGCAGTAGTTGCTCCAAGATATTACTATTATCCTCCTTTGCTTACATTCTTTGGTCAATGTGAAATAACTGGATTTAATAGCACATATGCGATACTGGCAGTTCTAGGTCTTTCTCCAGAGGAAAAAGATGTAACAGGCGTTAATGAACTTTTGGAAGCGGGAAGATGGTTTATATCCAGCGACCACTACGCTTGTATAATAACTGATAAAGTGGCTAAAGGTCTATTAGTGTCACCTGGGGACACCATTATCTTTCAGGGAATAAAGTTAACTGTTGTCGGCATAGTAAATTCTGCTCTATCTAACCTTTTAATAGACTTAGATGGAAGATTATATACGCCTCTCGACCCCCGATATTTAGTGGGTTTAACTCCTCAATCCTTAGCTTTAACGGAGTTTTCAGAACAATACATACCTTTAACTTGGGATGAAATATTGATTGTTCCGTCTTCTCTCGCAGAAAGTCTTGGCGCGTACCTAAGCTCCATAGCTATTAGAATAGATGATGAAGTTCTCATTAAAAAGATATCCCAAGAATTATCGATGATGATGTACGGCTTCGACATATGGTTCTCCCATAATAATAGAATTTTTGTAATCCGCAGATCTGCAGTATATGAGATGGGAGGGTTATGGGCTTATCTAATACCAATAATAATCATAAGTATGCTAACCGCCCTTCTCACAATGTTAGGATCTGTGCATGAAAGAATGAGAGAGATAGGTATTTTTAGTTCTCTCGGATTATCGCCCAAGCAGGTTGCGGTATTATTTTTTGCAGAATCTGCCTTCTTTGCAGTCGTAAGCGGTATTGTTGGTTATCTTATGAGCGTAGGCGCGGTGTATATTATTTATGCTCTAGATATATTTCAGCATGGTTTATACTCTAACTATGCAGCCACTTACGTCATCATCTTGTTATCCTTATTAATGAGTGTAACATTACTCTCTACGCTTTATCCTGCTCTCAAAGCCTCAAAATTGGTTACCCCTTCACTTGAAAGAAAATGGAGAGTTTTAACAAAGCCAACAGGGGTAGAATGGGAAATACCTTTACCATTTTATGCTGTCTCTAAAGAGGAAGCTATTGGATTACTAAGGTATATTAGCGAGTATTTTGAAGCACAAATGTTAGAAAGCGGGGCTGAAATCTTCATAACTAGAAGCATAGAGTTTAAACCTGAAGAAGAAAAAGTTTTTGCGAGAGTTGCTCTCGCCCCCTTTGAAATGGGAGTTGTCCAGGAAGTTACTTTAAGAACTTTTATATCGCCTGACTCTGGCAAATATTCATTTGCTCTTCGCCTGAAAAGAGTATCAGGGCTACATGAAGTTTGGTTAACTAGGGTAAGGAACTTTGTAGATGAGGTGCGAAAGCAGTTTTTAATTTGGGGAAGTTTAAGTCGAGAAGAGAAAAATAAATATATTGCCAGAGAGCTCAAATCTAAATCACTTACCAAAAATTATTAAGCTAAAGAGTGATTAGTGGTGATCAAATATGCTGTCCTATAAGCTTGAGAGCGGTCTTACTTTTCGATCCTTTTTAGCCCTACTTTTCGCTATAGGAATTCTAGGACCAGTTACGATTTTCATAACTTTAAGTTCCGCTGGTTTTGCTGGGGCTGGCTTTCTTAGCGGTGGAGCAGCTACCTATATAACTCTTCTATTATTTACGGAACTTACATCACTGATGGGTGGCAAAATGCGAAAGCAGGAAGTGTTCATCATATTTACGTTGTCATCAACAGCCTTAATAACGTATTTCAATATTTTCATTAACATGGCTTATCGGGCGTACATTAGGAATTCACCTCTCTGTATGATGTTTAAAGATCCTTTAACAGATCTTCCCATACCTGAAATGCTTCCTTCATGGTTTGCTCCTCTTAAAGGTTCAAGCGCCTACAGCGTTAGGGGTCTTCTCCATCCTGACTGGGCTATACCAATATTTGTGGCTCTCCTATCTACGGTGCTTATTTCTCTCTCAGAAATAGGCTTAGGTTTACTTACCTCTTATCTATATGTGATTGTTGAAAAACTTCCGTTTCCACTAGCGCCTATACAGGCGGAAACAATAGTAACTCTTGCAGATAGAGAAACGCGGAAAATGAGAATTTTCATGATCGCGGCAATGATAGGGGTCTTATGGTGCGTTCCCTTCTATGTGCTTCCAAATATAGCATATGGTGTATTTGGCGTTCCAATAGCTGGTGTCGGTAGAGGAGTAGTTTTTGGAGGCGGCTCCTGGATCCCAACTTATATAGATCTAACATGGTATATAACTCAAGTAATTCCAGGAGCTGGTCTTGCTTTTGACTTTGATCTTACACAAATAATTTTAGGTTTTCTTGTACCTTTTGATGCAGCCCTTTGGATGTTTATCGGCTCTTTAGCCGCATATTTTTTTGGAAATGCTTTAACTCTCAACATTAAAATCCCGGAGTTTATTAATTGGCAAAAAGATTATACCCCCGGTATGAGCTATCCAGCATTGTATTGGCGTTCGTACCAATGGATCTGGATGAGCTTTATGATAGGCGCTTCATTAGCCATACTTATACAAACACTAATTAAGCACAGAAAAAGTATTGCGGCGACATTTACAAGCTTGAAAAAATTAAGGTATAGAGAACTTGGCGAGAAAGGTTTTCTCCCTCTGCCGATAATTCTAATGATGATTTTTGTAGGAATGGCGGGGTCTGTCCTTATGTTTAAGGCCCTTGTACCAGGTTTTCCTATATGGACTCTACTGGTTTTTTCTGTGACATGGCCCTTTGTTAACGCTCTTATAAGCTCTAGAGGTCAGGGGGAAACCGGGTTCAGCATTTCAATACCCCTTATAGATAGACTTGCAGTTATAGTTAGTGGTTATAAGGGAGCCGAAGCTTGGTATGCTCCAATTTATGTAGGAGGACAATCTCCAAGTTTCTGCCTTATGACACGAGTAGCATATTTAACTGAAACCAACCCCCTTAACTACTATAAGACTTACTTCCTGATTTTACCTTTTGGGCTAATTTTAGGTTTTCTATGGGTTGAACTGTTCTGGAGAATGGCGCCTATTCCCTCAGGACTATATCCAGGTACAGTTTTCGCTTGGGCTTATAGTGCACAACATACAATGATGTATATAACTAGAGCTGAAGAAATTTTCAACCAAAAAATAATGTTATATGGTTTTAGCATCATGTCAATTATTGCGGCTGTGAGCAGTAAAATAAATATTCCATGCTTTTCAATCATGGGTTTGATGACAGGTTTAAGTTCACCAAGCAATTTGACTTCATCGTTGTTTTTTGGCAGCATTATCGGAAGAATAATTCAGAGGCGCGTCGGTAAGGAATGGTGGATGAATAATAGATCTATCATAGTAGCTGGCATGACGACGGCAGCTGGACTAATGATAGGTGTTACAGCAGCTATAGTCATGATCGTGAGAGCATTTTGGCCATCGATTTTTTAAGATTATATGTAGAAATTATGCAATTATCTATGTGAAAAGTTTCCTTTGAAAGGAAAACAAAGAACATATATATAAAAATAAAGGAAAAATTTTTATATATCTTCTTCTTAAAATGAAAGGGGAAGGGAGAGCGAGGTCTTCAGCATGGAGCTTCCTCGGGTTTCAGGCTTTACACCTAGGGTCGTTATACTTGGTTTATTTCTGGTATTTGTCTCAATGATATTTAATAGAATGATCTGCGGATTAACCGGTCTTCGAGGTTTTCTTCCACCCCCTATCTTCATAGTACTCTTCATAATTTCTGCACTTTCCTATTATACTGGAAGGCTGAGACTAACGCCGCAAGAAAGTACGATCCTTTATATAATAGGGTTTGCTAGCACAGCCTCGGTTTTCATGAATAGACCTTATTTAGACTTTGGTATAGGTAACCAAATAGGTCAGTTTCTTTCGCCCATAATATTCATGGCGGCGCATCCTACATATTCGCCACAACTTAAACACTTAATTCCACCAATATTAAGAGTTAATGATGAAGCGCTCGCGTCTATATGGCTTGGCGGATCAGTAAATTTATTTGATTTCACTGGACTCATACTATTCTGGCTGATCTATTTGCTTTCCTTCGCTTTCTGGTCTCTATTTTTCGCTTTGCTCTCAAGGAAGCAGCTCATTGAAGTGGAAGGCTTGCCTTTTCCAACCGCTATACCTTACGAGAGAGTAATTGTTTATACTGTGGTGCCTGAAACAGGAGAAAAACCTCTGCTATTAAGGAAAGAAAGCAAATTCTTTTGGATAGGTTTTGTTATTGGTCTTATAATCTCAGCGCCACAGATATATGCTTATTTTGCTCCGGTTCCACCATTTTTCTATGGCGTAGCAGCTTTAAACTTAACACCGTACTTGGGATCAGTATTGCCTGG
>JAWCEH010000215.1:0-5498 GCA_038859955.1 Bathyarchaeia archaeon | reverse complement strand
GTTCAATAACTGAATTTGAAAATACCACATCAAAACTTTTATCTTTAAAAGGCATACAACGAGCATCTCCTATAATCCATTCAACATCAAGGGAAATTTCAGCTGGGGATGGAGGAAGTATATTTAATATTGTCAATTTAGGACGATAGGGCACAAAAGTCCAGTTAAGTAAGCCACCACCAACATCTAACACTTTAGTATTTGGTCTAATATTAAAAATTTCATAGAATCTTTTCATCCGGGTTGGGCGAAATTTTTTCAGAAATAAATAGTAAATTTTATGGATATCCATTGTGATTGTGATACCCTATTTTAGTTCTAAATTGCCCAATTTATTGCCTGTTTGTAAATTCTCACTAAATCTTTTAATTTTTCCTTGCCATGGATATCTATCCAGTATTATATTGCAAGATATATCTTGATCCCTGAGAAAATTAAAATTTAAAATTTAGCTCGCCTTCGCCTATCAAAACACAACACTACAAGCGACGACAATATACAATTGCCGAATAACAAAAGCGATAAGCACTAGGCAACCGCTGAATTGTAAGAAGTTTTAAATTTGTATCTTCTAATGCTTGTTTTAGTTCAGTGTAAGAAAGTCTGGACCCTCGGAAAGCAATGCCTCGCTCAGGGGAAACCAACTTGATTCTTTGTGCAAACCATATTACTCTCCTAAGAAAACGATGTAAACATCGCCAAACATTTGCCCAAAAGCTATCCTCATATATTGGCACTTGAAACAAAACATGCCCGCCCGATTTCACTACTCTCCCTAACTCATGAATATAATCAATTATTAAGCGGTGATCTGGGAGGTGCTGAAAAACGAGGACTGAGATTCCCAAATCGCAGCTTGAACTTGGCAAAAAACTCAAATCACGTCCGTTATTACGAATGAATCTTACATTCCAACAACCAAGCTGATTTTTAAGCTTATTCGCCTGAGCTATCATCTCTTCTGACACGTCAACAGCAATAACTTCCCTGAACAAGCGGGCAAGGGCAAATGACATTCGCCCAATACCACACCCGAGCTCGATAACAGAATTTGTAAGATTGGGACAGTAGCCAACCGCTTCAAATAGTTGTTGAACGGCAATTTTACCGCTTTCCAGAAATTCATCTAGTTTCCAGTCCGTACGTTCGGTAGCAATATAATACATAGCATTCTTCTTAGCTAGGGTATCCCATGTTTCCTTCATTACTTTTTCCAGATTTTTCATGCTTCTTATCCTCTTTTTATTCTTTTATGTGTTAATACCTTAAGTTCTTAATTCACTCACACAAAGGATAAGCAATTTACCTCAGCACCTACACATAGTATTATTGAAGATTGTAACGTTCATCTAAAAATATGATAATACCCTAATAAATACTACTTCCCCTGCTCGTTTATTTCTATGCAAGCAGTTATTATAAAGGGCTTTACCTATGTCTTACGCCTCTAACATGAGTTTCGTACAGCTCTAAGTATCTCTCTGCAACTTTGTCTGCATCAAATTCCTTGACACTTAAACGAGCGTTTTCACTTAACCTTTCCCATAAAATGTCATCATATAACAGTCGTTTTAGAGCTTCTGCAAACTCCTCAGTGTCAATTTTGCAAACCAAACAGTTAAACCCGTTGACTGCGATATCCCGAGTTATTGAGTTTGTGGTAACGACAGGTGTTCCAGCAGCAAAACTCTCTAATACTGTTGGGGACGCAACAGGGGTTTTATATATGGAGGGAACAGAAACAACTCTGACTTCCCCTAATAGGCGCTTTAAATCCATGTCAGATACCCTCCCAAGTAACCTAATTTTTTCCCGTAAAGTAGGTTCTTGAATCCTTGCTATATATGCCTGCAGTTCAGCGCTCGGTTCACCAGTGATTAGCAATTCAACATCCTGGCTTCCTAATTTCTCAAAAGAGCGAATACTAGCTTCTGGGTTTTTATAAAAGGCTGTTCCAATATGTAAAATGGCACGTCTACGATATCTCACTGGCTGACATTGATATAAACTTAATTTTATGCATGTTGGAATTATTGTAATTTTTTCATAAGATACAAGTTGGGAAGAAACAAGTTCTTCTTTTAATTCAGATGTGGTTGCTACCACACATACCGCTGAGTTGTAAGATATTCTTTTTACAAAGTTACGTAACCGGTGAGATATAAACCTCGGCTCCAAGTCATGTGACACAAATACAACGGGTATACCTCGTGGCATAAAAGGCACAACTCCATTGAATATACAAAAATCGGGTTTAAGATTCCGAATTAGTTCCCTGCCTTTTGTCATCCATGCAATGAAAACTTTAGCCAAACTGTATAAAGAGGAATTAGGGGTATGTCTAATCAGACCATATATTTTCTTAAACATAAAACCACCATAATATTTTTTTATTTTTTCTTGATCGCTTTCGTAGGTGGATAGAAGAATGACTTCGTGTCCTAATCTTGTAAAGCTATCAGCGAGACTAAAAATAAAAATGTTAATTCCATCAGGAACATCCAAGTGTTCTCTTCTAGTAATTAGAATCCTCATCTTAAATCTCCCTTTTTGCTTTTGAAATAGCCAATTGGTAAATTTCCATCAGTATCTCGTAGTTGCGTTCTGGGGTATACTTTTGCTCATACTCTGCACGAGCCTCTTGGCGCATATGAGCAAGCTCTTGAGGATGGGTAAAAAACCACTCCACTTTGGCGGCTAGATCTAAGGGATCACCTGGGTTGAAGAAGAGACCGGTTATTCTATCTTTTACTATACAAGTAGCAACTCCTATGTTGGAAGCCAAAACAGGCGTCCCACAAGCAAAGGCCTCTATTGCAACTAAGCCAAAAGTTTCATACCATCCTTCAGAAGGCCATACAAGAAACTGAGCGTCAGCTATAAGTTTAAATAGATCTCCCTTAGGCAGCCTAGGCACATACTCTATATTTAAACTACAGTTTTGCACCTCCTGCCAAAGCCAAGAGCTTAAGCGCCCATCACCTCTTATTTTTAGTTTGGCTTTCAAACCTTGAGCATGTAAAATTTTCCAAGCATTTACTAAAGTCACAATACCTTTCTCTGGATCCAACCGACCTACAAAAATTACATAATTTTCACGCTTCTTTAATCCTATTACTCTGCAGTTTTGCCATCTTAAGAGTTCACCTTTAGGGTCAATAACAAAATGAGGCTTAATGGCAATTTTATTTTCTGGAATACCTGCTTGTATAAAAAGATTTTTGTAAAACTCTGTAAACACAATGTACATGTCAACTAAACGAGACCATGTTCCAAGAATTCTGTGTAGGCTGACCATAAAAGCTACACCTATAGTATAAAGTCTCGAACTTCTATAGCATCTTCTTACTACCCCAGGCCAGGCAAAAAACTTCCCTAAACACCTAGTGCAAATTTGACCTTTATACCAAAAATTAGCTGATGGGCACATAAGGCGCGGATTATGTAAACTAACTACAACAGGTAATCCCTCATCTTTAGCAGCGTGAATTACAGCAGGGGACGCTAAAGGAAAGGTATTATGAATGTGTACTAAGTGGGGCTTATAGATTTGGATTGCCCTCCGTACTCGGCGGTAAGCTGCATGGTTCCATAAAGTGATTTGTGCTTGCCTCCATGGGGTAAGACCATCCAGTTCCCGATTATGAAAGGTGAGCGGTACCACTTCGTGTCCTTGCTGTCTAAGAAGAGCTGTCTCAGCAGCAAAAACCTCATCCTCACCACCGGGCTGTTGATATTTGGTATGTAATTGCAATATTCGCATCTTGATAGATTACCTTAATTTCACCACTAATAATTAATGAATCAAAAAATTTTAATGCTCTTTAGAAGAAGTCGCAATAATTTTAACAGTATTCTTTATTTTCAGGTTAGGATTGTTTCCATTTCTTCACAAAACTACATATGTTCTGTTTGCTGTCTTCTCGTTCGCCTAACGGATTGGAATAAATCGCAATGCACAAATTAATTTACCTTCCTCGCCACCGAAAAGAGGACTTCTCAGCATAGAAAACTTTGCGTTTAGTGATATCATCAGAAACATAAATCGCATACTGAAGTGGCATTTTTTCCCAAAAACTGCCATGGATTAGCTTCTCAAATAACCTAGCCCAGTTCAGGGGCCATTTGAGTATTCTAATCCATAGAGGGGCTAATGACATCCACTTTTTTCTCTCCAGTAAGGCTTCACTACTTGCGGATTTGTTTATTCCAGTCATAGTAAACACAGCCAGGTAGCGTCTCACGTAGGCTGCTTTATAACCAGATCGAAGAGCTCTTACAACGAAATCCGCATCACCAATGTCCTTGAACTGTTCATTAAACCGAAGACCGTCGTCAAATAATCTTCTACGAAAGAACATTGCGCATGAGAAGGCATATAAATATGATGAAAATATATAAAACCATCTCAGTGGATATCCTTTTCTAAAGCAAACTAGAGAACCATCTGGTCGAACCACAAGAAAGTCACCAAAGAGTATATCTACCTCCGGATGGCGCTCCATATATTTCTTAACAAAACTTAGCGCACCTGGCAAATATTGCTCATCGCAGTTTAAGTATGAAATGATATTGCCCCGAGCAAGTGATAAACCTTTGTTGATCGCATCATACATACCATTGTCTTTCTGAACAACACCAATCACTTGAGGATTTTCTCTTAGCCACTCTACTGTTCCATCTGTTGAACCACCGTCCATAATAATATGCTCAACCGTAACACCTTGCTGATCAGCCACTGATGCGTGGCAGCGTTTAAGGTAACTGAGCATATTTAAACTTGGCGTTATCACTGAGATATCAATGCTCATAATTTTACTCCTTAAAGGTTATGTTATGTTTCAACTCTTCAGGCAATGAACCAACATTGTACCAATAGCAGGTATAATCCAAAAGAATATTGTAAAATCGTAAAAAGGTAAAATATCGTGTGAGATTTAGTAAGAATGGCATATAATCATCGAGATAAGCATTCCTGACAAAATTATATTTACAGCAAACCTGTCCTACAACGTTATATGTAAAATAGCTAGATTTGATTGTAAGTAAGATAGCATAATGACTGAAATACAAAGAATATTTCCTTATAAATTCGCTCCCTTTCGTAATACATGAGATAGACCAAATATTATCCATAACATGGTTCCAGCGCGTGCTTCTCGCATATCGGCATTAAAAGCTATAAACACCCCAAGGTAAATCATTGACAAGAATAAAATATCTGCATAGAAACGGTATTTAGGTTTTTTAAAGCGAACAATCAGAATATTCCACATCGATTTACCCAAGATTATCAAGAAAATGATAACTCCAATTAATCCCATTCGAAGAGCAATATCTAAATATGCGTTATGTAAGTCTACACTCACCCAAGAACCTTGGACCCACCGTTGAGCGTAACTACCAAACCCTTGACCCAAGATAGGATTTTCGCTTATCTTTTCAAAACCGTAATTCCATGATATTAGTCTCCATACCCCAGTATCATCCTCAGCATA
>JAWCEH010000214.1:0-5501 GCA_038859955.1 Bathyarchaeia archaeon | reverse complement strand
AAGTTCTCGTATCCCTCGCCACAAAAACCCTGCCAGTCCCAAGGAATTTTCCTAACGCTATCCCGACCCTAACAGCCAAAAATGGGGTCAAGTCAGCATTAACTAAACCTCTTAAGCCCGAAGTGCCAAATAACCTCAATAAAACCGCTCTCCAACATAACTTTGCTTTTCAACTGTTAATTGGCCAACATCAGCTATAAAAGTTTAAACAAAGCTTCTATAAAAGGTGGGCCGGACCGTATGCAATTAAAAAATTAAATGAATCCTTTTTTCGATCAAAGGGCAAGCCGTTGGACAGCCGTTAAATTTCTATACATGAATGTCCTGACTTAACTATAAACGAATGTAGTTTTTAACAGGGGTTCGTATATAGAAATTTTGGGGTGGTGACGCTTTAATAATCGTACTAATTTGGAGTCAGCGAGCGCCGCTAGTTTTGGTGGATGTTTCCGTACTTTTAGCATGAACTGCTCATCTTTAATCCTCGGTGCGTAAAGGTTATAGTTCTTTTTAAACTGGACGATGTAAGAGTTTATGCATAAAAGTGTGTAGTGTAGCATCCTTTGACTTTAAACGAGTAAGACTAAGCTTAATCTCACGAGCCTCGCTTGTCGAGCCCCATTTTTTTCAGCCCTCTAATTCTGCCGAGTTAAATCTCGATTTATATTTCTAGCTGTACCAGGTCTGTTTGAATTCGGATGGCACAGGTTCATCTAGCGAATAGCGTTAAGGCATTTTGGAAGTATTTGTGCCAACGCTTGGGCTCACATTCGTTAGTACGTCGAACGAACATTCCAAGGCTGTTTAAATTCCTCATTTGCTATGTCCATAACTTGAATGAAAAAATGTAATTGTCACTCCTAATTTTCTTCCCTTTATAGTTAAACTCTACGTAGTTTAAGAACCAAAGTTTTCATCTGCCTTTTTGATGCTCTCGAGGAATTTGATGTATTTTTGCTCCTTAGCAAACGTTACTGAATTTAAAGCGTTTCACCTGCTTTTTAATAATCTATTGTGATTGCCTTTTTAAAGAACTGCCGCTTAAAACTTTTGTTAAGCTTCTCGAATTTTAGCTATTTCTTCAAGTCTCCTCCTAACTGCATCCTTAACAAATTCCGATACCGAAGTGTAGCCATGCTTTCCAGCTTCAACTATCTTCTCAACTTCTAGGTAAAGGTCTTCTGGAAGCCCGACCATTCTATATTTCTTTCTCGGCAAGTAAACCCGCTAACAATGTATGGGTGAAGCCTTTAACGGATTTTTTATATACCAGTTAATAACCAGTTTATAATAAACCAAAAGGAGGGAGGAAATATGAGTCATAAAGCTTCTATAATTACTCTCATTTTTATTTTCGCCTTATACTTAAGTAGTATTGCATACGTGAACGCGGCTCAAATCATAGACAAGGAGCAAATACTCTTTTCAGGGCAAAATTTGGACATCGGATTTATGGGTTACCGTTACTCCGGACCCTATTATGTTGAATCTGACAAGACCATTTATGTTGAATGGGCTGCGGATCGCCTCGTATCCGTTTATATACTTAACGAGGTTGAGTGGAGAAATTGGCCTAAATATGGCGGGCCTTCCAGCTACAGGGTTATGAAAACAGCTCAATCCGGACGTGTCCAATTCGTTGCTCGATTTTCAGATAATTTTTATGTAGTTGTTATGGGCTTTGCGGGAAGCGCAGCCCGCTTATATTCTTGGACTGAAAAGCTGGTATGGCGGGAAAGGATAGCTGGAAGTTTAAGAATCATTGTAAAGGATACATATGGAAGTGCAGTTAACGCTGCATATGTAAGCATTTCTGGACCGGAGTCACGGGGTGGCTACACGGACTCTACAGGGCAAATCACATTTTCAGATCTAGCGCCTGGGCAATACACGATAGTCTCTTCAAAAGCTAACTTTCAAACAGCATCAATTACGGCTACTGTGCAACAGGATAAAATGTCGCAGGTAAACATAACCATGCAGCAGATAAGCAGCTCCACACCTCCGACGCCAACGACCTCACCCTCACCACAACCAAAAGACGTGAACATCGAACCCCTTTCATACACTCTCCTTCTGATAGTGTTGATTATTGCCTTTGTAGCAACATTTATTTTAATAAAAACGAGGTAAATCATGAGATGAAGAAGGCTTTAAAAGGTTCACCATTATTATTATCAATTTTTGTTCTTATGTTATTAGCTATATCTGTAGCGCTGCCTATTTGGCATAGCATAAGCCTGAGGAAGGCCTATGGAAGCTGGATTGGGACTGTTTATATAAGGGCGGATGGTACAATAGATCCCCCAGACGCTCCTATAGTGACTTATAAGAATATTACTTACATTTTGGTGGATAATATCGTTAGCAATGCTGATGGAATTATTGTTGAAAGGAGTAATATAACATTTGAAGGTCTAGGCTATACCGTTCACGGGTCGGGAACGCCTAAAAGTAAGGGGATATTGCTTTCAAATGTTGACAATGTGACAGTTAAAAATATAAACGTTGAAGGTTTCTACGTTGGTATCTTCCTCAATCGATCTTCTAGCTGCAAGCTGCTCGGAAGTGGTTGCATAAGAAACAACACTAATGGTATTGCGCTTCTATATTCAAGCCACAATTTAATTTCTGGAATTAACATAACAAGAAACGAGCATGGTGTTGGGCTCTGGGGCTCATGGAATAACACCATTTCTGGAAATGTTATAACAGAGCACGTTGAATGGTGGATGCCCTGCGGCATATACCTTCAAGATTCCGCTTTTAATACAATCTCTCAAAACAAAATACGAGGGAATAAAGAAGGTATATACTTCTATAATTCTTCTAACAATGCCATTTTAAAAAACGAGATAACTCATTCACATTCAAACGTTATATGCTTCTTTGAATCATCAAACAACATCATAGCGGAGAACAGCCTTACAAACAACGGTGAGGGCATACTCTTTTATTATTCAAGCAATAACAACAGTGTAGTTTTAAACAACATAACAGATAATACTTATGGAATTTCGATATCTGACTCCTCACATTACAATGACGTTTCGAAGAACATCATAAAAGCAAATGAACAAAGTGGCATTGAAGTGAACAGATCATCAAACAGCACTTTAATTGGGAACTTTTTGGAGGGTAACGAGAACGGCATTTACCTTCTCGGCTCACATGGCAACACTATTTCAAGAAATATCATAAAAGAAAATGTTAATTGCGGCATACACTTTGAAGCTTCCGCCTGCAACATGGTCTCTGAAAACCGAATAGAAAACAACGGAAACGGCACATGGTTTGCAATGTCGTCTCAAAACAAAATCTATCACAATAACTTCATAAACAATACCAGACAAGTTTATGATTTATCATGGGACGAGCCTGTTATTTCTCCGTCGATGAATGTTTGGGATGATGGCTACCCTTCAGGGGGAAACTTTTGGAGCGACTATACAGGCGTTGACCTGTACAGTGGACCTTATCAGAATACTACCGGTGGTGATGGCATCGGCGACGTCCCATACAATATTGACAATAACAACGTTGACAGATATCCGTTGATGGCTCCATGGGCTGTTGGCCCCTCAATAGTCAAAATTCGTATCGATAAGGAAAATGTCAAAACTTTAAAAATTGAAGTTTTTAATCCTGGATATTCGCCGTTAGACGCGGTAATTACAAGAATTAGGGTCGGCTTTAAGGGTGGGGAAGAAATTTACGAGGCTGTGGAAACGGAACCTCCAATTGAAAATGGGATTTTAATTCCGAGAGGAGAGTCCGTGAATATCACATGTGGGCGATTTCGTAAGGATGAAGTTCACTTTTCATGGGGTGAGCTTGTTAGTCAGTTTGCTGGAAAGGAGGCTATAATCTACATATTCTTTCAAGATTTTCCAGCGGTCAGTAAAGATGTAAAATTGCCTTATGTCAAGCTTTACATTTCACCGGAGTTCAACGCGAAAGTTTCCTTTAGAATGTTCAACATTACATTAACGAACGACCCCCTATCAGAAGTAAATCTTACAATTAGAGATATCTTCATAGCGGGTATAGATGTTGAAGAATTGGATCCAGATATACGGATGAAACCGGTAACGATCCATCCCAACGAGTCTATCCATTTCAGGTTTAATGGAAGTTGGCATGGTATTGTTAAAACCACGATCTATATAAAAACAGAGCAGGGATATATATTTAGAGAGACCGTCGAGTTGGAGGTTGCATTTGCATTAATCCAAAGCGTGGACTTTTATGAAGAACACCCGGACTACTTCGACGTGACAATACTTAATTTCCAAGAATCAGACGTCTACGTAAATGTTACAAAAATAACATGTAAACTTGCTAATGGAACAATTATCGAAAGGTATTATCCGTCAGTAGGTATAACGCCAAACTCCACCATGACATTTAGGTTTGACTTAGACTGGACAGGCCACATGGGCGAAATTATCGAGTTACAAGCCTATTTCTTACAAGATTTTGAAACACCTGCATATTCGGTGGAAGTAATACCAGAGTTTCCGCCCGTAACTTTGCTGTTTCTACTAATATTGACTACTCTTATCGCAATAATTCTTAAGCACATTGGATCAGAACGTTCTAAATCGGGTCAAATAAGCGTAGTTGGTGTAAGGGAAAAATTGTAACACGTGGCGGTTCTTGAATATGAATGTTAAAGTTGTTTTATTTCACGTATTGGCTTTTGCAATAGTGTTTTTGTCTCCATATATCTTAGCATTGTCACATGCAAATCCCGTTTTAACCTTTTTATTTTCGCTGGGGATATTCGTAACTCTCTTGTACATGTTATATAGGCGAATGTGTTTAAAGGCCGAAAAATGGAGGATAGTCAGCCTAATTCTAAGCTGTCTTCTAGTCATTCTTGGATTTTATATAGCATTAAGGGGCGTTGGATTTGCAATTACTTGGGGTCTTTGGCAAGAACCGGAGTATTCTTACATGTATACTACTGAGGAGGAGTTAGAGATGTATAGACAATGGGCGTGGAAGGAAATGATTTATTATTGCTATACAAAAGAGGGTATTCCAGAATGGTTTGTTTACGTAGATGTGGCCGGTATCCCTATCGGGATAGTTTTGCTGTCTGTTGGAATGTTAACCTCTTTAAAGGCTATCTGGAAAATCGAAGTAGCCAAGGGGCTTGCGATAGTTATGTGCAGTCTAATTTTGGGAGCAGTCGTAGCTACAATAATTTTTGATAAGACACCTTGTTGTCTAACCATAATTGGCATGCGAATTCCATATGCATACGAATTTCTCATCCCAATCATACCCATCGGAATCTTTTTTAGTTTAAACACGACCCTCGGAGCAATCTTCCATCTGATAGATAAACAAAGAAACAGTTCTAAAATTTAGAATAGGCACACACACAACGTATAGGCGACTTGGCTTTTGGCTAATAGCCTGCTAGCCAGTTAGCATGCTAGCTAAAGCCTATCATAAAGGCTAGGTGGTGTGTGCTGAAATGAATAGGAAGG
>JAWCEH010000213.1:0-5524 GCA_038859955.1 Bathyarchaeia archaeon | reverse complement strand
TTACCCTATAGCTCCTATTGTCTGGAGAACCATACCACTCATATTTAAATTCTTGATTGCATGCTTCAGCAACAATTTTTGCTAAATTGAATATCTGTATATTTTGTTCGTCACTACCAACATTAAATATTTCACCATTAATTAGCTCAGGGTCGGATTCAATAATTAGAGTGTATGCACGTGCTACATCCTTTATGTGTATGAATGGTCTCCACTGAGTTCCATCCCTCATTACTGGGATTCTACCAGTTTTCCATAGTGTTCTCACCATTCCATTTACAGCTAGATCGAAACGCATTCTATAACTAAAGCCGTAGACCGTTGCTTTTCTAAGTGCTGTTGCAGTGAACTTCTTATCAGCTAATGGTAGAACTTCCCTTTCAGCCATTAAACTGGATTTAGCATACGTGGTTAATGGGTTCGTTTGAGAATTTTCATTTAGAATTCCATCTTGGAAACCATAAACGCTACAAGTACTTGCCAAAACATATTTCTTTACATTCTTCTTTTTTGAGAGATTAGCTACTCGCACTCTACCCTTATAATTTATCTCAACAGTTTTATTAGGGTCTAACTCTCCACTTGGATCATTTGATAGAGCAGCAAGATCGAGAACAACATCAATACCATCAAGTATTTCTGGATCAAACCATCTAATATCATCTTTAATGATCTTCACCCTATCTTCAACATCATTCAATGCTTCCTTACCAAAGAATAATCTATCAATTACAGTAACATCATATCCTTTATTGAGGAGTTCCCTAACTAGTATGGAACCTATATATCCAGCGCCACCTGTAACCAAAACTTTCATATTTAACCCTCCAACACTTTTCCCTCAAAATTTTAAGAACTTTTGATATAGAATGGAAATCTGTCTTTATAATGTTTTTGGTGTAATCAAAATTTAAGCTTGAATCCATAGGTCTTTTTGCATATCACCTCATTTCACTCATCTTACATAGGAAAATCAATGATTTATCTAAGTTTAATGCCTCAGCAACCTTTATAGCGAAATCATATCTACTCATTCTTTCACCTACAATATGAAATACTCCTGATTTTTCCTCCTCCACAATTTCCAGTATTGCTTTTGCAAGTAAGCTTGCTTGTGTTGGTGGGGTATACTGGTCTTCCACAGCTTTTACAGTTCTCCCCTCCTTAAGATTTTTAAAGAGGAAGTTTGCAAAGTTCTCTCTTCCAGGTCCGAAACCGTAAATCGTACTCCCCCTAACAATTGCACATGGTATATTACTTGACATTGAAATTACTTCACCCATCAATTTTATAAGACCATAATAGTTGATTGGATTTGTAGGGTCGTCTTCATTATAATATCCCTTCTCCCCATCGAAAACGTAATCCGTAGACATGTAAACCATGAAATTAGAATGTTTTGAAGCAAGCTTCACCACATTCATACTAGATTCTCATCCCTCTCGCAGAGATCAAGGTTACCTACTGCAGCCATATGTATAACTATATTAGGCTTAGAACGCCCAAATAAACGATTCAATTCCCCATAATTCCTTACATCTACTTTACTTGAGATAAAGTTTTATGATTTATTGAATACTGGGTTTGTATTATATATTCCACATATCTTGTAGTCCTTATTTAAAGCTTCAATTATTGTTCTATATCCTGGAAGGCTACTAGCACCAGTAATGAATAGCTTCATAGTGATCACTTATAACTTCTAATAAACTTTTCAAATGTACTAATCATATAATTGAGCCTAACGTCATCTATTCCAGGATGTATTCCTATGAAGAATGATGATTTCATTATTTTATCACTATTTTCAAGTTTTCCTACTACTCTGTAGGATATATTAGTATAAGCAGGCTGTCTTAAAATATTTCCTGCAAACAATGGTCTAGTCATGACCTTATGTTTCTCTAAAAATTCAACAATGTCTTTTCTCTTAAATGGGGCATTATCCTTAACTGTTAGCGGAAACGCAAACCAGCAGGGATCTGCTTTAGGTAGCGACTCTGGTAAAATGAAATAATCTTCATAATCTAAAAATGCTTCATACAACTTCTTGAAATTCCTCTTTCTAGCTTCAATGAAACTGGGGAGCCTC
Source organism: Bathyarchaeia archaeon (assembly GCA_038859955.1). Lineage (GTDB taxonomy): Archaea > Thermoproteota > Bathyarchaeia > Bathyarchaeales > DTEX01 > DTEX01. Next base: position 3,432 of record JAWCEH010000213.1, on the reverse strand, counting down.
TTTAGTTGTTCTAAACCGAATGCTGCCTGTAGGTCTAAGGGCTTTAAGTTATAGCCGATATTGATATACGTGAACCTTTTATCATAATCTGGTAATGAAATATTTAGAAATCGTAGGGGGCAGTATGCATTCGGATCTAAAGCTATCTTACATACAGGGCATACGCAGGCTCTCCCCCAGTCTCTAAGAGATCTTATGGTTAAAGCTAGCTCCTCATTACTCGTTACTACGGCTCCTCCTTCCCCCATAGTTATGTGATGTGCTGGATAAAAACTATAGGTTCCTAGATCTCCAAATGTAGAGACATATCTTCCATCGTATTTAGAGCCCAGAGCATCACATGCATCTTCGATGACGTAGAGTTCATGTTCTTCAGCTATATCCATTATAGCATCCATTTCATTAGGATTTCCTAAAGTGTGTGGAAGCATTATTAACTTTGTTCTCTCCGAAATAGCCTTCTCTATGTTTGAGGTGTTAATATTGTATGTTGTTAGCTCCACATCTATAAAAACTGGTTTTATACCCTTTTGAATTAGTGGGTTAAGGGTTGTTGGAAAGGTTACAGCTGGAGTTATAGCTTCACAGCCCCTTGGAAGTTTAAGTGCTTCAACGGCTAATAGATTGGCAGACGATCCACTATTAGTTAGTACGGTATACTTAGTCCCTAAGAACTCGGAAAACTTCTCCTCAAACTTATTGCCGTATTTTCCAAGGCCGAGCCAGCCTGAGGCTAATGATTCTAAGACAGCATAGGCTTCACTATGATCATAAATTGCCCAAGCATAATGAATAGTGGTTTCACCTGGTATGAACTCTTCCCTTTTCTCAAAAATCTTTTGAAGTAGTGTTAGAAGTTCTTCTTTTAGATTCTTTTCATTCATCCTTCGCTACCTCCTCTTAAACTTTCAAGCCAATTAATTGTTCTTGTTATACCCTCCCTTAAACTGACCCTAGGCTCCCAACCTAGCAATCTCTTGGCCTTCTCATAGGATCCTACCTGATATTTAATGCCTCCAAATGCTTTAGGATAATCTACAAAAATTATATTGGATTTGCTATTAGTTAGTTCTAGAATTAACTTGGCTACCTCTAGATTAGTGGTTGCTTTTCCTGTGGCCAAGTTTACCACATCCCCCGGAGGCAATTTTCTGGCTAACCATAGACCCATAATAATATCATCGATATAGACGTAATCTCGTGTGTTGCTACCATCGCCGTAAACTGTTAAAGGCTTATTTTGTACAGCTTGGAAATAAAATGTTGGAATTATTTTGTTTAATTGTTGCCTTGGTCCATACGGGTTAAATAATCTAACAATCTTGACATCAACATTATAGCACTTATAATATGTATAGCATAAGCGATCAATCGCTGCTTTAGAGGCAGCATAAGGATTTGGGGGATATAATGGAAAATCTTCGGTTATGGGTTTAGTGGAGTCTCCATAGATTTCACAACTACTAGGGTAAACCATGGAAGTATTATATTTCCTACAAACTTCCAGCACATTTATCGATCCTTTAATATTCACATCAATAGTGTAAGCTGGTTTAAGTACACTTTCCCCTGGCTTAGCTTCAGCTGCGAAATGATATATTAAGTCACAATCCTTAGCTACACTACATAATTGCTCTAAGTTCAAGATGTTAAATCCCTTTCTCCGCGAGTATCCAATGACATCCATCCCTTTGTTTAAAAGGAATTCGCTCATATGGCTTCCTATGAAACCTGTATCTCCAGTAACTAATATCCGCAACTCGAGCACTCCAGATATTAAGTTTTAGCTTTTTTTTAAATAAAAGACTTACGATCATTTTGGATTGTTCTTTGTCAAGTCATTTATGAGTTTCATTGGGACGTTTAAATTGTATACATTATCATGTTATGAAGGGCTTAGCTATATCTCGACTTCAGAGTGATCTCCAATGTTAAGCCTTATGACCCCTCTTCTCGCATTTTTTAGTACCTTTGCATTTTTACCTATGAGACTCTCCTCCAGTCTATCTACGCCTTTTACCAATGCGTTCTCAAGCACAACGCTGTATTCGACTGAACTGTTCACTATTTGGGCTCTGCTTCCTATGCTCGTGTAAGGCCCTATGAACGATTCTTGGATCAAGCAGTTATCTCCGATTATCGTTGGCCCTCTAACAACACTGTTCACGATTCTAGTACCTTGCCCTATTGTTATCCTTCCATCTATACGCGAGTTCACGATATCCCCTTTGATATCTCTCTTTATGCGCTCATCTAAGATTAGTGCATTTGCATACAATATGTCATCCTTCTTACCAGTGTCGAGCCACCAGCCCTCCACAAAGCTATAGCCAACTTTGCATCCTCTTTCTAGCATAATTTGTAAAGCATCGGTTATCTCAAGCTCCCCCCTCCAACTAGGCTTAAGGCCCTTTATTATCTCGAAGACTATGGACTTGAAGAAGTACACGCCCACTAAGGCGTATTTGCTCGGCGGGACCTTTGGCTTCTCTACTAAGCCTATTAATCTGCCATTCTCATCAAACTTCGCAACCCCAAACCTAGTTGGATCTTCAACCTCTTTCAAGAGTATATAGACGTCATAATCACCGTTTTCAAATTTCTCTACATAACTCTTTATGCCATGCTGCAGCAGGTTGTCTCCAAGGTAAACCACGAAGCGGTCGTGCTCCACAAAGTCTCTGCATAAACCTACTGCATGCGCAATGCCCAAAGGCTTGCCCTGATATATATACGTAATCTTAACGCCAAATCTTGAGCCGTCACCATAGTATTCTTGAACAAGCTCGGGATAAGTTTCCCCTAAAATTATGGCTATTTCCTTAATGCCAACGTTTCTAAGATCCTCTAAAACATACTGGCTAATAGGCTTATTGGCAACGGGTATAAGCTGTTTAGGACCACTAAAGGTTAGAGGCCTCAACCTTGTACCAGCACCACCATGAAGAATAACACCCTTCAAAAAACCACCTATACAATAACTATGATACAGAAAATTTTAAAGGCTTTGGGGGAAACTGGAATTTACGTATGCTATAACAGGTTTGCCACTAACAATAAGATCAATTAAGTAATCCCATAACAAATTATCCCATCAATTCAATATCTACATTCCTAATCTCCCTAATATTTCTACCATTAATTTCCAGCATCTTTAAATTGTCATCTTCAATGATCATTAGTTTAAATTTGATTTCATCATTTACTTCAGATATTTCAACTTCCTCCACAACCCCTTTAATCATACCTTTCAAATCTCTTAGGAATATTGAGTTTAGATTTAATTCATTTGATACAGTCCTTATTGTTTCATCAATTAATGAGTAGACTTCCCTTTCATATGCATTCCTCCTCCTAGCATCTCTTAGTGTTTTGAAGATCTCCCTTATAGATTCTCCAGAGGATTCATATATTTCATCATCTGTTATTGGG
>JAWCEH010000212.1:0-5535 GCA_038859955.1 Bathyarchaeia archaeon | reverse complement strand
AGTATTCAACCCACCGGGCAGCCTCTTCAGGGGTTCCGTTACCGGCATTCACGACGATATAGGGTTCGGCTCCTACGAGTTTACACCACTCTATAAACTCATCCGTTCCAAAAGCATTCGGCTCCTCCTGACCCCAAGCCATATCATAGCGTCTGGGTCTCTGATCCCTAGGGCCAACACCATCCAGCCAGTGGTAGCCGCTGACAAAATTACCGCCCGGCCACCTAACTATTGGGCATTTAAGCTGCTTGACGGCTTCCAAAACATCTAGCCTGAAACCACTTATATTCGGTATATTGGAGCTCTCGCCAACCCATATACCGCCATAAATGCATTCACCGAGATGCTCGATGAACTGCCCATAACATCTTCTATCAAGTAAACCTATCGGCGAGGTTACATCAACATGCACTCTACACTCAAACATCTACCTCTCTCCTCCATCTTAAAGATAGATAATTTTTATTTTTGGTGATTATTTAAAATTTATTGATACTTAAAGATATGTCCCAGTTAATAAGCAACTTAGAGCAGAAATCTGCAAAAACACTTAGCATAACTAAGGCTAATCTCAAATATCTCCTTTGAGACATAACCTTAAAACTAGAATCTAAGAAATCAGTATCAAATCTAGATTATCTAACGAAACTAGCAATCGGACTTAAATAACCAGAAGATTACAAGTACCTGTATAATTTACTTCTTTAGCCCTCCTACAACAACTCCTTTCATGAAATAATCTATTCCGACCAAATATAATATTACGGAAGGAAGCATACATATTAGAATCCCTGCAGCTATCATATCATATTCTATGGTGTAGGATAATCCCATATATAGTACGCCGAGCACTAATGGATATTTATCGGATGTTGTTAATACTAGAAGTGGCCATACAAAATTGTTCCAATTCATGACCCAATTAAATAATGTGGCTGTAATTATCGCAGGTTTAGCTATTGGTAAAACTATCCTAAATAATATTGTGAGCGCGCCTGCACCATCTATTGAGGCGGCCTCATCATAATCTTTAGGAACAGATTCAAAAGATTGCTTCAATAGAAAAGCACTATAAGCGCTTGCCATCGGTGGAACTATTATCCCTATATATGTGTTTATAAGACCAAGTTTAGCTAGCTGGTAGTAGATAGGTATATAAATTACGATTCCAGGCACCATCATGCCAAGTAAAACCAGCCAGAAGATTACTTCCTTACCGGGAAAGTTGTATCTTGTTATAGCGTAGGCAAATATTGACGAAAGAATAAGCGCACCAACAGTTATAAGTGTGGCGTAAAGGAAACTATTTCCAACCCACCTTAAAAAGTCAGGATGGTTAATTATTTTTATGAAACCACTCACTCTAAATCCCTGAGGAAGGAATTCGGGCGGATTCTTATAGGCATTAGCACCTAAAGCTAGGGCAGATATCATATAAAACGGAAAAATATAAGAAAAAGATATTAAGATTATCAAGGTGAAAAACACCATTTCAACCATTTGATTGCGCTTACTATATTCTCTCATTTTAATTCACCCCATATACATGTTTAGAGATATTTCTTTATGACTTTATACTGCAATAGATTTAATACAAAAACTATGGCAACAATTATTGTGCCAACAGCTGAACCATAGCCTATTTTTCCAAAATCTACAACGTTCTTAAAGGCCCAATGAACCGGGGAGGTTGTTGTAAATGCTGGTCCTCCATCAGTCATAACTCTAATAGGATCATAAATTTGAAATGTACCTATAATTGTTGTGATGGTGACAAAGACTATCATTGGTTTCATTAGCGGCAAAGTTATTCTTCTGAACCTTATCCAAGAACTGGCTCCATCGATCATGGATGCTTCAATTATTTCTTTTGGAATGGCTTTAAGTCCTACTAAGAACAGAACAGTATTGTATCCTAGGTTTCTCCATACTACTATTGACGATAATATCCATATGGCAGCAGATGTCTGAGATAGTGGGCTTACACCAAGCCTAAAAGGTAAATAATTGCTGAAGGGCCCAAGCAGATAATCCACTAGTGACGAACGTAAAAGCCATGTCCACATTAGTCCAAGCGAAGCCCATGAAACAACCCATGGTAGAAAAATTATCGCTTGTACTAACACTTTCATGCGATTTGACTTTAAATATGAGGAACTAATCATTAGGGCTAGTAAAAGGGAGACCACTAAACCAAGTGTGAACATACCAGCGTAGATTAAAACATTTTTTAAACTCATAAAGAAAATACTGTCTGTAAAGAGAACTCTTAAATAATTTTCTAATCCAATAAAAGTCTCTCTCCCCAATGAGAGATCAAAAAATGACAACCATATGCCATGTATTATGGGAAAAAGCCAAAAAACAATATATAAAAAGAGAAAGGGGATCACTAACAAGTAGGCGTCAAGCATACGTCTGGATTTAAGAGATTGCGCCATCATCTACACTCCTAAGGAGTATATGGATAGGGAGTTTCATTTAGAATAGATTGAATCTCGTTCTGGGCTGCATTAGCAGCTTCCTCAGCAGTCATCTCTCCATATAGCAACTTCTGTAGATAAGATCCTATAATGTTCTGTATCTCATGTATTCTTGGATGAGGTGGGTAATATTTAACTCCTATATTAAATATTTGATTCCTTTGAAGTACTCTTCCAGGTAGGGATGAGTAAGGTGGATAGTTGGTAGCAGAGTTTCTAGCTGGCACATGACCAGCATATTGCCCCCAACGACCCATATTCGATACTCGTGAGACCATCCATTTAATTAGCGTCCATGCAGCATCATCCTTTTCTTTTCCATTAGCTTTAGTCATAAACCATACGTGACTCTGTGCCCACATTCCAGGCCATGCTTGAACAGTAGCGTATCTTAGTACAGGTTGCTGGTCAAGCGTTGCTTGAAGCCATACGCCATGTACTAGAATCCCTACTCGCCCACTAACGAAGTAATCTATATAATCGGCGAAAGAAGCCGGGAAGGGAATACTCTTAGGTTTTTTTGCAAGCCACTCATAAAATCTCCACGCGACCATATGTCTCTCATCATTTAATGTTGCTGTGACACCATCAGGAGTTACTATTGGATCTAGCCCGGGTATAAAACATGCGTACTGCCACGCTAATGCTGTAGCATAGGCGTATATTGGTACAGTAAAGCCCCAATCCGCCGCTCCTTTTTCCTCTATAAAAGTTATTAGCTCCTTGAATCCATCTATGCCCCTTGCCATGTAATTGTTTACATCTTGCAGAGTTAAGCCTGCTCTATCAAGAACATCTAAGTTAACGTAAACAACCATGCAATGTATATCCCAAGGAACACCGTATATTTCATTGCCTATTTTAACCTTCTTCATACATATCTCAAAATAATCATTCTCAATATCGCTTATTCCAACCTCTGGATCATAGAAGTAGTTCGTAAGTGGTTTGATTGCCGTATCCTTAAACCGCGGGATTTCAGTCTCATGCATTATTAAGACATCCGGAAGCCCTGTTCCAGCATAATATGCTGCAGCTAATTTCGTATAGAGTTCCGTCCATGTAATAGTTGTCCGTTTAACAGTAATTTTTCCCGCATATTCCTCATTAAATTCGTCGATAAGCATTTGCATAACATAGCCGTCTCCGCCTGTCAGTCCATCCCACATCACTATTTCCACAGGTCCAGTGGGAACAGTAGGTTGCGCCATATAATAGACGTATGTTGTAGCTACTCCAACAATAATAGCAATAATCACTACGACTATAAGTATCGTAATCAACATTTTTCTTGATTGCGACATACTTTCCCCTCGTCTAAGTTGTATAATGCTACTTCTATTTAATGCTTTCGCCTTAAAAGTATCTTTAGATAATCGCTTTTTCAGTTTTCTTATCAAAGATGTGAGCATTTCTCAAATTAATGTTCAAAAACACTTTTTCACCGATATTGAAAACCGAAGTAGGAGCGGATTTCGCTTTAATAATAGTGCCATCTTTTAGTTTCAGATCTACTATAGTTTCTGAGCCCAAAGGCTCAGTTATATAGATATCTGCTTCAATGAAAGATAACTGTGTTTTCTCTTTCTCTATGAATATGTCTTCAGGTCTCACACCTAAAATTAATTCCGAGCTACTGGCTCTCTCCTTAATAATTTTACCAATATCATTTGGTAATGGAAGAGTAAATATGCCAGCATCCAAGAAAAATGATTTACCTTTTTCTAGAAGAGAACAGTTTATAAAGTTCATTGGCGGAGTCCCAACGAAGCCAGCAACAAATATGTTTGCAGGTCGATTATAGATTTCATGGGGTGGCCCATATTGCTGCACTACACCGGCATTCATAATAGCGATTTCATCCGCCATCGTCATAGCTTCAACCTGGTCATGCGTAACATAGACTGTTGTAATTTTCAAATCTTTTTGAAGTTTTTTAAGCTCCGCTCTCATATAGACTCTAAGTTTAGCATCAAGATTACTTAATGGTTCATCCATTAGAAAAACCTTTGGATGCCTAACCAGAGCTCTACCTAAAGCTACTCTTTGTTGCTGACCACCACTAAGCTGCCCAGGTTTTCGATCTAACAGATCAGTTATCCCTAAAAGATCAGCAACATTTTTCACCCTCCTTTTTATTTCATCCTTTGGAATCTTACGCATTTCGAGCGGAAAAGCCAAATTTTGATAAACAGTCATATGCGGGTAAAGCGCATAGCTCTGAAAAACCATAGCAATATCTCTATCTTTGGGAGGAAGGTTATTTACTAAAGTATCTCCTATATATATCTCTCCCTCATCAGGCATCTCAAGACCAGCAATACATCTTAAAGTTGTAGTTTTACCACAGCCGGATGGCCCAAGAAGAACAACAAAGTGCCCATCTTCAATGTTGAGACTAACTCTATTAACAGCAACAACGCTGCCAAATTTCTTAGTCAAATTCACTAGTCTTATCCCTGCCAAATATCTTCACCTTTCTTCTGGACTAATGCAAGCATTATTCTTAAATTTTTTCTTATTTAGTTTAAAAAAACAAAATATATAAACCTATCGCCCCCTCAAATTAAATATTTTTTATATTTTAAGCTCCATGTAGATATTTCTTTAGGCGAACATGGATATTCTTCGTAGGCTTTCTTTATCATCTTTGATCTTTTAGCCATAGCATATAATTTCTTCAGGAAAAATATTTTTCCAAGTCCCATGAATATTCTCCTTGTCGCATCCGTTATGTTTAAGTGTATGTCTCCCTCTAATCCAGCTTTAAGCACGTCGTCCTCCTTTATCAGCCTATATTTCATTCCATAGTTAATATCCTCGTTTGTTAAGCTCTGTAGGAAGATGCGGAAAACATCTAATCCAGCCTGCTTCGCACCATAAGTTTTCATGTAACGCACATTTATTGGCCATAAGCTCTCTATAGTTGGTTCACCCTTCATAAGGGCTTCAGAGATAACTTCGGCAGCTATTTTGCCAGCAATCATTGATGGGCCCATCCCACCACCATGAATTGGGTTTACTTGGCATGCTGCATCACCTATAATAACTA
>JAWCEH010000211.1:0-5585 GCA_038859955.1 Bathyarchaeia archaeon | reverse complement strand
GAAGACAACTGCAGGGCTATTGACCTGGTGCTACAAAGGGGTAGAGTGGGTGAGGTTTACAACATTGGTGCTGGGTGTGAAAGACGCAACATCGAAGTAGTAAATATGATCTGCCGTTTTTTATCCGAAGAACTCAAAAGATCCCCTGAGGACTTTCTGGAGCTTATAACATTTATAAAAGACCCCCGGGGTAAGGCTCACGACTATAGATACGCCTTGGACTGCCAAAAAATACAAAGAGAAACAGGTTGGAAACCCTTGGTCAGCTTAGAGGAAGGCCTCAGGCGCACCGTGCACTGGTATCTTGAACACCGCGACTGGTTAGAGAGTGTTATAACGGGCGAGTACTTAGACTATTGCGAAAAATTCTACAGTCAGCAGCCACGTGTCTTTTAAATATTTGCCGGCAAAACAGATGACACTTTTGCCACATACTTTATGTTGAAAAAAATAAATAAAGAATATTTTAACTTTCGACAAACGTTCTCGGGCGCATCTTGTAATAAAAATTTCCGCTTCGTTAATCCTTTGACAGTAGATTGAGCTTCATGTGAATTTATTCCTGAAGTGTACAGCCTCCATACTTTGATAATTGTTGTCAATGACTCAATTGTAACTACGATAACAAAATCGTATAACGCTTACAACTATAATTTTCTATAGTAAGATATAGTTATCGTTAGCACGTTGTATAGGCTAGTATTAAACGCTTCGTTAATTCCTATTAATTGTGCTACGTTTGTACCTTATGTGGCAAAACCTTTTACGCCACTGTGGTGGTGTCCTATTCTTTCATGATTTTATTGTTTGGCGTTGTATCGCTTTTATATTTTTGGCCAAGTGCTACAAACACAGCGTGGAAGGGAATATATTGGCTGCTGTTGCGCTTGCGTGTTGTGTTTCATGGGGAAAAGGGCGTATCACCCATGTGAGCAAAGTTGTTCATGGACTCGAGGAAATAGGCCGGTTTTCTGCTATGGTTTACATATTGAATATTGGTGATCCACATTTAAAAGGATAGGAAAATTGCCATCTATTGTGGTTCTATAGCTTTATCACGTGCATCGCGTGTGTTTAAGCTGAGTTTTTGACGTTAGCTAACTTCTTTCAAGAATGATAACAATGAAACCTTTCAGACCGAAGACAGGCCAGAAAGGGCAAAACGTTGCAGAAGATAGCGAGTTTATATGTAGTTTTCGTAGTAAGGTTGGGTGATGTCCTTTATAGCGGAGTATTGAAACGCTTGGGGAAATTTACGCAGGAAGTTCCCAGCAGTTAAGGGTATAATTTTTCCAAGTGCTTGTGAGACAATTAGTGCAGTGAGTAGCCATTAAGCAATAAGAACCAAGAAGCTTGAAGAGGAGAGAGACTAGGTACCTATTTTGTGCTAAAAAGTTGGAACTCCGAATTTGAAGGTAAGTGTCCTTAAAGTTTCCTACTATGTACAGTGTGCTTTTTGCTTCGTGTGTGCCTCTTTGATATGGTTGGTTTTTTTAAAAAACTGACGCGGCAGGCGCTGTTAGAACTTTTCATGTATTGCATATTTGATCCTCTTCATGTACTTTTGTATAACTAAAGAATGTTTCTTCGCGGTTCGAAGAAAATGTAGTTTATACGTGTGTTAATAACAACTTAATGTTGCTAAACTAGGCAAAGGTGATTGTTAAGCCTTTGAGCAGCGTTGGAAGTGGCCTTAATCATGTATTATAACACTATCTCACTGGTCATAGTTCAATACGGCCATATGGATTTTTTGTTACGTCTTATTGATTCTTTAAAAAGGCATGAGGATTCATCAATGATTGATGAGATTGTTATTGTAAATAATGATGTAACCCCCTTAAGGCTTGAATTAGGAACATTGCCTACAATTCCATTGCGGGTGCTTTGCAACTATAATAATGCATATGCTACTGCTGTGAATCAAGGTGTAGCCTTATCTGCGGGAGAGATTGTAGTGGTAGCTAATAACGACATCATGTGGTCCTCATGGCCTGTCCTTAGGTCTTTGCTCAAAGAGCTGAATAGTAAAGAGGATGTAGGAGTAGTTGGGCCTCAACTCGTTTATCCCGATGGAACGTGGCAGAGAAGCTACGGGTACTTTCCATCGATAAAGGAAGGCATCATGGGTTGTTTAATGTTGGATTTTCTTGTGTATTTACTTCGCAGGTACTTTTTTCGTCTAAACCGCTGGAGGGCGGGAAGCTACGAAGTAGAATATGTCGACGGCGCGTTTATGGTCATACGTCGGAAATGTTGGGAGGAGTTAGGAGGCTTTGACGAAAGTTTTAAGTTTTATGCCGAGGATGCTGATTTTTGCTTTCGTGCATGGAAAAAAGGATGGAAAGTAATCTTTGTACCTGAAGCACGGGTAATACATTTTCGAGGTGCAACCTCAATGTCTAGCAAAGAAACAGCGCGAAAGTACCTTGAGCTTCTTATCCAAGCCAAACGACAATTCGTGCAAAAACACTATGGAACATGTATAACGAAATGGTATATGAAACTTATGGAAATCTCTACCTATGAGCGTATGATACTTTACCATTTGTGTAGGTGGCTGACGAAGAGTGAATGGTTGAATGAAAAAGCATTTCGCATGCGATTACAGCTTGAAGCCATTAAAAGTTTGAAGGAGGAAATATGATGCCTAAAAGAAGACCTATCCTAGTGCTCTTACGTGACCTGTTTTTCGAGCGGTGCCAAGAAGTAATGTTTGAGATTGTAAAGGTAATGGTGTAAAAAAAGACACGAATTAAATGTTGGGTCGCAGCGAAATTGAGCGGTATGTCTTAAGACATAAACTATGTTTTTTCGATACAAAAAGGGGAATTCGTAATTAATGCCATTCAGCACAGTCTTTTGGGTTTCCGCTTGGGTGCTTTAGAAGGCGAAATCCCCCATAGAATATTGTAAATGAGAAGGAAGATCCACCTAATTTGTAACCCTCTAAACTTAAGGGATGTTAAGACACGACTTAAAGATATAATAGTTTCTACGTAATACATCGAAACTAACCAGCCGATCATTCTGGGCATAGGTTAATTAGAGCCGAACCTTAATTCGTGCTTTCTGTAATAAGTAGAGGAACTAGTAAGGTAGAGGGACGGTCTTCTACTGATTTTAAGCAAAGGGGAAATGGTGGAAATTACAAAAATAGTTCATGAGCTTGAACGGGGAGACCAAATTTGTGTGCTTGGTTTCATGCATAACCTCTTCCCTTCCCAAGGAGGAATTCGCTTTTTACCATTGTTGTTATCTTAGAGGCTTTGAGCTGTGAGACAGCCGTTGTCTGGACAGATTGTCAATGTGGTCCATGTGAGATTTTAGACAGCGGTTGACACGGAAAACTAGTGCCGATGGCGGATCCTAGAGTATTCGCTCTAAGCCGTAGCTATTATTGGGAAAACTCAGATAGTGAATAGTCGAAAAGAAGAATTGGAGAATTTTTTTATCAAAAAGTATTTGCAATGTCCCACGTACTATAGTATCAAAGGGCAAAAGATGACAGTAGTAATTATCGATCCTTTTAGGTTCACGCCTTCGTATGGACATGGTTTAGCAGGGGCGTTAATTAAAAAGGCTGCAAAAGATCTTGGCTCCAAGTCTTGGAAAACCTACGGGGCCTTGGAAGAAGAACTGGGAACTATGGATGTTTGGCGCCCTTGTCGAGTTTCTAATAAGTTAAAGAAACAGAGGTATACCTTTAAAGACACTACAACAAACTTCTCTACGTGTAGTTGCTGTACACGAGAGAACCTTATTACAGGTCGTCGTCAACACGACTCCAGCATATGGAGCTTGAGAGGCATATATGCAGTTAGATTGTTTTATAGTGTATACTGAAGAGTTCTTGCAAGTAATTACTCCAACGTTTTAGAGTTGATGAAAAAAGTTTATGTTACCACTTATGGAGCGTTAATTATTATCAGGATGGACTCTGCATTTTTCTTCATTTCAATATTTTATCCACTTAAGACCTCATAGGGAGTTATTGTTTTTGATTTTCGAGGGGCTTAAACCTTAGGTGTGTTGATCAGAACCGTTGCAAGCCTTTTCTTGCATATGTTTTAAAAGTCGAAGTGCGAATTGTAGGGCTTCCCTGGATCCTCGTGGGATCTCTCCGAGAACTTTCCGTGGGGTCGAGGTTGAAAAACAAATCGTTTGGGATTTTCGATTTATAGACAAATGCCAAGGTAACCGCTTATTTCGATTATTTAGAACATTGCAGTTCTTACCTAGCGTTGGGTTTATCAGAGTAGGGTCCTTGCGGTAGCTTTGTCCTTTGTTAAACTTCTCCTAGCATAGCAGGTTTATGGTTTCGACTGAAACCATAAAGGATGGAGTTTACGGTTTTTGGTTGAGGGTTGCGATATTGAAGGCTTGACAAGGGCTTTGTTCCAGTTCTTTAGAGGTAGAGGAAATTGAGGATGTGTAAGGGGGAGCAAGTCGTAAGAATGGTTTGTGGATAACTTTGGTAGAAAAAAAATGGAAGGCAAGGCTTTTGTGCTATGCTAACCGGCTGTCAAAGTGCGGGGTCTAGAATATTGGCATTTTTACAGATGTTGTTTTGTCTGTTATGGATGCGGAGATTATCCTTTCTTGCCGAGTCTTTTTGTGGCTTTGGAGGGTAAGAGGTGGGAACCCAACATATTAAAAATATGGATTTTCTTTCTTCGATTTGTCTTATTGTTGCCAGTTGTGATGAAGTGAAATTAATCACTGGGAAATCTTAAATACCTTTGAATTGTATTATTCAAAGAGTAAATTTGAGGTCGCCATTTTCTTATATGGTACTTGACAAGACAGAGGAAATCGTAAGAAAGAAGCCATGGAGAGCGAGGTGCAGAACTCGTAGGATTGAAAGAAGGGCAAGGTTCTTGTGAAAACAACGCAGCCAGAAAAGGCTTTGAGAAAGTTCTTGTTTTTCGAAACTAATGGTACGTATGCCCCCAATGCTTTAAAGCGTTTAGTTGAGCGTTTTCAATGGCTTCTTGGCCAAAATCAATAGGGACCATTTATATCGTGAGAAAAACATTTATGAACCGATACTTTTTGATCTTACATGGTGATTTTGGAGCGATCCCTTTCGTGAAGGCCAAGATGTTAAAAACGAAGCATGAGTTAGTCGCAGTAAGGTGAAAAGACAGCGCCAAAGGTTAACGCTGAAATAAAAAAGGCATATACACATGGTAGCAAGTGAAAGCTGATGCCTTTTTAAAAACGTACTTTTTCAGCTTCCACCTAATCCATCTGAACGCACACTTTTTCAAATCCGTTTCGGTTAGATAAGTTTTTACATTGGTTCACCTGGGTTTTTATTTCTTTGACCTTTTTGGCGGATATTCTGCTTGCGCTTTGTAGTGTGGCTCTCTGTATTGCTGTCACCTTTTGTGAGATGGGGGTCAGGATAGCGAATGTTGATAAGGGAAAAGAAGAGTTATGCGGCTTATTGAGAAGCCTAAGGAGCCTCCTTCTAAGCTTGCCCTTGTGGGGGTGTATTTGTTTTCGCCTAAGATCCATGAGGCCATAGCTCAGATCAAGCCTTCTTTTCGTGGTGAGCTTGAGATCACAGATGCCATACA
>JAWCEH010000210.1:0-5595 GCA_038859955.1 Bathyarchaeia archaeon | reverse complement strand
TTCGCCTTTAATCGAGTGGGGGTCCACTAGGCGTAGAGATATTTTCCTAAGTGTTTCCTTAGAGTACTCGTAAAGCAACTCGCTGTTCTGGAGAGTCTCTCTTATGGGTAGTTGGAAAATAGCGTTCTCCCCCTCAATAATCAGCTCACCTGCCAGCTCACGGGTCTTAGCTCTGCCCATTAGGCTTAAACCCTGAGCCCTTATGGACGGTATATAGCCTCCGAGAAAAACTGTGACCACACCAATGAATAAAGCCGCAAAGAACGAGAGAGGCGACCAGCTCACGTAATAGAACGCTGTTTCTACTTTAAGTAGGGAAGATAGAGCGAGTAACGCCGTTGAAATAATATATGTGCCGAAAAAGCCTACGAAAGTTCCTATCAAACCTATGAGCAGCGCTTCTACAAGGAAGGCGAGGAGCATGTTTCTTGGGTCTAAACCTAACGTCGCCAACGTGAATAGCTCCCTTTTCCTCTCTTCGTAGACTGAAGACATTGTTATGTACATCATTAGGCTTGCCACGGCTAACGGGATAATGTATGGAAGGAAGCCAGCGATCGAAACCTCAAGGGTCCATCTCACTAAAACAGACAAACCGTTTTTATTCGCCACTATGGGAAACCCAAGTAAATAGGCTAATTCCTTAGCAACATCTACTGGGTCAAAACCTGCCCTCGTTATAACCGTTGCCTCCGAAATAAATAGTGAAGTATCATTCACCGATTTTATTGGAAGTAAAACAGTATTAGAAACATCATCTAGAAGCGGATTATTATCTATTCCTTTAAGCAGCGATATCTGAGCGTAGTCAAATTTGCCAACAACCTTAAATCGCCCCAGGGTCCTTGTTCCAAGATCAATTACACCCATTCCTACCATTAGTTTCTCATCTACACTTAATGTTACATATTCGCCGATTGCAACATCATATTTTACTGGTAAGAGAGCGACTTTTTCACCTTCAGAAAATTCCCTCCAAAATCCCCTAACATACTTAGAGAAATTGTAGTATTTCTCCATAAAATCCGGATCAACGCACACTAGGTTAATTACATGGGATTTTTCCCCACCGATGTTGAGGAAAGCGATGCGGGAAATCTGCCCCTCACCAAGCATCTCTAAGGTCTTAATTTTCTCAATGTAGCCGATTTTCTCACACATCTCCTGCTCCCTGATCCATGTAATGTCATGTATACTTAACCCTGTTAGCCCCTCAGAGTATATTCGTAATCCTGAAATGTTTGTGCCAGGCCACGATCCCCCTATCTTGGTTTCCCTTGCGATAGATATGTTTACAAACGTCATTGAGGCGGATACGATTATTATGGCGGTTATCAAGGTTAATGTGGTTCTGAGAGGGCGCCTCTTTAAGCTTCTCACGCCCAACTGTAGAGATAAATCCGTTACTGGGGATCTTTTAACGGATAATAGTGTTGCCAAGAAATATATTAGCGCGCCTATCACAAATAAGCCCAAAATGACCGTTGGAGCATTTATTTGCAGAAGAGGCGAACTAAGGGTTCTCTCAACCAGAAGCGCGCAGGCAACTTTTGATGAGGGATCAATCAGAAAGAAGAAAATCAGTAGCGATGTAAAGAGCACGGCTTTCACTATAGCCCTTTCCTTGTTTTTAGCTGGCTCCTCAAAGATGAAGCCTGCCAATATGGAGGATAGAGCAAATGTGAAAAGACTTATGCATATGGTGCTCATCATCGATAGAGCCTTCAAATTGGATAACCACCTCTCCAAATTATCCATTCTATTCAGGAATATTCTCATTCCACTGAAGGCTGCGCTGTAATCCTCCTTCTTGTAGAGATCAAGGATTCTATTTAGCAGTTTTTCAAGAGCCATTTTCTCCTCAGATTCGCGGCTAACGGATAGACCAGCCGATCCCAACCATTCGATCTCCCTGTCGACTGAGTTCATTCTATAGTTCCCGTAGGATTTTGCCGCATGATACATCCAGTTTACTGAAGATAGAGTTTCATCCACCAGAATTTTAAGCGGCGGATAAATATAACCGCCTTTGGTTTTAGGAATGTAACGTATGGTTAACTCATAACCGATTGGGACAAAGTAAAGGCTCTTATAAGCCTCCTTCTTCACTCCGTCGGGAACGCTTGCGGCGAGCGTCACTCTAATTACTGGTTTTTCACCAGTTACCGGATCGCAGTCTGAAATCGAGATTAATTTCCCTTTAAGAAGCCAGCAATTAACTTTAATTATCGCTATTTCCTTTTCTGTTCCGTTAACTTCTCCCTTCTCTATCTTTTGCTCAACCGTAATTTGCATATCTGAGAATTGGGTTTGGCCTGATGCGTATTGCGCCGAATATTTTATGTCCTCGAGAAAAACATTGTTAACCTTAATTAAGGTGTAGTTGTCTGATAAAATTAAACCTGTTAATCTTAGCGGTGTAGCTAAATCTTTGCTGGAAAATTCTCCAAGATAAATGTTTATTTCTCCAAACTCATCGCTAACATAGGGACCCAACATAATATCTCCTTTTAGAGTAGAAATTTTGAGCGAAACGGAGACATTGCTAAGCGGGCTGTCAGACCAATAATCTCTCAAAGATACCTTTAACCAAACTTGAATCGCCCCATCATAGCAGCTAGATTCACTGGAATACTCTGCTAAAAGCAATAGAACGAGAAGTAATAATGTTAAAACCTTTAAAAGTAGGTTTAGATTAAGCTTGCTTCTCATCTCCTCTTCCTCCCACTCAACTCAATAAGTTTCGTCTCATATTCCTCCTTGAGCTTCCTATATATTTTGTATTCCACTAAACCGCTACTATACATTGATTCAAGCTTTGACAACATGTTTTGATAGCGCCTATATTCCAGCGGCTTTTTAAGCCTATTCCGCTCCAAGATTAGAGATAATAAGAGCAGAGGCAGGGATAGCAAAAATAACAGGATCCAAACGTTTGAATGTATGTTGCATTGTATCACCCCGCTATAATTGTCAAATAGGCTTACCGAAATCTTGCCAAAATACATTCCTCCCATGCTGGAAAATTCATATATTCCAGATGGCAGGAAAAATGTAGTAAAACCGTTCTTATCCGCCTCCACTTCCCTTATGGTGATGGGTGATCTGGAGATTACTTTCGAGATAACTATTTTTGAGTAGGGAATAGGTTCACCGAAGGAGTTAATGACGCGTAACGAGACCTTAAAAACAGAGGTTCTTATCTTTAGGTTTCTGGTGGAGCCAGCGTCTATTGTTCCAGAAAAAACTTCGGTGCCTAACCAATCGACGTAGATTGTGTAGTTGTCAACATATATATTGTTGAATTGAATGAACCCTTCCTCATTGGTGTAGCCTCTACGAATTAAACGCCCGGCGCTATCCTGCAAGAGAACGGAGGCGTTTGGGAGAGGATATTCTGATGGCATAGATGTGACAACGTTAATCTTTAGGGTTACCCTATTGCATTTTAAGGTTACATTTTTTGGTTCATTAACCTCCAATCTCTCTTCACTGAGAATTTTTCCGCTCTCAACCACAACTTTATACGTTCCGTTCCAAACCTCGTGGAAGAAGGCTGATCCATTCGCATCCGTCTTAGTTAAATCCATGAGGCGCCAATCTTCGCCGAAGCCGGCTAAATAATGGAGGAGGACTATTGCTCCGCTCACGTAATTTTCGTCCTGATCAACGCATACAATTTTCAATGGATAAGCCCGCAATCTAATAATTATGATTTCAGATTTGCTGACGTTTATCTCCTGGCAGCCCACAACTCTGCCATCAACCCTAACCACGACAGTATATGAACCTTTTTCCAGCCTAGCTTCTAAGCGTCCATCATTTACTATGCCATCCAATATTAAACTGTTATTCGAATCATATATGGAAACATTTAATCCCTTCAATCTCTTAGAAAGATGGCTCCCAGCCCAATCGCCCATCAGCAACGTTATATTATAAACCATGTTCACGACGTGAATGTCGTTAGTATACATGTTTTCCGGCGGACTTAAGCGTGAAGTCACGTCGGCAGATATTAGTGATGCTGTGTTCATTATAAGAAGCATTGCCGCTGTTATAACCACCCTAATTAGCGTTCTTTTAGATGTCAATAACTTTTCACTCCTCCTTTAGGAGCTCAGTTATCCTAAATATTCTTTGATCTATTTCACTAATGTAGTCTCTAAGACTAGCTATCTCTTTCTCCAGGTTCCTTAGAGCACCCTGCAATTCGCCCATCTTTAGATCATATAGGTTCCTATTGAATTCTCCAACCGCGAATCTAACCTCAACCTCTTTAATGTCGTCCCTTAGCTGCGATGCTCTAGCCTCTAAATCCATTATCTTCTTAATTTTGTCGCGTCTAATGGAAAACCACTTCTCCGATAGGATGTTTAAACGTTGCTGGCAAATCTGCTTAATTAGCTTCATCTCGTTCAGTTTTTCTGAGAGATCTCTCTCCCTGGTTATCGACAGATATCTCTCGATTATAGATAGCTCTTCCTCAAAGGATAGCGATGATAAAGCGCTGTCAATTCTGCTCAGTATCTCTTGCCACCTAAACACCGGTAAGTTATAGTATATTTCTCTAGCGTATTCTCTAGAAAGGTATTCAGTAGTAATTCTTTCTGTTTCAATTTTCTCTTTAGCCCATTCAAGCTTAGCTCTCGCCCTGAGCAGCTCTAAGTTTTCCCTAGTTTTAAGTATCTCCTCTATTGATAGCGATAAACAGGCGCTTAGCTCGCTCAGTAAAATCTTATAGGTGTTTTCTGATATTTCACCAGCCTTAAACATTTTTGTCAGCTCATCGATCTTTAAAGAAGTCTCCTTGATATCCCGTATGCGGAGCTGTAGGGTTCTGAGGTTTTTATCTGCCTCTTCCTCCACTTCCCTGAGGGATAAAGCCCATTGAGGAAGGTTTTTCTCCGGTGCAGGCTTATATTCGTCTAAGCGTTTCTGCGCTCGATTAACAGTTTTCTTATCCTTAGTCTTCTTAAAAATATTGAGCATTCAATTCACCAGTTTTCATCTTAAAAAGAGATGGAGCACTATTATAAATTTTTTGAAAAATTAAGGATTTTCATTGCTATTGGGGGACAAAAATTAGTTTTTTAAAGTAAAAATTAATATAGGTTTCTAGAGGCTTCTTGACGTTCATGTTTACTGAAAGATGCGTTTAGCCACGTGAACAGAAAATTAGAGCGATAGATACTCGGTTAAAAATCTACTTCAAAAATTTTAGAGTACTATCGCTTAACAGCTGATTTTTTAAGTTTTCTAATAAACTTTCTTAGTTTGGAGAGCGTTTTCTCCTCGTCACCGATATTCTCCTCCATGATCTTAATTATTTTGCTCCCAACTATTGCGCCATCAGCCCCGTTGGCGATAACGCTTCTCACGTGAGAGGGCTTAGATATCCCGAATCCGACGGCTATGGGGATTCTTCCATTAGATATTGAAGAGACCCTTCTCACGAAATCTACGCTCTCTTTTCTGAGCCTTTCTCGGGGTCCGGTGACGCCGAAAACTGAAACCAGGTAGATGAACCCGGAGGAAAACTCCATTATTTTTCTAAGCCGCTCATTTGAGGTTGATGGAGCTGCGAGGAAAATT
>JAWCEH010000209.1:0-5627 GCA_038859955.1 Bathyarchaeia archaeon | reverse complement strand
GCACGAAAGGGAAGAAAGGTTTTCTCAAACTATCCTATAAGTTATAAGATATTCGGACTTCCTTTTTCCTCTTATGCAGCTGATCAGTCTTACTTTCAAAACATGAGCTTCCCCGAAGGCTCTTTTATCATTCTAGATGAAGCACAAATGTATTTTAATTCTAGGTTTTTCAAAAATATGACTATGGAAGAAATAAAGTATTTTGGAGGACATAGACATTTAGGTTTAGATATGGTACTCACTTCCCAGCACCCTAATAGAGTAGATATCACTCTTAGAGAATTATGTGATCAGATTATATGGATAAGGTACTCACTACCCTTTGGATTTAAAATATGTTATGTATATTATTTAGCAGATCACGTTGGAAGATTACCACCAGAAGTACCCAAAGACTTCATCAAATTAAGAATCTATCGTATCTCAAAAGATACCTATAAGGCATATAACGATAAATACCTCAAGGATAGATTTGATCTCTCAATTTTAGACGATTACGGCTCCCACGGTTATTTTAAGGGAAAATACATTCCAGCAATAGTACGCTTTTACGGATCAGCAAAAACCCAAATACAGTTCATCAAAGAAATGCTCCAGCTCCGTCACGATCAAATGCAAAAAGATAAAGTAGAAAAGTCTCATATCCAACAAAACCCAGAGACGGGGCCATGAGCGGATCCCCCTTGTGGGGTTTAGCGAGTAGCGGAGCACCCCGTCCCGTTCAACCATCTATACCCCACCCCACCACCCTATAAGCCGACCTTGACCTTAAAAAAGGAGGACAACCATGATCATTAAGGAATCCCAAATACATTTAATACCCACGATTATTAAGGAATCCCAAACACGTTTAGAAGAAAAAGTGCCTATAACTCTTTATTTCAGCAGAGACAATGCTCTAAGGCTTCAGGAACTTTCTTTAATGAATAATCATACCCAATCGGATATAGTAGAAGCCCTGGTCCTTTATCTTCACTCCAGTTATCAGCTGAGAAACGTTCAATTCATCTGGTCCAAATTAAACGATAGACCATCAGAATAAGACAAAGACGAACAGGAACGAGCCAGTGGGACGGAGGCGGCGAAGCCGGTGCGAAGCACGGAACCCGGAGGAGCACGACGGCGAAGCCGGGGCTCCCAAACAAGAAATAGGCCTAGATGCAGTAGAATCCGGAGGATATCATGCAGACATAGGCAAACAAGGAGAATCCCTTGAAAAACTAATCGTTACAGCCGAAGAATCGGTAGTGCCCCCACCCGCTAACAGGGGGGTACTACCTACAATAGAGGTAAAGAAAATATGGAAAATCGCATCATCATTGACTGGCTTTCTTTCACTTCAAAAATACACTCTCCATCGGAGATCATCAAGCTTCTAGGAATGGAATCTGTCACCTGGGAAACAATCAAAGGAGCATGCGGCTATAAAGACAGGCTATACTTTAGTAATATATCAATCCACTTTAACGGATCAGAAGAAATGGGGGTCTGGTGTGAGTTATCTGGTAGAGGTTGTAGATGTTTCGAGGATTTTGGATCTGCTGATTATGATAGTCTTTTCACTACTATATTATCAGATCAGGATGTGATGAAGATTACTAGGCTAGATATAGCATACGATGATTTTCAAGAGATCCTCCCAATCAAAAAAATTGCGGCAGACACACTAAAGGAAAGTTTCGTTTCTAAATGGCAAAAGTACGAAGTCATATACGCTTCTCAGGGAACGACAATCAATCACGGCTCCCGGAGGTCGGAATCCATGATGAGGATCTACGACAAAGCAGCTGAGCAGGAAGTTGAATTCCCCTGGATCAGGTTGGAGCTTCAGCTGAGGGACGATAGAGCAACGGCCTTCGCCAAGAGTCTACAATTAAATGCCTTTGGCATTGGCTATCTCTTTCTCTCCGTAATCAATAACTATATCCGGTATGTAAAACCTTCCCTGACGGACTCCAACAAATGGCGATGGCCGAACCTACCATATTGGCAAAAATTTATCGCCGACGCTGATAAGATACATCTGTACGAAAAGCCAGGAATGGACTACACGATACTTAACCTGGAATCTTTCGTCATAGGACAGGCTGGCAATGCAATCAAGACCTATATCGAGCTCGTGGGTATGGATGTATTTATGGAAGAACTTAAGAATTCTAATTTCAGGAGGAATGTAAAATATGAGACACTTAAACAGATTTATCCGACAATTGGACTGGATGCTCAAATACCTTATACGCAAGGTCTTATACAGAATCATTAGGTACTCAATTAAGTAGTTTCTATTCAAAAGAATTATAGTTGACTTATATAACTAATAGTTATATAATCAGACCATAGGGAATATTTATATACTAATTAACATTTAATAGTATATTATACCCTAAAAAATAACTAAATCAAATAAGGAATGGGCAGGGTTCCCGGAGGTAGCAAATGGATAGGTTCACATCGTATGATCTGATTGACATCATAGTTGATTCCATTGATAGCAAGTTAGAACCGATTTACTCAATAACAACTGAGGACGTTTTCCCCGAAGCAGTCATCACCCTTAGGAATGGCCAGGTATTCACATTACGGGCCATTAGCATAAGATAAACATATTTGAAGTAGGGCGAAAGGCCCGATGAAAGGAAGGTTCAAAATGAGAGTTATGGGAATTAAGCAAGCTACGTTTAAGAACAAGGATACTGGTGAGATCATCAGTTATTGCCAGCTGCACGTTGCTGACAATGACAAAAACGTTGTCGGAGAAGCAGTCGAAATCCTCAAGATCCCTGGTCATCTCGTTGATGAAGTAATAGCACTAAAACCCGGCGATAAGATTCAGGCTACTTACAACAAGTTTGGCAAGGTCGATGCTGTTCGTAAGCTAGCATAAATCAATATACAAATAAATAGGAAAGGAGATGGTTGATATAGAAGCTACTTTAGGTACTCTGATCACTGCTATTGGTACGGTATTCACTTGGGTCATGACTTCCATTGCGGATGTTGCTGAACTCTTCGTCACTACCCCGATTCTGCAGCTTGGATTGGCCCTGATGGTAATTGGCTTCCTGGTCGGACTTTTGTCCAGGCTGGTCAATATCCGATAAATCAGTTATTTCCTCTAGGGCCTGGCATTTTACTTACGTGCTGGGCCCATTTTTTTATTAAGAAGGTGATTAAACTTGAAGAAAAGAATTCTGATGCTCACATTGGTATTGATGATAGTTTTATCATCTTTTTCTGTTGTTTTTGGTATTGATAAAAGTAATATCAATTATTTAGATATCAACTCATTATCAGCCACACAATATGCAAAAAATTTAGCATTAGAAAAAGCTCAAGAATTAGAAAATAATGGATATAGAGCTATTATTATATTAACTGGTTCTGGTGGTACAGATTTATATTTTCAAGTCTTTGGAGTCTTAAGTAGTAGAATTATGCATATTACATATGATGATAATGGTGCATATATAAATAAAGGTAATTCCATGTATGAAGCTGATGCAAAAGCTAGTGTTTGGTTTGGTAAAACATCTGGTACTAATTCTATTACATATGGAGAAGCATCTTTTGAAAATTTAGTTAGTGGTTCTAATCGTGGAATTGTACTTTGTAATACTGTTTTATATGAAGGATATGTAAACGATTCAAATAACAAGGGTTCTATCATATATGACCCAACACCTCCACTTAACGTTTACGTAAAAATCAAAGCAGGCCAGCAGCTGAACCTTGTCTATGAAAATTCTGTTCGAAACCAGGTCTTAAAATCCGTTGATACTACCGATAATGTTGTTCTTAATTTTTGGGTTTCAAAGGATGGCAAGCCTAGTTCATTATCAGCAGGACAGGTAGCAGATTCTTGGTTTAATCGTATTGATATAAATTCAATTCCATATATGCCAGAACTAGATGAAGGAGAAATGTATTCAATCGGTTTATATGGTAAATCTACTTCTAATATTCCTTTTTTGCCTGATAGTAATATTGTTACAAATGAAGCAACATTCGAAATAGATATTACTAAATGTCAATACAGCGTAACTTCTACTTTAACCGGCCTTCCCATTGATGCAGGAACTATAGATACAACTGAAACTGGACCACCGGCAAGCAATGGAAATCAAATACCTGGACTTGTCGATATGGATGAAACAAAAGATGGTATCAGTCGTTCTGACTATCAAGAAGGCATCGTAGGAGATATTGAATATCAATTTGACCGCCTCATTTCATTCATCAAGCTGCCATTCACCATCCTTTTATCTTTCTTTGTCAATCTCGGAGATATTATCCAGTATGCCTTAGGTTCTGTCGGAGCATTAACAGGTTCATTAAAATCCCTCTATGGGATCTTACCGGCATCAATTGCTTACCTCATGACATTTGCTATCACTATTACGATATTTAAATTGATATTTGGAAGGTGACCTTATGGAAACAGTATTCTATTTTTTAATCGGACTCTTTGCAGACCTTCTGATCACAATCAACAATATTGATTTCATTTTCGGATACACGCTCCTTCAATTCTTGGTTGCTAGTTCATTTCTTGTTTTACTTTGGCAGCTTGTACTATATATCTTATCCAGAACATCCGGATCTATTCGTTCCGGTGCCAGGGGAATAAAAAGACATAAAAACTATACTAAAGTCGATACAAAAAAGAAGGTGGTTAAGCCATGAACGAGATTACACAAGAAGCTATTGAATTAATGGAAAGTACGGAGGTCATTGACAATACTGCATTACTGGAACAGATCGTCCATCTGATAACTCAGATTAACAATCTGCTCACGCTGGTAACAGTAATACTCTTAGTCGCTGCTTATCCGGTATTGAAAGGACTGGTAACATCATGGTTCAAATTATAAAAGACATTCTTGGCATTACAGTAAATGATTTTGATTTTATCCTGGTCATGTTCAGCTGCTTCTGGGTTACAGTCGGTCTATTTTACATCTTTGCTCTCTTAACAGTCCCAGTAAACATGATCACGAACGGATTTGAAAGGAGTTTTAAGAAATAATGGAAACTTTACCCTTATTCAATTTATTCTTTTCGGTTTTCAGCTCACTCTCCACTTTATTCGAACAATCCCAGTTATTACTCACCATTTTTCTTGTATGTGCAGTCCTTACCATGTTTGAAATCATCCTCCATTTCATCTATGGGGTTCTCGATGCATTTAAGGCGGTGAGTTAATGTTAACGCTAATATGCGGTGTGCCTGGCAAGGGCAAGACTGCCCTTGCCACACAGTTAGCAATGCAGCAAGCACGAAAGGGAAGAAAGGTTTTTTCCAACTATCCAATCAGTTATAAGATATTCGGACTTCCTTTTTCCTCTTATGAAGCAGATCAGTCGTTTTTTCAGAATATGAGCTTTCCCGAAGGCTCATTCATCATCTTAGACGAAGCTCAAATGTATTTTAATTCTAGGTTTTTCAAAAATATGACTATGGAAGAAATAAAGTACTTTGGAGGACACAGACATTTAGGACTCGATATGGTACTTACTTCCCAGCACCCCAATAGAGTTGATATTACTCTAAGAGAATTATGTGACCAAATCATCTGGATCCGGTACGCACTCCCCTTTGGATTTAAAATATGTTATGTATATTATTTA
>JAWCEH010000208.1:0-5646 GCA_038859955.1 Bathyarchaeia archaeon | reverse complement strand
GAACATGAGCATAGACATTAAGGATGAAGAACTTGTTAGGAATCTGGTTCAGTATGCTAAGTGTGGTAGCTGTAGGCGCAATACTCCTGTGCCGGAGACCTCATGGTTTAGCATCAATGGGAGTGAGAAGGATTCTAAGGTTAAGCCAGAAATGCTGCTTTCGCTTGAGGATGTTAGAGCCATGAATAACGCCGCTGAGAATGAGCGTGATAGAACATTAATATCAGTCCTATTCGAGGCTACATTAAGGCCAAGCGAGCTACTAGCAATGAAAGTGTAATGATGGTTATAATAGACACGGCAAATTTTTTAATGTCATAGTGAAATATAATGATTACTTTTAGAGAAAAATTTATTTACTTAATCTTCATTTTGCTTTTCGATATGCTAAGGTTAAAGAATGTTATTAAAACTTTTGGGGCATTAAGAGCTGTAGATAACGTCAGTTTAGAGATAAATGAAAAAGAAATAGTTGGACTTATTGGTCCAAATGGTTCAGGAAAAACAACTTTGTTCAACCTAATAACGGGAACGCTTCATCCTGATAGTGGTAAAATTGAATTTCGAGGGAGAGATATCACAAGGTTACCCTCGTTTAAAATTTGCCGTTTAGGAATTAGCAGGGTTCATCAAATACCTCGACCATTTTTGAAGATGACGGTTCTTGAAAACGTAATTACTGCTCATTTATATGGTGGAAAGGGAAATATGAATGAGACACACACAAAAGCTTACGAGATTTTGGAGTTCATTGGGCTAGAGAGAAAAGCAGAGGTCTTAGCTTCATCCCTCAATATATATGAACGTAAGCTTCTTGAGATAGCAAGATCCCTAGCCACAGGGTGCAAGCTTTTACTTTTAGACGAACCCATTAGTGGCTTAAATCCGGTTGAAGCAGAAAAAGCTGAGGGAATGATTAGGAAAATCCGTGATGAACTTGGCATCACCATCTTTTGGATTGAGCATATAATGAGATCCATAAAAAGAGTGGCTGAACGTATTATCGTCATGAACCATGGGAAAAAAATAGCTGAAGGCACCTTTGAAGAAGTATCCAATAATGAAGAGGTTATTAGGGCATATTTGGGCGAAAAATACGTCTTTTAGGGGATGAAGATGCTAGAGGTAAATCAATTGTGTGTCTCTTACGGTGAATTGCAGGTTCTTTTCAATATTTCCCTTTTTGTTAAAAAGGGAGAACTAGTAGCGCTCTTGGGACCTAACGGCGCTGGTAAAACCACATTTACAAAGGCGGTTATTGGATTACTTAAACCGAAAACGGGTTCAATATTTTTCTTAGGAAAACGGATAGACAATTTGCCCACGCCTGACATTGTTAAGATGGGAGTAGCAATTGTCCCTGAAGGTAGAAGGCTTTTCCCTTTGATGACTGTTAAAGAAAACTTATTGATGGGAGCTTATGCATCTAGAGAAGCAAGGAAGAAGACCAAAGATACGCTTGATAGAGTTTATAACCTATTCCCTAGACTGAAAGAGCGAGAAAACCAGTTAGCTAAGACTTTAAGTGGTGGAGAGCAACAGATGCTAGCCATTGGTCGAGCTTTAATGTCATTGCCCAAACTACTAATCCTAGATGAGCCATCCTTAGGTCTCGCACCTAACCTTGTCTCAGATGTGCTTGATGTTATCGAGAAGCTCAATAAAGATGATGGTTTAACGATTCTACTCATTGAGCAAAATGTTAGGGCAGCACTTCAAATAGCTGATAGAGGATACGTTATTGAAAATGGCAGAGTTGTGTTGGAGGGAGAGGCTGGGGAAATGTTGAAAGAAGAATACATTAGAAAGGCTTATATGGGCGGCGCTTAATTATAATAAGGCTGGCGGCAAACCGGTGAGTTAAAGTGAACTGGCTGGTAATTCTTAATTTATCTTTTCGTGCACTATTATTTGGCGGCTTTCTAAGTCTTGCTGCATGCGGTCTTTCGTTAGCATTCCAACTAGGATTTATTAACGCTGCACATGGTGATATGGCTGTTCTTGCAGCATATTTAAGCTGGACCCTTTTAACAATCTTCGGAATAGACCCCTTTATTAGCTTAATTATTGTTGCACCACTAATTGTCACAATCGGATTTGCGCTACAGAAATTTTTACTCAACAGATTTTTGTTAAGAGGACAAATGGATACCGTTCTTATAATAACTTTCTCGATAGGCATGATTATTCGAAACGCCATCCAATTAATATTCTTTGCAGATCCTAGGAGCCTAGCGCAGCCATACATATTGCAAGGCTTCTCTATTGGATTCTTGAATATACCTTTTGCGTACCTTATAAATTTCATCTTCGCATTAATGATGTTCACGATTCTACATCTCTTTTTTGTAAAGACCTTTGCTGGAAGAGCTTTTAGGGCAGTTCCGCAGGATTGCGAAGCTGCAATGATGTTTGGGGTAAAACCTGAAGTTGCCTATATGTATGGAATGGGAATTATGGCACTAACTCAGGCGGTTTTTGGGGTCTTAATGGGCGTAACTTATGTTTTTTTCCCAACCTCTGGGATGACGTATCTACTTTTACCCCTAGGTGCCATTATGCTTGCTGGTCTTGGAAGTCTGAAGAAGACTTTCATTGGAGGCTTAATTATGGGTGAGATCTTGATTTTAAGCGGTTATTTCTTCGGCTCCGAATATCAATATATTATCTGCCACTTGATAACGCTAATTCTCATACTCTTTAGACCTGAAGGGCTTCTTACTAGGAGGTCCTAATATAGTGAACGTTAATAGGTTACGCTTGTATCTAGCTTCATTAGTAGCGCTGCTGGTACTAATGATCCTTCCTCTCTACAGTGGACCATACATGATGATGATTTTGACTTCATCCTTTATTTATTTGGCTGCTGCTGAAATGTGGTCTTTTTTAGCTGGGCATTTAAGTGTAATTTCTTTGGGTCAACAAGCTTTTATAGGCTTAGGGATGTATACCATTTTAATACTAAATGAGATTTATAAATGGCCTTTGTGGGCCTCGATAATTTTCTCGGGACTTGTCGGAGCGGCTTCTGCTGGCTTTATCTCTCTTTCATTCTTAAGGTTACGGGGATTTTTCTTTGCCTTATCAACTATATTATTTGCAGAAATTCTTTTTCATTTCTTCCGGAACTGGGCTTTTGTGGGGGGAGCTACAGGTTTAAGGTTAAGCATAGGTTACAAAATTCCTTTGCAAGCGACTTATTATATGGCGTACATTACTAGTATAATATCTATTCTTACAATATACTATCTTCATAATTCGAAAATCGGATTTGCCATTAGAGCGACTGGCTGCGACGATGAAGCTGCCGCAGAGATCGGGGTAAATACCTTCATCATTAAGGCTATATGCTTCATTATTAATGGGACTATAACCGCTTTGAGTGGAGCTATATTCGCCATTCAAACAATGTTTGTACATCCTCAAGCTGGATTTGGTTTTGAATGGACTCTTGCCTTTGTGTTTATATCGGTTATTGGTGGTGTTGGAACCATTATTGGGCCCATTATAGGCTCCATAATCTATGTCACATTAAGAAGCGTTTTTGCAGGGTTTGTTGGTTTAAGCATGCTTTTGCAAGGGATCTTATGTATAATTATACTTTCAATTGCGCCAACAGGGGTTTGGGGTTTGTTTTCCTCACGTATGGAGAAGTTTTGGAGGAGACTTAAGAGATTCTCCTGAGATGACAGCTTTCATCGAAAACTTTATTATAATAATTGAATAGTCTCTAATTTTGAGGGGAGAAATATGGGAGATTTTATGTTAAGGAAGGCTATTACAAAACTGCAAGCTGTAATTATCGCCGTAATCGTGATAGTTGCTGCTATTGCCGTAGTGCTAGCATACCTATATCCATTAGGTCCATTAGCCCCCGATGTAATCTTGATTGGTGTGCCAGCCCCACTAACTGGGCCAGGAGCACAGATGGGGGAGCCAATACCATGGATAGTATCATATATAGAGAACGTAATCAATAAGGAAGGAGGAATATTTCTGGAGGAGTACGGAAGAAAGATACCGGTAAAGTTTCTGCTGAAAGATAATCAAGCAGACTTCGACTTAACAGCAACAATAACAGAAGAACTGATAATAAAAGATAAAGTACCATTAATCCTAGTTCCTATAGGTGCCCTCGCCATGCCGGCCGCTGGCATGAAAGCCGAAAAATACGGTGTACCATGCATCCTACATTTCTGCCCAGCATCTACTATTGAAATAATAGGGCCTTCTCAACATGTGTATTATACAACTTGGTCATGGAGCGAAGTAGTACAGAATATATTAAAGGCTTGTAAATTAATAGAAACAAACGGTAAAATTGGTCTTTTAGCCGTAAATAATGCTGAGGGGCAACGTATCCATCGTATGGTGAAGAATATTGCGCCAGGGATGGGATTTGAAGTAATAGATTATGGCTTGTATTCTCCCGGTCTTATAGATTTCTCACCATACATTGAACGGATGAAGACTGATAAAGCTGAAATATGTTTTGCATATTGCTGGTTTGAGGAGTCAGCGATATTCTGGAGACAGTGCCATGAAATGGGGTATAAACCAAAAGTTGCGTATATTGGAATGGCGGCTGCTGAACCTAGCACTGTGGCTGCTTTAGGTGGTGATTTAGGCTTAGGCTTAATTGCCTTAGGCTTATTTTCGCCAGCTTTTCCATTTAAAGATTCCATCACTGGAAAATTGGTAAAAGAATTATATGACATGTACACTAAAGAGACGGGAAGAACGGCAGGAGTGAACATGGCTTCCTATGTTGGTTTTGAAATAACTGTGGACGTTATAAGAAGGGCTGGATCTCTCAGTAAGGAGAAAATCCTGAGGGCTCTCTCGGAAACGAATCTAAACACGGCATGGGGTAACATAAACTTCAAAAAACTTTATGACGAAGCCTTAATGAAGATATATGCTACAGTTGAACCAGAGCTACTTATCCAACCAGACCATACTTGCGTCTTGCCCTCGGTTATCATTCAATGGTTCAAGGAAGACGGCAGATGGGTGGATAAGATAATATATGTTGGGAGATGGACAGAAATCCCTGTTCAAGCAAAAATGATCCCAATACCAGGGTCCGAATAAAAACAAAAGTGTATCCTCAATTTTTTATCTTCTCTACTGTATATCCCTTTAGGCTTTTTCCATAAACCATTAGTGTGTAGTGTGCTAAGATTTTTGAGTGTTCTTGGATGGGCGCTTGCGCCAGTTAAATTGATAACTAAGTCGCAATATTCTTATATTTTCCCGGTACTTTGGTAGTAAGTGGTGGAGGTTATTGACGGATAGAGTAAAAAAGTTGAGGGAGAGGGTTTATGAGGCTACTTTTAAGCCAGGCTACTGTATCGAGAGAGCGTATTGGATGACGAAATCCTATATGGAAACGGAGGGCGAGCCAATAATTATTAGGAGGGCAAAGGCGCTCAAAAAAATCCTAGAGAATATGACTATAGGGATAGAAGATGGAGAACTAATAGTTGGCAAACCAACAAGCAAACTGGTCAGCAGCCCATTATTCCCAGAAATAGATTGGCGCTACTTAGAGAATCTAATTGAATCTGATTATTTAACTGAAGATGAAAAAGTGAAGTTAAAAGAAGTGATTTCGTACTGGAAAGGTAAATCGTTTTCTGAAAT
>JAWCEH010000207.1:0-5660 GCA_038859955.1 Bathyarchaeia archaeon | reverse complement strand
GTTTTTGCTCATTTCATATATTTAAGGCTAATTCGCATGTTTTGAAATTTTTTATGCCTAATTTTTCATACAGTGTGAATCATCTTATTCCTTTGAAAAGTTCGTAAACCTTATATGCATGTGCTTTTTCTTAATTTTTTGACCTTGGTCTTAAAAAACACTTTGCTATTAGAAGTAAGAAACCTACACGTTGAATATGTGTTAGATGATAAGGTAACTGTTAATGCTGTCAACAATGTAGATTTAAATGTTCCTCAAGGAGAAATTTTAGGGATAGTTGGTGAAAGTGGATGTGGTAAGAGTACTCTTGCCTACTCCATATTGGCTTCAGTACCTCCCCCGGGTAGAATAAGAAAAGGGGAAATAATTTATTATGGATGGGATTCCCCAAAAAACATACTACTCCTATCTGCAGATGAACTTAAGAGATACTTATGGAAAGAAGTTTCCTTAATACCTCAAGCTGCACAGAGCGCTTTTAACCCTGTTATGAGAATTAAAGAGCACTTCATAGATACTGCTGCTTCACATGGCGAAAAAAATGAGCTTGAGGTACTCAGAAAAGCAAAAATGTTGCTTAATGAAGTTATGTTGGATGAAAGTGTTCTTCAAAAGTATCCTCATGAATTAAGTGGCGGTATGAAACAGAGAGTGGCAATAGCCTTAAGCCTACTTTTAGATCCAAAGCTAGTAATTTTAGATGAGCCTACTTCCGCATTAGACCTAATAACTCAAAAATTTATATTAAATATGCTCAAAAGACTAAAGGAAGAACACAACTTAACTATGATATTTATAACACATGATTTATCTATACTCGCTGAAATAGCTACCTATATAGCTGTAATGTATGCTGGTAAAGTGGTGGAAATATCTCCAGTTAACAAGTTATTCTATCAACCAAAACATCCTTACACCCTGGGGTTGCTAAAAGCAGTTCCTTCAATTATAGGTGATGTTAGCGAGGTGAGAAGTATACGCGGTTTTCCTCCAGACCTCAGATTCTTACCCTCAAGATGCCTTTTTGCTGAAAGATGTGATTACGCGGAAGATATATGCTTTAAAGAGGAGCCGAAATTAACCAGTGTAGGGGAGAGGCATTACGTTGCATGCCATAAGTACTGAGAAGGAAAGCCCATTAATTTCTTTAAAGGAAGTTTCAGTAATATATAAAGTTAAAGAGCGAGCCCTAGGTAAGGAGAAAAATTTATACGCCGTAGATGGTGTTTCGCTCGAAGTTCTAAAAGGGGAAAATTTATCTCTTGTTGGAGAAAGTGGCTGTGGTAAAACAACTCTCGGGAAAACAATAGTCGGACTTATTAAGCCTTCTAGTGGCATAGTGTTTTATAAGGGTAAAGATCTGTGGAAACTACGCGGAGATGAGTGGAAAAATGCTAGACGAAATCTTCAGATAATTCATCAAAATCCTTATGATGCTGTCAATTTCACTAAAACAATATTCCAGATTCTTAGCGTGCCTTTAAAGGAACATAAACTAGTGAACAGTGAGCTAGAGCTAAAGGAGAAAATATATTCGTTGCTTGAAATGGTTGGGTTGGGAAGAGAAATTGCTGAGAAATATCCCCATCAGCTAAGTGGAGGGCAGCTACAGAGGGTTATTATAGCTAGGGCTATAAGTCTCACGCCAGAATTAATTGTAGCGGATGAGCCTGTCTCTATGATTGACGTTTCCCTCAGAATTAGTATACTAGATTTACTATTGAGCCTGAGAAGAAAGTATAATATTGCTACTGTATTTATCACGCATGATTTAGGGTTAGCGAGATATTATGGACGAGATGGCAAAATAGCTATTATGTACCTTGGCAACATAGTTGAAGTAGGTTTTATTGAGAAAGTTATTCGGGAGCCATTACACCCTTACACTAAAGCACTACTCTTTGCGGTGCCTGTGCCTGACCCAGAGCTGGCTAAGAAGAGAGGCTTTCCGCCATTACGTAGCCCAGAAGTTACTGATCCTACAATTATGCTTCCTGGATGTAAATTTTACCCACGTTGCATTTATGCAAGAGATATATGTAAAGAAAAGCGACCTAGCCTAAAAATGATAGATGACAGATGGGTTGCGTGCCACCTCTTGAAGTAAATTAGGGTAAAGTTGCCGGTAGTGCAGACCTAATAAACTTTTAAAGAAAAACTTATATTTTTAATTACTTTTTACAAATTTTGAGGTGCATGTGTTGAAAAGGAAAAGTGTGATGTTTCCTATAATGCTAATGATGATGCTAGCAATGACTTCTTTATTCTCTCTAGTTGCTGCAGAGGAGAAAATATATGTACTTAGAGCATCCGTTGACCCCGCATATGAGATGCCGCCAGCAGGGCATTTTAATATTTTTGCGCCTAAATGCATTCTTCCATCGGGTACATGGACTAGGGGCTTTGTATTAGAGCAGCTAGCGAAGTATTGGTATTTGAACAATAGCTATTCTCCATGGTTGGCAGAAAGCTGGGAGGAAACACCTGAAGGCCTTCTAGTCCACCTAAGAAGATATGTTCGATGGAGTGACGGAATGCCTTTCACAGCAAAAGATGTTGTCGCCACGTTTTACTGTCTTCATCTAACAAAGCACGTTATTTGGACTTACATAACTGATGTTATTGCAATTGACGATTTTACGGTACTGTTTAAGACCGATAATCCAAAAAATCCAATAGTAGTTTACTATGCTCTTATTAATCCGATAGTACCTTATCATCAGTACGGGAAGTTTGCTGATAAATGCAGGAATGCTCTCAAGACGGATAATAAAACATTATATAACGAAGCCTTTAATGAACTACAAAACTATAGACCTGAAAAAATGATAGGTACCGGAGCATATGAAATAGAGAGCGTAAGCATGGATCAAATAGTGCTTAAAAAACGTGAAGATTATTGGGGATTAAGGCTAGGTTTTACTAAGGGTATTTATTTTGACAAAGTTACTTTAATGAATCATCCTCCCGACCCGCAGATAGCTCAGATGGAGATCGCTGATCAATGTGATATTGAATATCATGGTGGAGCTGTTCTAGGACAGGTATATGCTGCTCCTCGGTACATAAATTGCACGTTTGCAGCATATCCAAGCCCAAGCGGAACAGCCACGTTCTTTAACCTTCATAAATATCCGTTTACTCTCAAAGAATTTAGGCAAGCTATAGCTTATGCCATCAATATCTCGAAAGCGATGTTATCAGTATATTCAGCATATTCAAAGATCCCAGAAGATAAACTTACAGGGTTTGACATTCCAACAATGTTCTCTTACTTTACACAGGAGACATGGGCGAAACTTAAGTCTTACAGCTATAACCCACAGAAGGCTGAAGAAATACTTAAGTCACTGGGCTTTAAGCGTGGTCCTGACGGAGTATGGGTTTCTCCTAACGGCACTAGGTGCGAGTTTGAGATGATTATACATTCGGGCTGGGGGTCTGGAAGAGTTAATACTTATCTTGCTCAGCAGCTAACTGAATTTGGAATAAAAGTTAACGTAAAGGCTATAGAACCCGCCACTGTAAGCGATTTTCTTATACGCTCTGAATTTGAAATTTCTTCACAATACTGGGGAGGCGTATTGCCCTATTTCTGTGCGGCTGTATGGACTCGCAACTGGCTACCAACAGTTGTAGTGCCGCCGGGACCAAGCGTAGGCTTTCCTACAGTCTACGAGTGGGAAGGTAAATTAGTGAACGTTACGGAGCTTACTCTTAAAATGAACGTTGTCGATGAGGCAACTAGGAAAGAAATAATAAACCTACTAGCGCTCATATTTAACGAATACTTACCGTTTATCCAACATTACCCAAGGCCTGGTGGACCGCTATTTATAAACTTTGAACATATCGATTGGCCTTTGCCATATAAGCCACAGGCAAAAGGAAAATATAAGTTCCCATGCCCACTAATCGAGGCTGAAGACTGCGCCGAATGGACTTATCCGTTTGATCAATCGCTTCCATTCATAGTTATAAAAGGATTAGTAAAGCCGAAAGGGCTTATCGTAGAACAGCCAACCTTCTACTCTTACGTAACAGTGTATGCTAAGGTTGAAATTCCTACCTTTATCGGGATAGATGGGCGTGAATACGGTCCATATGGTGTAGGAAGTGCTATAGTTGTGCCAAAAGAAGATGCTGATCGTTTGGTGAGTGAAGGAAAAGCTAGCTATACGCCGATACTTCCAGGTCTAGAAGCATTAGCTGAAAAGCTATTGAGTCTAGAGGAGAAGATAAAAGCATTAGAAGAAGCACAGCTATCTTTAAAGAGCAGTATGGCTGATCTATCTAGTGTCATTTCATCTATTGTTATACTGGAGGCAGTGGTTATTATAGTCCTTGCAGCAGGACTAATAATTTCCCTTGCCTTGTCTTTAAGGAGAAGTGGAAGCAGATGAAGTGGGTGTATCGACGGATACTAGGCGCTGCAATCACACTATTTTCAACAATTAACATTATTTTTTTCCTTATTCGCCTAATGCCTGGAAACCCGATAGATTTTATTGTTACGCAATATATAGAGGCAGGAGTCCCATATGAGGAAGCTTACAGGTTTGTTTCAACTGCTTTTGGCATAGAATTAAACAAACCATTACATCTCCAATATATTGATTTCATCTTTAATTTACTCAAAGGAAGTCTCGGTAACTCAATAGTATATAGAACCCCTGTTTCTCAAATAATATTCTCTGCATTACCATGGACCATATTCACGGTGTCGCTAGGTTTATCTCTTAGCTTTCTTGGAGGCGTATTTTTAGGTCTTCTTTCAGCCTATAAACGTAACTCGGTCATTGATAAAATCCTACAGGTTCTCAGCGTATCTAGTGTGGCAATACCAAACTACATTTTCGCATATATATTTATAATAATCTTCTGTAGAATGCTGAACTTATTTCCCATGATGGGAGCATATGATTCTCTCAAAGTTAAGCCAGGCTTTAACCTTCCATTCATATTGAACGTAATGCATCACGCCATACTGCCCATATTATGCTACTTCATAGCTGGATTTGGCGCATGGCTTCTTCGCATGCGCGGCACTTCCGTATCAGTGTTAGGAGAATATCATATAAGTTTCGCTAGGCTGAGAGGACTGTCTTCAAACAGAATAATGTGGAAATATGTTGGTCGGAATGCTATTTTACCAGTATTTGCAATATTTGCCATAAATGTTGGCTACATATTTGGTGGGTCAACATTAATAGAGAATATATTCAGGTATCCTGGGGTGGGTCTCTATATATCTCGTGCAGTCTCTAATAGAGACTACACGTTAATGCAAGGAATCTTCTTCCTCTTAACGTTCTCCGTAATCGTCTCTAACCTTATTGCTGACCTACTTTACAGCTTTCTAGATCCAAGGGTGAAAACAGAATGAAGGGATATCGCTCAATCAATCGAAAGGTAATGCTATTTCTTAAAATATGCAAAGGCAACCCTATATTCACTGTATCCCTTCTTATAGTTTCCGCATATATTTTGATTGCAATTTTAGCTCCCTATATAATTCCTCTCGACCTCACCGGGAAAAACCCACCTTATTTACCTCCATCTTTTCAACATCCTTTTGGTACAGATCATATTGGTAGAGATATATTTATGCAAATAGCCTATGGAAGTAGGGACGTACTACTACTTGCCGCTATCGGTGC
>JAWCEH010000206.1:0-5675 GCA_038859955.1 Bathyarchaeia archaeon | reverse complement strand
AGTACATTTCTGGGCTATTCTGAGAGAATCGTTGAAGTATATTACACCGTATGGGCATGCATCTAGGCATGCCCTGCATCCATTACATTTGTTCGGATCTATCAATACTAGCCCATCCGCCCGCTTATAGATTGCCTTCGTTGGGCATACGGGTATGCATGGAGCATTATCGCAGTGCTGGCATAGTAGCGGCAGGTATGTTACCTTAACCTTCGGTATCGAGCCTCTCTCCATCTCAACTATCTTCATCCAGAACTGCCCAGTGTCCGGCTGAGGCCTCGCATAGGGTGCCCAGTCATTCTCTACATGCTCATCCTTGCATGCAAATTGACATGTATAGCAGCCTGTACATCTTGTTAAATCGATAACAAATACTTTAGCCATAATCCTCTCACCCTACCATCCATGTTTCAGCTATCTGTCCGCATCTATGGTCGTATTTTCTCTGGAACGCTTTAGCATACTTCTTCTTAAGTTCTTCTAAATCTACTTTTTCAACTTCGACTAGGAATCCACTTACAACCATTCCTGTCGCATTTTTTGATGTAGTCTTATATGGAGTGATTAGATTTATTGATCCACCCAGGTCTAATGTTATTCCAATGGTATCGTTTATTTCAAGAGGTACGAGTCGTGCACCGTGGTCTATCGAAACAGCTCCAGGCCTTACTCTTTCTGTTACGTAAGCGATACATATTACCGCACCCCAGTCATTGAATACTTTAACAATGTCTCCGTGCTTTATTCCTCGTCTCCCAGCATCTATCGGGTGCATCCACATTGGTTGATAGAGGTGGCCATCTGGTCCCTTCATTTTATGTGACCAAATCTCCGCAAGCCACATGTTATCATCCATGTTTGCATGTTCTCTCCATCTTGGATGATTTGATAAACATAATAATGGATATTTCTTAGATTTCGGATGTAGCAAGCTTTCTTGATGAGATTCACCATAAGGTATAAAGCGTGCTACTGGCGGCCTTTCAGGATCCCATCCAAAGTTTTCATATAGCCATTGACAGAAGAATTCAATCTTGCCTGATTTAGTTTTTAACCCTTTTCCTTCTGGTTGTTCCCAGTACCATCTCATACCAGGCTTAACTTCTCTCCATTTAGGATCTGTTGGTATAACGACATATTGCTTCTTAAGAAGTTCTTCCCAACTTATGTACTTTGATGCACCGGACGTATCAAAACCGTGTTTTGCCCATTCTTCATAAGTTTTACCTCGCCTGAAATCTATTCCTAATTTATCTGCTACCATATCCACTATTTCCATATCACTTTTCGCTTCCCCTATTGGTGGGATACATTGATATTGTATGTAGACTAGGTAATATGTTCCAGACCCATTTTCATGCATTATATCTATACTGTTTTCAAAAGTTGTTGTAACAGGTAAAACTATATCTGCAAATAGCGCATCATTATCTAACGTCATATGCTGAGCCACGAAGAACTCTACTTTAGGACTTCTATAGGCTTTAACTAGCATGTTCCCTTGATTCCAGCATACTGTCCAACAAGGTGTTTCACTCCAAATTGCATGTATTTCAGGATATCCTTCTGGCGGGAACCTATATTTTACAAATTGGTCTTCAACAGGAGCCCTTGCCATGGTGGTTCCATACCACTCAATAGGTAATGGACCAAGAATTGCGCTCGGAATCAGCGGCTTAGCTACGTGAGGTACGGTAGCGGCGACGGCCATTATTCCTCTGTTGGCAGCTGTCACTGTTGGAGTCTCTATCGGTTTAGCGAGTGGCCACTTTACAGCTCTCCATTCATGCATCTGGATTTGCTGGCGTCCAGGTTTTCCTATTCCCTGCATTGCTAGACAGTATATTTCTGCTCTCGCAGGCTCGGTGGCGTAGGGTCCTCGAATCGTTGGGCCACCATTACAGTGGAAAATTGATGTAGGTTTGCTAGCCCATAACCTGGCTAGTGCTTTAATGATTCTACTAGGTACGCCTGTTATCTGTTCCGCCCACTTGGGTGTCTTCGGTATTCCGTCTTCTTCTCCCAGAACGTATTTCTTGAAGTGTTCGAATCCATATGTATGCGTCTCAACGTATTGCTTATCGTATGTTCCCTCCGTTATCCAGACATACGCTATCGCCAGGTATAATGCAACATCAGTATTCGGCAGAACAGGGATCCACTTATCAGCAAATACACATGCAGTGAAGTTTAAGTCTGGTGCCACAGCAATTATTCTCTTACCAGCTTCTCTCATCCATAGGGTAGCTAGGCTAGCCATTCTTGCAGGATTATGTCCATTGGGTGTGGTTTCTGCATCGCATCCCCAGAATAGTGCTACTTCACCATTCTCAAAGAAGTCGATAAGAATAGCCTGCTGATATTCATTTTGCCCCATGCCTCCATCCATTCCCCAAACATGCTTGGCGCCCCAGTAGTATCCTTCCCAGCTATCTGGATTTCTTACCTGTGTTGTACATCCTCCAAAGAAATCATAAAGGAACGTACGAACTGCTCCTGGGCGTCCGTGTACAGCCTTTATCTCACCATGTACATCACCTTGCACCAATATTGTGTATGGTCCATATGTTTCTTTAAGTCTCTTAAGTTCACTAACTATGATATCGAGAGCTTCTCCCCACGATATCCTAACAAATCCGCTTTCACCTCTCTTCTCAGCATTCCTTTTATCAGGTGACGCTTTATGATCGAAGTCAACCCTCTTTAATGGATACCTTAGCCTAGCAGGAGAGTACACCCGCTTCTTATACACATAGGCATAAGGTGCTGCTAATATCTTCATTGGCGGTTCAAAAACTTTATCGTTTACTTCAAATTTCCAAGCACCAAATTCTTTTGGATCATATTTCCAATCGACGTAAAATGATCTAATTCTAATTATTCTATCATTTTTGACGTCAACTGCCACCGTAGATCCTGTAAGTCCAAGAGTTCCACATTGACCAAGATTACGAATATATGTCTTTATTTCTTGAGCCTGAACCTTTAGTTTTTCAGCTTCCTCTTTTGAAATTTCCTTAAGTAAATTTTCTGTTGAAGATAGGGAAAGTGTTAAACCGAATCCGCAGATCGAAGACAATTTCATGAAATCTCTTCTTGACAACATAAACGCATTAGATTTTTCTTCTTTCATACTAAAATTCACAATATTCATGCTAGTTCGGAGGTTTATAAATTTTAAGGGGAAAAATTAACCTTTCTAACAATACTTAATAAGTCGAAAGGTTGGAATAGCAAATGATGAAAAAATGAAAATCCGTAAAAAAATGTTGCTGCTTATTGTTGCTATCTTCATCGTTATAGCCATAACTGGTACAGCATTCATTCTTACAGGTCTTATCACTTTCCCACGAAGTACTAAAATCATTGTAACTCCGACTGATTTTATAATCGAATCGGGTAAAACAATAACTTTTAGTGCCAGGTTAGAATCTGACTCGTTTATCTTAACGGGAAAACCTATTTACTGGTCTGCATCAGAAGGGAGTTTTGATAAAACAGTAGGTGAAACTGTAAACTATGTTGCTCCAGAGGTTTCAGAAAATATGACAGTGACGATTACTATATCATTTCCAGGTGATGAAGATTACCAAGGAGTAAAGAAAACGATTACTGGAGTCGTTATACCACGTAAAGCCGTTGCAACATTACTAGTAATAAATCCCTCAATATTTGAGATAGAGGCAGGAAAAACGATAATCCTAAATGCAGTACTAACTCCTGTCTCTGCTCCAACAGGTATTATTTCATGGAGTTTGGAAGGTCCTGGAACATTATCATCTACTACTGGAGCGACAACAACTTATACAGCTCCAGCAGAAATCGAAAAAGAAACATCGGTGAGTATAATTGCGATATTTCCTGGAACATCTGAATACTCAAGAAGCATTGCTGAGGCAAGAGGTATCCTTCATCCTGTCGGAGTAGTCCTTAAAAAGGCGACATTTCTCACGACAACTCCTTCAACGTTTAAGATCAATTCAGGAGAGAGTATAGAATTATCCGCGATATTGAAAGATTCTGAGGGGAACATCATAACTGATAGACCCCTTCTGTGGGCGCTTGAAGGTCCTGGAACATTATCATCTACTACTGGAGCGACAACAACTTATACAGCTCCAGCAGAAGTTAAAGATAAGATTACTATAAGAATTACAGTTGCATTTGAAGGCGATGAAAAATATGCTCCAAGTAAGAGTATTGTTATAGGGGAGATAGAATATTCCAAGATAAAAGTCGAAGACATAGCATATATGTTAACCTTTACCGAAGCAATTTTAGAAGATGTGAAAGCAGAAGGTCCAATTGAAATGTATGGAACAGGTACGATAAGAATTAGCGCCAAGAATGTTATTGTGAAAGACTTTAGTCTTTCTCGTTTAGGACTAAAAGCTCGAAGTGTTCAAATGTCAGATGTACAATTATATGTAACTCAGCTAACGGCATACTCACCGGAGCTAAAAGAAGCTCTGACTCTGAGAGGTGATAGTGAAATCTTTACATCGCATCATAAACTAACGCTAGAGAGAGGGACTACAGATATATTGCAGCTTACTGCAGAATTGATAGAGTTCAGTGATGTTGAGGTTCATGGGGAATATATAGGTGGAGAAGAACCATACATGCCGACGATTGTGAATGTTCCCATAGGAAAACTTTCAGAAGGATACTTTATTACAACATCATCTCTAGAAGGACTTGAAGGAAAAGTTCATCTATTCACATTCGGGAGAGCACAGATAAAAGATTTTTCATTAGCACATCCAGTGGAATATTACCTAGATAGAATACGAAACAGTTACACACTCGAAAATAGGTGGAATGTGAGAGCTTCAGATGGAACATTTATCAATGCAACAATATACTCAATTTACATAAACTTCAAAGCTTACAATCTAGGCCCATTCATATTCACAGGCGAAGACTTACCTGCTCTAATGGGTATGGAAAGAGGAGAAGGCGGCCCGATTTCGGATGGCATTATACACATCGTCCATGGTAAAGTAGAAAAGATAATAGTTGAGAAAGCTATAATAGATATTGTAATTCACTCATAGGAGGTAATATTTCTAAAATGGCTAGCCTGCAACATCTTATACTTTTATCCTATAAATAGATTTGTATTTTTGTTATTAATGAGTGGAGATCCTGCTAATGGAGGGGGGGTTTTGGCTTTTTCCCAAAAAACTCTCAGTAGCCTAGTGATCAAATAATTCTTAATAACATGAAGGTGTAGTGTTATATGTCTATTCATGCTATTCCTGTCAGCGCCATAGATTCTGAATCAGTATCCCCGAATCTTGGAAAAGGCCCTCTAATACATGTTCTTTGTAGTATAAAGAAAAGGAACATTAAGGTTCGTGATTATTAAGAAGAATGTGGTATTTAATGCTCTTATTGGCTCGCATATGCCCAAGACAAGTTTAAAGAGCAAGAAAACAAACAATCATTTATTAAACCAATAAAGGCATATCTTCTTTAAAAATCAATTGAATGCGTCATGATATATCAATTAGTTAAGATTAATGATCCATTCCTTCTTTATTCGATTTTAGTTTTTCAAACTTTCTCAAAAGGTTATTGCAGTGTTCGATATCAAGTCCTTCATCAAGTTTGAACTTCTTTTCTTCGAGTAGCCATCTTACTATTTCACAGATTTTTTTATCTTGCGATAA
>JAWCEH010000205.1:0-5701 GCA_038859955.1 Bathyarchaeia archaeon | reverse complement strand
ACGGAGGCAAGGAATCCCGTTGAGGGATTTTGAAAGGGAGAATGAAAAATATAAACAAATAACGGAGAAAGCCTTAAAATTGAAGCTGGACCCAGAGGAGGTCAAAAGGGTCTACCGGGAAATAATAGACATGAGTGTACACGCACAAGAAAGGTGATCAAAACGTCTACAAAAGTTTTCAAGCGTTCATGTTGTAAATTTTAAATAACTGGCTTTTTAATTCAAGATTGTTGTCGGCCATGTTGTACGAAATAAACGAGAAGATAATAAGGCTTGAGAGGGAAGGGCGTAAAATCATAAAGTTTAACCTTGGAGACCCTGACCAGCAAACGCCCATGGAAATCATTGAGGCTGCCTTTGAGGCCATGAAAAAGGGCAAAACAAAATACGCGTCTGCCGCTGGTGAAGCCAAATTAAGAGAGGCTTTAGCTGAAATCCACGGAGTTGACGCGGACAACATTGCGATAACTCCTGGCTCTAAGTGGGCGGTTTTCGCAACCATGTATCTTCTGCTTGACAAAGGCGACAACGTGATTATTCCAAGCCCCCATTGGACAGCTTATGACTTGACGGCTAAAAGCTTGGGCGTCGACGTTAAACTGATAAAAACAAGGCTTGAATCAAATTGGGAGGTAGACATTGAAGAGCTTGAAAAGCTCATTGACGGTAGAACGAAGCTTATAATACTCAACAATCCAAACAATCCTACAAGCAAGGTGATGAATGAAAAAGTTGTAGAAGAAATGGTTAGCTTGGCAAACGAGAAAGGAATAAAGATTTTGGCTGATGAAGTTTACGCGGACATAAGTTTTGTTAAGACGAAAAGCCTTCTCGAGTATGAAGGCGAACACGTAGTGGTTAGGAGCTTTTCAAAAACTTTTGCCATGACCGGGTGGAGGATAGGCTACCTCATCGCAGATAAAGCCTTAACGGACAAAATTATCAAGCTTAACCAGATAACATTGACAAATGTTCCCGTTTTCATACAAGAAGCAGCCCTAAAGGCTTTAGAGTTAAGACATCAAGTGATTAAAGCCATGCGGGAAAGCTACCAAAAAAGAGCGAACCTAGCCCATAAAATACTTTCAGACACAAAATTGAAGTTTACAAAGCCGGAGGCACCCTTCTACGTTTTTCCAAAGCTTGACGGGTTAAATTCAGAAATGTTCACCTTTAACCTCCTAGATAAGGGCGTGGCCGTTGTGCCGGGAACCTCGTTTGGCGATTACCCTGAACATTTCAGGATTTCTTTGACAGTTCCGGACGATGAAATTGAACTTGGCCTTAAGATAATTGCAGAGGCCTTTAAATGAGAATTGCGATAATAGGCGCTGGGCGAATGGGAAGATGGTTTGCAAAATTCTTTAAG
Source organism: Bathyarchaeia archaeon (assembly GCA_038859955.1). Taxonomy (GTDB): domain Archaea; phylum Thermoproteota; class Bathyarchaeia; order Bathyarchaeales; family DTEX01; genus DTEX01. Next base: position 4,332 of record JAWCEH010000205.1, on the reverse strand, counting down.
GAACAAGGCTTCACGGTTGTTGCCTCGGATAGGGATAAGGAAAAACTGCAAAAACTGAAGGAGGAGTTAAACGTTGAAATAGCTGACAACGTGAAAGCTGTGGAAAGCGCAGACAGAATCCTCGTATGCGTGCCCATAGACAACTTTGAAGATGTAATCAAGGAGATCAGCACCCACATTCGACCCTGGCAAGAATTGATGGACATATGTTCCGTTAAGGAAGCCCCCGTGAACATAATGCACAAGTATATAAGTAACGCCGTTACATTGGGCACCCATCCAATGTTCGGGCCGGGCGCCAAAAGCCTAAAAGGCCAAAATTTCGTTTTAACACCGACAAATGTTGAAGAGCAAGCCCTAGCCGAGGATTTTGGAAAATGGCTTGAAAGCAAAGGCGCCAACGTTTTCTTCACGACTCCACAGGAACATGACAGGATTATGTCAATCGTCATAGGGCTTCCGTATTTTTTAAGCCACGTGGTCTGCGACACATTACTGAGCATCGGAGAATTTGAAAAAGCGAAGAAAGTTTCCGGGATTAGCTACAAACTTTTACTGACTTTAGTGGAAGCTGTTATCTCGGAGGAAACCGAGCTTGCCACAAGCATACAAATGAAACTTCCGGAAATGGGCAAACTTGGGGAGCTCCTACTAAAGAAAACCAGCGAATGGTTGGAAGTAGTAAGACAGAAGGAAAAAACAGCGCTTGTTGAGAAAATAACAATTTTGAAGAATGAACTGGCAGAGGCAGATCCACAGTATTTCAGGGCATACGAATGCATGTATAAGATGCTTGAAACCATTAAAGACGAGTGCTAAAGCCCTATAACAGCGTCTATATTTTAGCAGGACAGAAAGGTTTTTATTGACCAACATCATTTCTGATGTTCGATGGCGATGCACCGCCAATCCTACTGAAAACCGCTTTCAGCCTTCTAGTTTGCTTAGCTTGTAATGTCTCAATTCTGCGAGGCGTATACCATGTTTCTGGTGATTCTTGACTTTGAAGGCGTGCTTGTAAAGGGCGAATTTCTCCTAGAACTCTCTAGAATTGTCGGTAAACAAAATGCTGTAGAGAAGTTGACTAGGGAAAGCCTTGAAGGACGTTCAGAATGGAAAGAGACCCTATACCAGAGAATAGAGTTGCTCAAAGGGGTTGAATACGAAAAATGTCTGCAGGCGGCCAAGGCCCTAAAACTTTTTCCAGGTGCACGTGAGTTTATCAATGTTTTAAAAAGGTTTGGAAACGTTAAAGTTGGGGTTATAACGGGCTGTTTTGACATCGTTGTGGACGGAGTTAAGGATGAGCTTGGGCTAGACTTCGCCGTGGCGAATAAGTTGGTTTTTGAGGACGGCAAGCTTGCAGGCGTTGAAGTAATAGTTGACGCCAACAAGGATGCCCACATGGAAAGCCTGGCTAGACGTTACGGTGTTATCATGGAAAATGTGATTGCCATAGGCGACGGCGCTAACGATGTAAACATGATCAGAAAAGCTGGACTTGGGATAGCCTTCAACCCAGCGCCAGTCCTCACAAAATACGCAAAGGCAACCGTAAATGCTGAAAGACTTGACGAAGCGTTACCCATAATCGAGGAATTTATCCGTAAAAAACAAGCTCAAGCAAGTAAAAATGCCGGCGGGGAAAAAGTGAAACCAAAGGTTCTTGTATGCGATCCAATAGATGAAGAAGGTATAAAGCTTCTTCAAGAGTTCGGATTTGAAGTTGAAAACAAGCCTGAGATTAACTATGATGAACTGAAGAAGGATGTTGTTGACTGCGACGTTTTGATCGTTCGAAGCAGAACAAGGGTGACGAAGGAAATCATAGACGCAGGCAAAAACCTTAAGGTAATAGCTCGGGCTGGAGCCGGCGTAGACAACATAGATGTTGAATACGCAGAGAAAAATGGAGTGAAAGTCATTTGTGCACCGGACGCCGTAGTCAACTCTGTGGCGGAGCTGACGATGGGTTTAATTTTGTCTCTTGCCAGACAAATACCTCGAGCAGATCATGAGATGAAAAAGGGAAAATGGATAAAGAATGAAGTTAAAGGCTGGGAGCTGCGGGACAAAACCATTGGCATAGTAGGTTTTGGAAGAATAGGCCAGAAGGTGGCGCAGCTTGCCAAAGCTTTCGGAATGAAGATTCTGATATATGATTTAAACAAGCCGTTGGAAAACAGCGTGAAGCAGCTGGACGCCCAACTCGTGTCTTTTGATGAGCTTCTTAGCATGAGCGACATAATTACACTCCACGTTCCGCTGACGGAGCAGACATATCACATGATAGGCAAGGATGAAATAATGAAGATGAAGGACGGCGTCTACCTTGTAAACACGTCTAGAGGGGCTATTGTAGACGAAAACGCCCTCTTCGAAGCTTTAAAAACTGGAAAAGTGGCGGGGGCAGCGTTAGACGTTTATGAAAAAGAACCGCCTGACGATTACGCTGTTATTAGGATGCAAAATGTTGTGTGCACCCCCCACACAGGCGCTCAAACTCCAGAAGCCCAAAAGAGGGCGTCCATAGACGTCGCAACAAAAATAATCCAACTGTTTAGGCATGATCGAAAAGGCATTTGTGAAGGTCCATGTCAAGAATGCGTTAAGTTCTAGAAAGGTTGGCTAAAAGTCTTAATTGCTGCTTCTATTCCAACTTCAATGTTAACGTTGTATCCGGTCTCTTTCAACGCGTTTCCAAAAGCATTTAACGTTGTAACAACTTCTGCCAGTGTCACTTTCCCCATGCTCCCAATTCTGAAAATTTTACCTTTCAACCTACCCATTCCGCCTGCGATAACCACTTTGTATTTATCTTGCATTATGTTACGCACAAGGCTTTCATTAACGTTTTCTGGAACGTTAACAGCTATGACGGTGTTTGAGCGGTTTTCCTTCTCTTTTGGAAACGTGGACATTCCAAAGGCTTCTATAGCATTGTAGAAGGCGTTTGCGCATCTTCTATGTCTTTCAATGCTTTTCTCCAGTCCCTCTTCCCTCATCATTTCTAACGCTTCGCTTAACGCATAAAACAGTGGAATTGCAGGGGTGAATGGCGTCTCCTTGCTGGCCCCATATTCCTTCATCAATGTTAAATCGAAGTATAATGGTTTGTTTTCAGTTTCCATTATTTTCTCCCAAGCATCATTGCTTACCGAAATCAACGAAAGCCCTGGAGGACAAGCTAAGCATTTTTGGCTTCCAGCCACACACACGTCTATTTTCCACTTGTCAACTAGAAGTTCGTCCCCGCCGAGGACTGAAACAGCATCCACAACCGTTAGCATGTCTTTATCTTTCACCGTTTTCGCAATCTTTGGAAGTTCGCGAACCACAACCCCTGTTGAAGTTTCATTGTAGACTATGAAAACCGCTTTGGCATCCTCCTCCTTCTCAATAACGTCTACAATATGCTGGGGTTTGGGCGCAGACCCAAAGGGTAGTTCAACCTCTACGGGTACTCCTCCCCGCCGCTTAACAATTTCAGCCAATCGTTTGCTGAAAACTCCATAAACTGGAACAATTACTTTTTCTCCACGATTGACTATGTTGCTTACTGCACATTCAACGCCTCCGGTTCCGGAAGCTGAAAGGACAAAAACATCATTTTCCGTCTGAAAAACATACTTTAGGTTTTCCTCAATTCGGGAATAGATTTCGTGAAAATCCACGCCCCTATGATCCATCATCGACCTAACCATTGCACGCAAAACACGCTCTGGAACATTTGTCGGCCCTGGAAGCATCACCAACCTATCAAACATGCAATCACCAACTTTTGCAATTAAGACTCCACAATTAAAACCGTCTAAATTAAACCTATTGGCAAGAACATAAACCTTAAGCTTGCAGAAAATAAAGGAAGCGACTGTTAGGCTTCGGTATGAAGCTTTAACAGATATGGCGCCGGGAGTGGGATTTGAACCCACGCGGCCCCGAGGGGCCACAGGCTCTCAAGGCCTGCGCGTTATCCACTCCGCCATCCCGGCGCGTCACTCTCTAAACACATGCATTTTAAATCTTAAATCTTTACTTCAGCCGTAATCTACAAAGAACAAAGCAAAATCTTGAGGAAGCTCTGACTGCAAAACCGAAAGCTCTAAATTTCTTAATCAACTTTCCTTTCAAAAAGAAGGTTCGGGCCGGTAGTCTAGCTCGGTTAGGACATCCGCTTGACGTGCGGAAGGTCGCCGGTTCAAATCCGGCCCGGCCCATTTCTGCTTGTGAAAAGGAGCTAGAATTAACGGTATCTGATACCAAAGATAATGCCTTATTTGTTACCAAATCCTCGATGGATGTTCCGCCGGAACATTCATCCTTGATGGATGC
>JAWCEH010000204.1:0-5709 GCA_038859955.1 Bathyarchaeia archaeon | reverse complement strand
ATTAGCATAATAGGAACTCATTATAACCCTATAACAAGGTACGGTTTTCTCAACGAGTTTAGTAAAGGCATAACGCATATTGTAAATATAAGATGTAGTGATGGTGATAGGGGTAAATTACGTGGAGGTTGCATAGTTCTAGTATACTGGGAACCTTAAATTGGTGATGGCCCCCATGAGGGCAGCCCGCAGCATCCTTCTTATAGCTGCCTTCCTGCTCATTTATATGGCCGTTCTCTTTCTACCTTACATACGAGCTCAGGATAAAGGAATTCTAGTTGAGGACTCCGATTACGCCTTAACAATTCCTATCGAGATGCCCGACATCCCTTCGCACATCATTGATATTCCACCAAGGATAATTGTAGAATATGCTGACTTTAGATTACCGTTCAATTTAGAAGCTCCTTTTGGCGTAGGTGGGATGGCAGACTTTGTTATATCAAGAGTCATCATAGAATATGCTGACCATATACAAGCACATGGACTGCGGAGACCTCTAAACGTTTCTTCAACACTACTTGCAGGATCAAGGATAATTATAGAGTATGCAGATTCCATGTTATTCTGGAATTTTAGTCCTAAACCAGTACTATTAGATTATTCTCCGCCAATAATAGGAAGCGTGTATCAGAGACCGTCAGAAGAGATATATCCATTTGATGAGGTCACAGTCTATGCAAATATTGTAGATGACCTGAGCGGGGTTAAATTGGTGATTTTAAGATACGCGAGAGACGATGGGGACTGGATTGATGTAGAGATGACTAACTTAAAAGAAGACATTTATAGCGCAGTAATTCCAAAGTCCGCATCTAATAGAGACGTTACCTATATGATTATTGCTGAAGATTATAAAGGTAACATCGCAATGACCGGAGAGTATAAGTACCGTGTCCTCCCCATAAGTAGCGTGAATATTAAGGTCGAACCAACGAGCTTTACAATATCTCCAGGAGAGCATATCGCACTACAAGCTACATTAACAGGTATTTCAGGTAAACCACTGTCAAAGAGGACCGTTCAATGGCTGGTCCGTAGCGACCCCGAGCTACCTGAGCTTTCCACAATTATTTCGTCAACAATTGATGAGTCGGGAAGAACAGCTATCATATATGAGGCAGCCGAAGCTCCCTATGAGACTCAAATAGAAATTTGTATTTTACTTAGTGATTCAGAAGGTTATACAGTTTCTAGAGGCAAAATAATACTATATCCACTAATATGGCCCTTTATATTTTTCGTAACACCTTTAATTCTCATTTTAATCTTTAAGGTCAGAAAACTAAGAAAATCAAGAAAATCAAGAAAACGATTTTCGATAAAAGCAAAAGTATTGTCAAGTCTCTTGCTCCTCCTCTCTTCCTTCATATTATCTTACCCGCTAAAGTTTCATGAAAACTTCATATTTTTCATTCTGTCTGCTAAGACCCCGCTTTGGTTTAATGTTCTGCTCCTGCTCTTATTTTTAATCTCTGCGTTATTTACCATATTTTTAAGAAGCCTTAAGTTTGGGATAGTTCTCGGAGCTTGCTATTGGGCTGGGATAATATCCGGTTTGGTGTCCCCCTATCCATATTTGCCATCACAAAATTTCTTGGCAAAATTCCCGAGCGCTATAGTATCATTAAGTAGCCTAATGATGCTTGTGGGGGTCTTAAGCGGGATCTCAGTAATCCACGTTCTAGTTAGCCGAATTACCTCAAGATATAGGTCTCCTCCACCCTCACCTCCAAGACCTGTACCTCCTCCCTCATTGCCACCTTCAATAAAACTCCCACCTAAACTTCCATTGCCCTCAATTATTCAGCCCGAAGATTATATAAAGTGCTTTCAAAATCCACATTTCATCCTTGACCGAGAAATTAGAAGCGGAGAAGTTGAAGAAGACGTTATACTTGGTACACCAAAAATAATATCCGGCAACTTTGGTTGCGTTTTTAAGGTTAAGTGCGGAAACAAGACGTATGCCGTTAAATGCTGGACTAAGCAAAAAGAGGATCTACAAAGAAGATATAAAGAAATTTCTAATTACTTAAAAAAGGTTAAACTTCCATACTTTGTTACATTTGAGTATATTGATGAGGGGATAATGCTCCCAAGCGGCCAAAAAGTCCCAATCTTAAAAATGGAGTGGATTGATGGAAAGCGTCTAGATGCTTTTATTGAAGAAAATCTCAATAAACCAGACGTGCTTCAAAATCTAGCGGAAAAATTCATTAATTGTATAATTGACCTACAGAAAAACAAGATTGCTCACGGCGACTTATGCCCTGAAAACATCATAATAGTTCCTCTAATGACCGAATTAGGAACAACTGATTTCAAAATAGTCCTTGTAGATTATGACTGTCTCTATATTCCGGCATTCTCAGGAGAGAAGGCGCCAGAATTAGGCCACGACAATTATCAGCATCCTAAAAGAAGTAAAAAACACTATAATGAGCGATTAGACAATTTTGCCTCTCTTATCATATATCTCAGCTTATTAGCCTTATCTTCTGAGCCAGATCTCTGGGATAAATACCATGAAGAAGAGAGATACCTAATTATTAAGAGATCTGATTTAGAAAGCCCACAAAATTCTGAGGTGATCAAATGCTTGAAAAAGAGTAAGTCCAGTAAAGTGAGAAAGCTAACTGATATGTTGTTAGATGCCCTTAATGAGGACCCGCTTAGTGAGAAAATAAATCCAGAAAAGATGAAGCGAATACCTGGCTAATCTACATAAATGTCAAGATGAGTAACGTGATATCGTCATTCCTCATCCTTCCATCTTCAATTAACCTCCTGAAGAAATCCCTCAACTCTTCTTCCTTCAAGGAAGATATAGTCTCACAGATAGAGATCATTTTACCCTCTCTGAGGATCCATTCCGCTACAGCATCGGTTGCAAGGATAATATTCTCTCCTCTCCTCATCTTACCTCTCCTATAATTAACTCTAAAACGTATGTTTGGCAAGGCGATGCTTGGAAGCATCTCTGGCTTATTCCCAAATTCCGAACTATCTCTTAAGGGGAACGAGTTCACTAATTGTCGTGACCTAAAGTGTATGAGGCAGCAGTCCCCGATGGATATTGCCCGCCATTGACAATATTCCTCCTCCCTGACCATCTCAAACCCTAAAAAAGATGCAAAAGCCCCCTTCTTTGCCTTTTCAAGAACATTCCATTTTAGACTCGTCCAGTCTATTTCGTTAATCCAAATCCTTTGAGATGTATACAAAAAACTTAGGAGTGCTTTCAGCACATCATTTTTGACAAACTTCTTAAGGGAAAACAAACTGAAATCGCTCTCAACGAAATGTCTTGTAAGTATTGTTGCCCAAAGCTTTGAAAAGCAGCATTCAGTAGCTCCATCAGCAATTGCAAACTTCCCTTTCCCTAAATCATAACAAAATGAATCTTCATTTTCATACGGTTCATTACCTAGCTTCTGCATAGAAAAAAATTTAACATTAAACATATGTTTTTAACCTTCTTCACTTTAGTTGGTCAAGTGCTGGTCGCGTTCCAATATCTAAGAAATTAATTAGAGCAGCTAGATCCGCATTAAAGGCAAAACCTTTAGATCCTTTTCTTAAATCTCCAAGCCTTATCATAGGCTCTGGTAGCTCACTCGACATCCTGAATAGTTTTCTCGCATACTCGTCGTTAGGTAGTTCTTCCTCATTTGTGGGGAAAATTATAGGTTCCGCCTCTTCTCCTGAAATATGACAATTAAACAGTAGAGCATTTCCATCAGATGTGGCCAGTTCCATTATCTTCTTCCCATAGGGCTCCGGATCACCATCCGTCGCTATACCATCAGTTATATTAAATACTATTGGCGGAAAGGAATTAGGATGTTTTTCAATCCACTCTTTAATCCAGTTATATGCAAGCTGTAAAGCTGCGCACATTGGAGTTCCATTTTCCGCTACTGGTTCAAACCATATGGGAAGTCTAACACGAACCTTTTCACCTTTAGGTGTCTCCTCAATTTTCTCCTCAATTCTCAAAGGATGCTCATAGAGCCAGGAAATCTTAACAAACTTTTCTTTCTCTCCTAAAAGCGGGCCGACGTATCCTTCACGTGCCCCATATCCTATTACTGAAACTTCAAAGTAATCCCTTACTCCTGTCTCTTTTGTGCATCTAAAAATTATTGCGCGGAGAATACTGTTTATTGCATCTGCGGCACCATCAGCTTTCCTAATATTCTTTTGTTTACCAAAAGGCTCAGCCATGGACCCCGACTGGTCTAGTAGAAACATTATGCATCCCGGATTTTTCCTACTAATTTCTGCTGAATAAGGCATATGCATCACATATGTAAGTATTAGATGTTTTGGACTTAACTTTTACTTGATCTTCTAACCTTTTAATCCGCATAATCCTCCGGCTTCTCTAAATCTGCCTTCATTCTAAAACTCTCCTTGTTGTTCTTTTTAAAGGATATTTCAAGTTATTTTTGATGAATAAATCATCATCTAGAAAACTAACGTTACTTGTTTGCGAAAAAAGAGTAAGATTTAAAAACAATTTTAAAGCATCTTTAATTTTATGATGATTATGGTTAACTGGAAGAAAATAATATATATTGCTGTTGTTTTCCTTTGCTGTTCCTTCATAGTGCTGCTCCCGTTTATGTTTGGTAATCTTATGTGGTTTATCATGAATCTGCCGTGGATAATTCTCTTTGGTCTTGTGATAAGCGCTTTTTCATGCTTTGTGCTAGCACCATGCTTCATAAAAACTAGTGAGGCGTCTAACGTTCCACATGAATTTATTCAAGTCCTAGAGGATGTGTCTTTGAGGGCTGGTTTAAAGAAGGCTCCAAAACTTAGGGTAGTTAACTCGCCAGAGGTTAACGCGATTGCCTACAGTAGTATATTGGGTTCTAGGGTGGCAATAACTTCAGGGTTAATAGAACAATATACTCTTGGAAAATTGTCCATTGACGATGTTAAGGCGATATTTGCGCATGAAGTTTCCCACATAAAATCTTTTCATCCGTTTAAGGGGGCTATTGCCACATCTATTGTCAGTGTAACTGATGTTTTCTCAAGCCTTTTAATAATTGCCGGACCATTAATCATCGCCGAGGGATATAGAAGAGAATCATTTCTAGTAACTTTAATGGGGCTTTGCTGCTTAGGCTTTGGCGGCATACTTAAAATACTCAGTAAAGTTGCCTCCATAATCTCATTCCATTACCTAAGATCTCTAGAATACGAAGCTGATGCTGATGGAGCAAAAATAGTTACTAGGGAGCAAATGGCATCAATGCTGAAGAAGATTGAGGAAATAAATATGGGAATAACGTCACAGACAAAGCTTTTCATGCCTGAGAAATGGACCGTCCCAACAAAAAATAGGAGCTGGTTCGAAAGGCTCTTCGATACACATCCACCAACTGAAAAGCGTATAAGAAAACTCCTAGAAAGCATCTGAAAAATAAGGCTACATGGGCGTCAAAGAAGATTGGATAAAATTTAATCATCTTTTTAACTTTGCAAGGCAGTTGAGGAGAGATTAAAGAAGAGGGTTGAAAAAGTTTATTTTATCCTAATCTATAATGTGATGCGTACTCTCAAAGTTTCCTTAAAGCTCCTATCATGACAGCTCTAGTGGCTTTTGAAAATCTCTCCCATAAGAATGTACTTCATACTCACGAGGGCCAAAATAGGTTCTGATGGTTGAGCTCGATGCTAGAGAACTTAATA
>JAWCEH010000203.1:0-5734 GCA_038859955.1 Bathyarchaeia archaeon | reverse complement strand
GAGTGCCCAGAATGTGGAGAATACTCTTTAATAGACGGATATTGTGAAAACTGTGTCTATGATGAGGCGCTGCTCGTAACAAGCAGCAGGCGCGCAGAACATTTAAATATAAAGGTCTTTGAAGCCAGCGGGAATAGCCCTAGCCTCAGTAAACAGTAGGGGAGAACTAAAAATAATTGTTGAACCGAAAAATAGTCAAATTCTAAAAAATAAGAATTTAGGCATTAGAGAGGTCTTTTTAAGGTAAAGTGAAGGTTAAATGTTTAAATTCTGTTAATCTTAGTTTAAAGTAGGTGTTTAAACATGAGATCTCTTGAAGAGATAAAAAGGATTTTGGCTATGTATAAAGGTGAATTGAGGAATAGGTTTAAGGTTAAGGAGATTGGGATCTTCGGCTCTTTTGTTAGGGGCGAGCAGGGGAAGAGGAGCGATATCGATATCTTGGTTGATTTTGAGGAGCCTCCGAGCCTCTTTGAATTCATGGACTTAGAGGATTATTTAAGTAAACTGCTCGGCTTGAAGGTTGACCTTGTTACAAGAGATGCTCTAAAGCCTAGGATTGGAGAACACATTTTAAGAGAAGTTGTCTACCTATGAGGAAGAGGGATTATAGGGATTACCTACAAGACATTCTTGACTCAATCAAGGATATCGAGGATTTCACAAGAAACATGGATTTCGAGGATTTTGCAAGAGATAAAAAGACTATAAACGCCGTGATTAGAAGCATCGAAGTTTTAGGCGAGGCGGCAAAGCACATACCTAAATCAATTAGGGACAAGTATCCTTCGGTTCCGTGGAGGAAGATGGCTGGAATGAGAGACAAATTGATCCACGAGTATTTCGGCGTAGACGTCAAAATACTATGGAAAACGATAAAGAAAGATGTACCGCCACTTAAACCATTAATACAAAATATTCTGGAGAGCTTAGGCTAAAGCCATGAGATACATTTTGAAAGGCAGTTTCTTTTCTGTATGCTTATAGTTTGGGTGTTCTTGGCTTATTGCCTGTTGGTGGAGTTCAGCTCCGCTACTGGAGCATGTAAAACGGAAAAGGAGGTGGAAGGAAATTGAATTTCATAGATTTTGAGTAATATTAAATTTTCAAATTCCATCAATTTTTATGCGCAAAGACAGGGCTATTTTGAGGAACTTAAATCAAAAAGGTTAAAATGCTGGGCATCATAAAAAGCCATAGTGATTTAGATGGATGAGAAGTTTGTAGGTAGGAATCTGGCTGTTGCGTTAGGTATTATTGTCATCGTCCTTCTGGCGGTTTTGTTGGGGACTGTGTTAAATTATACATCGATTATAAGTGAGAGAAATAGTGTTATAGCGGCGAAGGACTCCCAGATAGAGGCCCTCACAAATCAGGTGGCTCAGCTTCAGGCATGGCTTGATGGGAATAGAACTGAATTTGAGCAGCTGACACAGCAGCTTCAGCAGAGAATTGAGGAGCTTGAGCAGCAATCAATGCAATTCCAACAGCAGATAATGAGGTTGAGAGCAACTATTGACTCATTAATGATGCCGAAGCTCGTAAAGGTTGGCTTAGAAGCCCATGACAATAGAACATGGCTTGGAGCACCCTACCTCCACGTATTTGGATACGTCTGCAATGTTGGAACATATACTGCACTAAACTCTACGATTCACGTAGTCGCCCTCCAAAGAGACGGAGACGTAGCGATAGATGCTTACATCGATCTAGGTGAAATAGAGGGCGAATCATGGAGAAGAGTGGATTCAAAAATTTACTACGGTGGAAGCGAACTAGTAAACTGGACGCTAACACTAGAATGGGCATCGCCACCATTACCATGCTAATAAACCAACGTCAGAGTTTGCTTAAACCCTAAAAAGGTTCGCATGAAACGTTATATAGATATTGTAATCTATAAAAACATTAATGAAACGCTGGTTTACATAAAGATTTAGCTTGAAATAAAGCTTTATAGTTTTTCACAGTAAAAGGCTTTCTTATCATTTTTCAGTAAATGCTATTTCAATTCTTTTCCCTTAACTCATTTAGCTTCATTTTTACTCTTTTTCGAACTTCCGAGGCGATGAATGCGCTCTTCTTTGCAGGATTGTTAATCTTTAAAAGAAGCGCTAATTTTATTTTATGATTATTTAAATTGGTCACTCGATCTTATATTAAGGGAAAAATATTAGGATTAAAGGTGAATGTGCCTTGAAGAGGTTTTCGAAATTACTTATCCTCTTAGTTATCGCAGTTTTTGCTATAGCAGCGGTAGTTTTATTTATTCAATTTACTCAGCGTAAGACTGAGAATCCATTTAAATCCTTTTCTGAAATACATTTGGGGGAGAATGAGGTTGGTGTCCTCTTTCTCGGCGAATCGGCATTTGTTCTTAAAACTGTAAGACATACTATAATCATTGATCCTGCCTCAAAAATTTCTAGAGATGACGCTAAGATCCTAGGTAAAGTTGACGCCATTCTAATTACTCATGAGCACAGCGATCATTTCGCCTCTGGGGCCACACTTAATCTATACCAAGAATTTAATTGTCCAGTTATAGTCAATAAAGGGGCTTATGAAAGCCTAAAGAACCTCATTAGTGAGGGGGGTAAGCTAATCCTTATTGATCCGGGGGAAACACTAATATTAGATGGGGTAATTGTAGAGGCTATTGAAGCAGATCATCCAGCTAATTCACCACTCATGTATATTATAACCCTAGATAACATGACAATACTGCATGCATCAGATTCAGGTTTCGTCCAATCTCTAGAGAGGTTCTCTGGGAGAATTGATTTAGCTTTATTGCCAATAGGTTCTCCATCCCCATCGGCTTCTCCATCAGATGCCCTTGAAATGGTAATGGCAGTAATGCCAAAGAAAATTATTATGATGCATGGATCTGCAAGCGAGTTCTCTGAATTTAAAGATTTGATCGAGGATAGCGGGTTGAATACAGTTATTGAAGAGGTTGAGACAGCAAAGCCGCGAAAGATTTCACTATAAGAACATCTCATTATTTTATCTAATATAATATGTTTTGAAATTTATTGCCTAACATTTCCTAATTTAATGCATGAACTTCTTGGCACATCTATAATTAGTTTAACACTTCAGCGGTATTGCATGTGTTGATATAGCTACGCCCACGCCCTATATTTAATGAAATATAATGGTTTTCCAATAAATGATGCTTTCAGCTTAGTGTTTTGTTAGGTTTTGGAGGAGTTTTTCTGTTTTGAACCATTGTTCGAGGAGTTTCTTTTCTATCTGCTTGTAGTTTGGGTGTTCTTGGCTTATTGTCTGCCAGAAAGCCTTGTTATGTTTTCTATGTTTTATGTGGGTTGCTTCGTGGTGGACTATGTATCTTATCGTTTCCTCCGGTAGGCATATGAGTTTCAGGTTTAGGCTTATGTTCCCGTTGGTTGAGCAGCTTCCCCACTTTGTCTTCTGGCGTCTTATTGTTATCTTGTTTGGTTTAAAGCCTGTTTTAGCCGAGTATTCGCCTATTATCTCCTCAAGTTTCCTTTTTAAAAGATTCTTTAGATGCGTTTCTATTTGTTTTCTGTGTTTTGGGTTTTCCGGGTTTAATATTATCTTTTTTTGTTCATGGTTTATTATTGGCTGCTGGATGTCGGCGTTTTCTATCGTGTATTTTTCGCCGAATATCATGAAGCCCTCTGCCTCGCCTGAGTTTTTTATGGCCTCTTGGATTTGGTTCCATTTCTTTTCTATCCAGGCTTTTCTCTTCGCCATTATTTCCGCTGGGTCTTTTATGTGGTGTGGCAGTATGATTTGGAGTTGCAGGTCCTTGAATTCAAGCCTTGGGTATTTTACGTTTCTATGCTTAACTCTGTAGGGGATTTCCATGCTCAGCCTACCTTTGTTAGGTTATCCATTACCTCATTATATAATTGCTCTCTATCCTCGAACTTTAGTCCCGGAATTCTTCTTATCAGCGCCCTAACTTTTAATCCAACCTTCCTTATTGAGTCGGTTTTCTGGTTCCATCCTGGAAATAGCAGCCTCTCTTTCTCGAGTTCGACTATTAACATTTTGACCGAGCTTATTAGCTGCGGTGATCTTCCAACAGTTCTTTCGAGCGGGAGTATTATGCTTAGCTCCCTATCGCTTAGTTCTTTTCTCCTGCTCTGTATATCGTTTATTTCTGATACTATCCCTTGGAGCTCGCGGTATGCTTCTTCGGTTTTCATTCTTCGATCCCTGATTTCCCTTAGTATTCTGTTCACTCTTTCGCCTATTGTTTCTAGGAATGGGCTTCTGGACTTCTCGGCGTATATGAATTTTCTTATGTCGAATATCATGTTGCTTACCCTATCCGTTATGTCAAGGTATTTTTCCTGCAGCCTCTTCAGGTATTCCTCGTCGAGGGTTATCGCTGGGAATAGCTCCCCTATCTTCCCTAGGTCTATGCTATTCTGTATGATTTCGAGGGTTTTTGGGAAGTATTTTCGAACGTAGCCTTCAATGTCCTCGAAGTCTCTTTTACGGTGCAGGTATGTGTAGTAGATTTCTGTTAAGGCTGCGTATTCCTCTTGGTATTTGAGTTTCTCCGGGCTTGGCCCTAATAGCTCGAATAGCCTTCTTAGGCGCTTATAGTTGGCTACGAATCTCTCGGCTTTCTCCTCATCTATTAACAGCGGATCCGTCAGCCTCTTCAGGGTTTCCCTGCTGAATCTTAGGGTTTTAGCCGTCTTCAGCCACCTCCACCCTTAACATACTTGTTCAATTCGATTAACTCCTCTGTCTCTTTTAGTAGGCTCTCGAATTCCTTGGTGAGCTTCTCCATGTTCTGGAATGACTCTGATATGCTTGTGTAGTCTTCTCTCTCGTAGAATGCTAAGGCTTTCTCATAATCCTCTAGGACGCCTACGTAGTCGACTATTAGGCCTACTTCCTTCTCTTTCGCCGGCCTATTGACTCTCGCAACTGTTTGCAGAAGAAGATGCCCCTTAAGCGGCTTATCAAGGTATATTGTTTGGAGTTGTGGGTGGTCGAATCCCGTTATTAGCATGTCTGTTACTATGGCTATTTTCGGATATTCCTCCTCCTTGAACTTGGTTATTATCTCCTTGTTTATCTCGCCGGTCTCCTTGCTCCGCCCATATTTTTCTCTTAGAGCCTGCTGGTAGGCTTGTATCTCCTCCGGGTCGTTTTGGGTGTATGTCATAACTATCTCTGCGTATTGCTCCGCCTTTAGAACGCCGAGCTTTTTTAGGGTCTCATCTATGGTCTTCTTGTATCTTACGCATGCGAGCCTACTCGCTGTTACAACCATAGCCTTGAACTTGCCGTCAAGGTTCTCAATGTAGTGTTTGGCTATGTCCTCGGCTATCTGCCTTATTCTTTCGGGCTTCTCCATGTAGACCCTTATTTTATTCATTTTCTTTGTGATTTGGTCTCTTACTTGCGGCTTGTATTCGTCTGGTATTTCTTTTAGGGCTCCGTGCTCCACGAGGAAGTCTATTATCTTCTTGTATGCGCTTGTGTCAAGCCTATCCTCCATGTCCTCGAATGTTTCCGAATCGAGGAATGCTTGGTATTCTTGGCTTACTTCCCGGCTGTATTTCAGCCCAACCCTGTTTAGCAGCCTTGATGTGAATGCTATTGGAAGCGTATGCCCATCTCTTTGGGATTCTATAATAAAGTATCTATGCAGATAGGGTTCGCCACGCTCCGGATAGGCGAAGTATGCGTATGTGTCCCTTCTGCCCTTTGCTATCGG
>JAWCEH010000202.1:0-5771 GCA_038859955.1 Bathyarchaeia archaeon | reverse complement strand
TTAGACCAGAAGACATAGAAGTATACAAAGATCGAAACGTGAATGGGTTAGTTAAAGGAGAAGTCTATGTTACAGAACCTATGGGAAATGAGATAATAATCGATGTAACTGTTGGAAATGAAATAATAAAGGTAAGAGCGCCAGCAGAAGTAAACGTTAACATAGGCGACGAAATCTGGCTAGCTTTCAAAATGGATAAAATTCACTTATTCGACAAGAAGACTGAAGGAGCGATTATATAGGCGCACTTTTTCTTTCATTTTTCTAACCATAAAGAAGGCTTAAGCAACTACCCTTTTATAGCGCCAGCAACTAGACCCGTAATAAAATACTTTTGTATTATGATGAAGAAGGCTAAAACAGGAAGCATGGCCCAGATAGCTGCAGCCATTATACCACCCCAATCAATCATGTATTCAGCAATATAGCTCATAAGCTGAAGAGGAACCGTACGGGAATTAGGACTGATTATTAGTGCCGATGCCAGTATAAATTCCCCCCAAGACTGTAGAAAACTAAATATTGCAACCGAAGCAATACCTGGTGAGGCGAGAGGTAAAGTTATTTTGATAAAAGCTCCAAACCTAGAGCATCCATCTATCAAAGCGGCTTCTTCTAGATCTAGAGGAATTGAATCAAAATAGTCTTTCATAAATGCTGTAGATATTGGTACAAGAAAGGATTGGTACGCCAAAATTAAGCCGATAACCGTATTGACTAGCCTTAATCTGGTAAACCATATGTAAAGTGGAATAACTAGAACTATTGATGGAATTAGTTGCGCAAAGAAGAGCGAAAATATTAACCAAGTCTTATATCGGCCCTTCATCCTTGAAAGAGCATAACCTCCTAAACTTGATGATGCTAGAGAAACAAGTGTTGCGGGCAAAGCAACCCTTAAACTATTTAATGTGGCAGTTAGCATAGTTCCATGTCCTGCTCTCGCCTCTTTAAAGAAAGCCCTATAAAAGTTCTCTAAGTTAGGATTTTGCGGGAAAAGCGATGGAGGATATGTATATATTTCCTCTGGCGTTTTTATTGCGCATGAGAATGTCCATAAAATCGGTAAAATAGCAAATATGGAGAATAGAGATAATAATGTGTAAATTGTTATGATCCGTATCCTCTTTCTACCGACCAATATGCTCAGTACTCTCCTCCTTATATTTTAGGTACAGCGCTGTCCAAAGTGACATGATCATTAGCAGCACAGTTGATGCTGCTGCAGCAAGGCAAAAATCAAATTCCTGAAAAGATAATCTATAAATATATATTGGAAGGATGAGGGTGGCATTTAAAGGACCGCCTTCTGTTAGCGCAAAAAGAAGCGTGAAGGAACAGAAAGACCATATAATTTCCATTAGTAGAACAGTCAGCATTGCTCCTCTACATCCAGGTAAAGTTACATACCAGAATTTATGAATTGACGTCGCTCCGTCAACTTCCGCAGCCTCATATAGTTCCTGGGGAATTGATTGCAGAGCTCCAAGTATCATAACCATTCCAAATGGAGCTATTTTCCAAGAATTAGCAACGATTCCTGTTATCATGGCAAACGTTTCATTACTTAACCACGGTACCGGAGGGACTCCAAACAGTGTCATAAGAATATAGTTAACTAACCCAAGTCTCTCATGAAGCAACCATCTAAATGTTAGAGCTGCTGCTACGGGAGGTATTACCCATGGCAACAGTAAGATTGCTCGGAATAAAGTGCGCGCTTTAACTCTTTCATTTACAAGGAGGGCAAGCACTAGCCCCCAAACAAAAGATAGACTCACGCTTCCAACAGCATATGTTGCTGTTATCCTTAAAGAATGCCAAAAAAGATTTGAGGAAAATAGACTAAAATAGTTTTTTAAACCAACATAAATATAGCCTACTCCTAAATATCTTTGTGTAAAGCTTATATACAATTCATAAAAAACCGGGTATGCCACTAAAAGCAACATCAATGCTAAAGTTGGAATAAGATAAAGAAAAATCGAATTTACAATTTTATGTATTTGACGTAGCCCCCACAAAATAGCAATATTCACTCCTTCAAGAGCTCGTTTATTTCACTTGTGATCCATTCCATAGCTTCAGATGGGCTTCTTTTTCCGCCTACCGCTTCAGATACTCCCTGAACTATTACTGGAATCATTTTACCTGTTTTAGGATGCATTGGGAGAGGCTTTGCATACTTAGACTGCTCAAAAGTTATTTTAGATGGGAAATCGTCAAAATAGCCAGCATAACTGGCTGCGGAATACCTTGCTGGAACACTTAAAGACCACGTAGCCATCCATCTTGGTTCAGACACAAATTTCATAAATTTCCATGCCTCTTCCGGATAACGAGTGTTTGAATTCATAGCAACAGCCCATCCTCCAAGCACTACTGCAGATCGAATTTTTTTAGTACCTGGTATTAAGTCAAGTCCATATTCTAAATCAGGTTTTTTAGCATAATCAACTATTGCAAACTTTCCGTCACTGAACATTCCAATCTTTTCAGCAATAAACATTGTTCTTAAAGCTGTCTTGTCATAATCTAATGCGCCTGGTGGAGCAACTTTATATTTATTTAATAAATCACAGTAAAATTCCAAGGCTTCAATAGCCTCAGGAGAATTAAGGACGCATTCCTTATTATCTTTGCTCAATATTGCTCCACCGTTTGTAAAAACCCAGCATAACCAAAACTCATAGAGAAGGCTATCAGTTGCCTTTCCAACTATACCAATCCCATACTGTCCAATCTCTTCCTTAGTTAATGCTTTGCTCCACTCTAAAACTTCGTCGGGCCAATATGCGGGCGCTCTGTCGTAACCTGCCTCTCTGAGAAGCCGCTTATTATAATTCAATAGTCTAGTGTCAACTCTTAACGGGATACCATATAGTTGTCCTTCAGCGCTAAAGGCGGAAAGAGCGGAAGGAAGAAAGTCGTTTAAATCCAATTCATTCTTAAAGTCTTCTAGACTTTTGCAGTAACCAGAATATATAAATTGCGGTGCCCATGTAGTCGGAATAAAGAATACGTCAGGTCCGGTTCCTGCCTCAAATGCCGTCACATATTTTGTGAAGAGTTCACCCCAAGGTATCATTGTTACTTCCACTTCTATCTCAGGATATTGCTTCGTAAACTCGTTTATAACGGCATTTTCGAAATCAGGAGAATTACCCACCAATTGACCAGAAACGATCTTTCCTTCGTTTACAACAGTCCACCAAGTTATCTTTTTCTTGACTATTGTCGGCGTCTCAGGTTTCGACACCTCAACTATTTCTTGCGGTTTACTGAACCAGCCAGCTAACCCTCCTATAGCAAGACCCGCCGCGAAAGCGCCAATGCTCTTCAAATATTCTCTTCTTCCTTTAGATTGACTCATTGCCGAGTCTTCCCCCATTTAATTTGGGGAAGAGGACTAAAATTTAAGCTTTTCGCAGCGACCTATTAGGAGAGGCTAAGTATATCTTGAATGCCAACAAAACTTTATGGATGCCGCATATATTTGGACTTTAGGATATAAATCGAAACACAACATTGAATGTTTATTTGCGAAAGGTTTATACCTTCGTGCTTTTTCCTCTAAAAGATAAGCAGGGAGTGGTCAAATGAAAATTTCAGGCATAAAAGTTTACATTTTGAAACCTCAAGAGTTTACCCAAGAAGCAACGAGAATCAATGTTCCTTCAGCATTAGTGCAAATCTTAACGGACGAAGGATTAGACGGTGTTACTATGCTGGAAGAAGCCGTATATGCTGAAGACTTAGTTATGAAGTTTAAGGCCGTGAAAGGCTGGTTAAGGAGTACTGAAGAATTTGTTCCTCTGTTAGGCGCAGATCCCTTCTATAAAGAGAAAATTGAAAGTTCATTTTGGTCTCAGTATTTCTTTCAGAGGGGTGCTCCTACTATTTTGTGCGCTTTAGACGAATGCCTCTGGGACATTATTGGAAAAGCTCTTAAAATGCCTGTATATAAAATAATTGGCGCGTATAGAGAGAAGATACCTGCATACGCAAGCACACAATCATATGAAAGTGTCAAGGACTACATAAGAGTTGCTGAAGAAAGCGTGGAAAGCGGATTTAAAGCAATAAAAAT
This sequence comes from Bathyarchaeia archaeon, assembly GCA_038859955.1. GTDB lineage: Archaea > Thermoproteota > Bathyarchaeia > Bathyarchaeales > DTEX01 > DTEX01. The sequence goes on along the minus strand of JAWCEH010000202.1, from coordinate 1,681 downwards.
TCACCCCCCACGCTACTGGAAAAAAGATATTGAGATATGTAAGGCTGTTAGAGAAACCGTTGGTGAAGAGATAGTACTTATGCTAGATCCATATCATGCATATACAAGAGAAGAAGCACTGAAGGTAGGTAGAGAGATCGAAAAATTAGACTTCTATTGGTACGAAGATCCAATACCGACCACAGACATTGAAGGGTTAGCAAAACTTTCTCAGACACTTGACGTCCCAATATTTGCCGGAGAAACAATATATAACTTCTATAGCTATGCGGATTTAATCCTTAGAAGGGCTGTAGATGGCTTAAAATGTATCGACGTGAATATAGGAGGAATAACCCCCATGTTGAAGATAGCTCATCTCGCGGAGGCTTTTGGAATGAAATGTGAGCCCCATAGCTGGGGTCATCCTTGGCAGCAAACAGCCCACCTTCATGTAATGTTAGCAATAAAAAATTGCGACTTTTTCGAGATGCCGGTTCCAGTTGGAATTTTTGACCAAGGAACCAAGGATGTCATTAGAATTGATAAGGATGGTTATGTGCATGCGCCAAAAAAACCTGGACTAGGGATAGAAGTTGACTGGGATGAAATTAAAAAGCGAACGATTAAAGTAATTTCCTTTCCTGAATAAAACTCTTTTTAAGTTATGGTGTCAGGGTTCTTATGATAATTTGCGGTAAAAGCCTATCTAAGGGAGAAAAAAGATGGATTCAACTGTCGGTCACCACTTTGCCAGATAGTAGTGTTCTCAGTATTCCAATTGGAGTCGCTCGTGGTTCTGAAGATGGACCAATACTTTGCGTCACATCGGGAGTCCATGGCGATGAATATGAGGGGCCATGGGCAATAGCTGATGTGTTCAAAGAGTTAAATCCTAGGAGCATGAAGGGAACATTTATAGGAATACCTGTAGTAAACGTACTCGCATATCCTTATGGTTCCAGAACAACACCTTTAGATCAGAAGGATCTTGCAAGATTTTTTCCAGGTAACAAGAACGGGACTGTGTCTGAGCAAATAGCATATAAGATTACGGAAGAGATAATCAAAAAATCAGACTATGTAATCGACCTGCATAGCGGAGGAACAGATTACCGCTATTTAGATATGGTTTGCTATTTTGATGTGCCGGGAAATCTAGGAGAAAAAAGTTTTAATCTCGCCCACACCTTCCCTGTAAAGGTCATCTTTAGAAGTGAGGAAAAACCAATTGGAAGGCTAATCGACGCAGCGATTGAGGTTGGAGTACCATCTATTGGAACTGAATGTTCAGGTGAAGGACGGTATAATGAAAAGAAGAAAAATATCTATGTGTCAGGAATAAAAAATGCATTAAGATATTTGGGGATCATCAAAGGTTTGGCTAAAACTTTTCGTATAAAAAGAACATATATAGATTTTAAACCCATAGTTTCGGATATTGGGGGCTTTTTTAAACCTAAAGTGAAACTTAATGAAAAGGTTTTGAAAGGAGATAAACTAGGCTCACTACTAAATATTTTCTCTGAAGAAATATGGGAGTTTGAGGCTCCGGAAGATGGTCTCATTGTTGCGCTAAAAACTAAACCTATTGTTAAACCTGGAGATTACATAATGGTTCTAGGAAAAGAATACATTAAAGGAAAATATTGGCCACCTTAATCTAATATTAGTGGCTTCTCACTAAAAAGAGTTCTCTTTT
>JAWCEH010000201.1:0-5797 GCA_038859955.1 Bathyarchaeia archaeon | reverse complement strand
TCACCTGCGTTGATCCATATGTTGCTGAGCGGGCCGGATGGACTTGGATACCGAACATGATTGATGTCGGTGAGGTTGAGAGGGTACCGCCAGTGGAGGGAGAACCACGTCTTCTCTGGATAGGGAGAGATGACCCCGTTAAGAATCACACATTGTTCAGGGAAGTAGCGAGAATGGCTTACGAGGAGCTGGGGGTCAAGAGCCTCGCACTTGGAATACCAAGGGGAAGATATCCGGAAGAAGGGTGGATAGAGTATAAGGTGGTGCCTTGGAGCAATGTAATAGCATATCTAAAAAACGCATATGCCCTAGTGATAACTAGTAAGGTCGAGGGATTTCCAACAACAATCCTCGAAGCATGGGCGTCAAAATGCCCGGTCATAAGTCCTCCACTACCATCAATAGTTAAGCTGAATGAAGTGCTTGGCCAAGTGATATACACGACCAATAGCTATGATCCGGAAGAATTTCTATCCAAAATAAGGATCACAATCAAAGGAGAGACTGATAAGATGATCGAAAAATGTCTTCTGATCGTCAAGGAAAAATTCGATGTTAAGGTAGTTTCCGAGAAGTATTTCGAGCTTTATAGAGGGATTTTAGATCATGAAAATATAAGAAGTTGTGAGACTTGAGGAAAAGATTTTCCGGTCAAGCGCATCATGAAAATATGAGATCTAATTTCTTACTTTTAATGTGTTTGTAATCTATCCAATATCAGTTGGTAAAGCATTCCAATAGTTCTAAGATCTTGCCTCAGTAATTCTATTAACGAGAGAATGACTTTTTCAATAAAACTAAGTGTTTGCAACTTTATATATCTTCGTAGGTAGTACAAGTATATTAATGGTTGCAGTATTGGAAATACTATACTTGAAGTAAGCACTATGTTCTTAAATCTCCATAATTTCTCCATATTCGGATGCTTCCTAGATATTAGTACATAGCTTCTCCCATATCTGAAATTGGTTTTCAGAATCCTTGCCCTTTCAAGATGTATAGCGTAATAATTTAGGTACGATAGCTTATACCCTCTCTTCCTAATCCTATAGCTAATGTCGCTGTCTTCTTTCGCTAAATCAAAGAATTCGTCAAATCCTCCTACTTCTTCTAATACTTTCCTTTTAAAGACTGTACATGCAGTATGCAATGCGACTGCTTCAGCAGGATATGGTGGGTCTTGGTGATGTAAATGTATTGCGAGATTTTTTTCCTGAAATCTCCCAAACCATCCCTTATCGAGCGAAATTGGTTTAAGCTTGGCGGCTACAGCCCCGAGCTCTTTATCTCTTTCCAGCACTTTGATGGCTTCTGCTATAAACTCTTCATTTAGTAGCACATCGCTATCCAGCATAACTATGTATTCTGCAGATGATGAACGCCATCCAATGTCTCTAGCATAACCTAATCCCTTGCCTTGATCATATAATATTTTCACGCCTAGGTGCTCTTGATAATGTTTAACTATGCTCAGAGTGTTATCGATTGATCCTCCATCAACAACGATAATTTCTAGATCAAACTTACTCTTCAGTCTTAAGATCTCCCTCAGACATTTATCCATGGTCCTCTCAGAATTTTTTGTCAGTATTACGAATGCTACTTTCAAGTCTGGGCCATAAGTTACGGGATATTATTTAAATTTAAGAGTTAATCTTAGCTCAATATCATCGTTTGGCTCTGTTCTGGAGAAAACAGCATAACTTGCTCACATTCTACGAAGAATGCGAATCGAGAATGCAATCCTAAAGATAATTGTTTTATGGCTTTTAGAGAGACGATCAGAAGGAATATCAATGATACAACAGCCATAGATATGGTGTTTAAAGATTCTTGCGCTTAGAAAGATACATTATTATTTCCAAACAAAATACCTATTTTATTTACTGAAATGAGGGGGAGCCAGCTCTTAGCGAACTTAACTTTCCTTTGTAGACGAAATGTTAAAAAGGTTTCATAACCAAATTAACATGATATGAAAGTACTTGTTACTGGAGGAGCTGGTTTCATAGGTTCTCATGTTGCGGAATATTATGCAAGTAAAGGTGATGAAGTGGTCATAATGGATAACTTTTCTAGGCATGTACTTCTTGGAAAGGGTGAGGAATGGCAAAGATATAACCTAGAGTACCTGCGGAGAAATCATCCTTCAATCACCGTTATTGAAGGTGACGTACGTCGCATGGAGGATTTGAATAAAGTCGGTAGAAGCGTTGATATCATAATTCATGCTGCAGCCCAAGTAGCTGTAACAACATCATTGGTGGATCCCCTAACCGATTTCACAATAAACACTCTTGCTACATTAAATGTTTTAGAATTTGCTAGACGTAATGATTCGTTCGTACTCTTTTGCTCCACAAATAAGGTATATGGTGAAAATGTAAACAAAATACCGCTTAAAGATCTCGGAACTCGCTATTGGTATGCTGAGCCAATATATGAGGAAGGAATTCCCGAAGAATTTCCTGTTGATGGCTGTGCTCATACGCCTTATGGCTGTTCCAAATTATCGGCAGATATCTACGTACAAGATTACGCATACACTTATGGGCTAAGAACAATAGTTTTTAGATTAAGTTGCATTTATGGAGAAAGACAATTTGGAGTTGAAGATCAAGGATGGTTAGCCCATTTCATCAAACAGGCAATTCTTGACGAATGGATCACCATATATGGTGATGGAAAGCAGGTCAGAGATGTTTTATATGTAAAAGATCTGGTTAATGCAATAAATCTCGGATTTATTAATAGTAAGCGTATCAGAGGGGAAGTCTTTAACATTGGAGGAGGTCCTGAGAATGCGATTTCGATATTGGAAGGGCTCGCTTATATTAGAGAGCTAGTAGGACACGATTTACGCATAAGGTATGCAGATTGGCGTAAAGCTGATCAGAAAGTTTATGTAAGCCGTATTAAGAAAGCTTATGATCTTCTTCATTGGAAACCAAGTGTTAGTTGGCGTGAGGGAATAAAGAAACTTTATATTTGGATGGAAGATTTACTTAGAAAACGGTGACTACTTTTGAATTTAAGAATCGACCTGTTCCTATCTTCTCATCCTCTATGGAGAACCTTAATTGAAAAAGCACCAGAAAATGTTACATACGATGTTTGGAGCGGATTTAGAGGAAAATTATATCTTTCACTTACGAGCATCTTCCCTAGAAAAAAGCTTATACATTTTTGTAATGGTGTAAAGCGTGCATATAATAGGATATGGGTTGCAGATATGGAATCTGCTAAAGTTTTCTTCAAATCTTATTCATTGATGGAGGATCCTGATAGTATTACCGCCGCCCAGGAGAGACTTGAAACTGGTGAATGTAAAGCTCTTTTACCATTAACAGAAAGTGCTTTAAAAACGCTTAAAAGATTTTTTAACATAAAGAGATTTTATGTTAAAGTGATATATCCAACTTTCTTCACAAAAATCAAAGCTACTTCTCCTGCAAGACGCGATTTAATAGTCTTTATCGGCGGATCCCATGTAAATAAGTCTTTTGAGGCAAAAGGTGGACGAGAGGTTCTTTTAGCATGGCTGGAGTTGCATCGTATGTACCGAGATCATAAATTGCTGATGATTACCACACCCTCTCGGGAGTACCAGAAGATCGCCAGCGAACTTCGCAACGTACAGGTAGTAAGTTTTATGCCCCGAGAGACCATTTTATCCGAAGTATATCCCCGCTCCAGGGTAATTCTCTTACCCTCTATGATTGATACCGTAGGTTATAGCGTGATAGAGGCCATGAATTACGGAGTAGTGCCAATAGTTAGTGACCATTTCGCTTTTCCTGAAATCGTTGCAGATGCGGGATTAATTGTAAGAGCACCCATAAAACTTTGGAAAGAAGATGGAGCGCCAAATCTACATTTTTACGAAGAGTTATCCGAAGGACCCTTTGAGGAAATGACTGAAAAAATTACCAAGGCATTACATACGTTGCTTTGTGACGAAGATATTTGGCGAGAATATTCTCAGAAAGCGCAGAGAAGAATAACTAATCCACCCTTTAACATCGAGTTTAGAAATAAGCAATTAAAGGAGGTATATGAGGCAGCTATTTCCTGAATTTTAATGCTGCCTTTAATATTGATCTGAACTCCTTATCCACTAGCGTTAACATCCCAAAATAAGATAAGCTTCCAATGAGAATTGATGGAATCGCCGATTGAAGTGCCTTATAAAGTTCGCTTGGTAAAGACCTCGGGCTAATTGAGTATACTATTATCCCCATGAAGATTGATGCTAGGAAGTACTTTATCGTAGGGATTTTTGGAAATGAGAATTGGAGCTTGCGTGAGGCTATTCGATATTTGTAGGCAGTTATTATGAAGAGGGCTATTAAATTCGTTGTAATCCATATCATTACAATGTCTAATGGATTTTTAGGCTGTATTATATATAGGGCTATAAGAAGCGATGGAAGGTACATGAATGAGTAAAGGTAATTAAGTGTTGGAACAAAGAAGAGTTTGCTATTAATTATTTCCTTGAATCTAATCTCATCTTTGTAATCTACCCGCTCTTCACCGAGTAGAGTAGAATCCATTATCGAGTTTAGAATGAAGATTACTGAGTGCAAGAGTGCTATTGGAAGCAGTGAAGCGGCAGCGACGTATTCTGGTCTAAGGATATTGAGCAATTGTTCTTTTAATATGAAAGTACCAATTGCTGTTGGAATGACAAACATCATGATCAGGCTGAGGACGGATTCTACATCTTTTCCAGATGGCTTTTGTAACATTTTTGGATAGAGGCCTGCAGCTAAATTGCCCGACATGCTTACAAAGCCCCCGATCAAGAATAAGGCTGTTGCATATCCCAATGGATATGCGGACTTAGCCAATAACGTTATAATTATCACGTCAAGAGAGGAAATATACGTTGGAATCGATATGTACAATGGAAGCCAAACTAGAGCAAAGAATTTCTTTGCAATGGTTTTATCTACGCCTCCCCAATTAAGTCTTTGAAGAGAAACATACAAGAAAAGACTTCTAGCTATAAATCCTGAGATTGTAGCTAATATAGCTCCAGTAAGACTGAGTTTTAGACTTACTACTAAGATTAGAGCTATCGGGAGTTTGATTAAATCTTGAATTATTTGTGCATAATAGTTAAGGTGAGGTCTCCACGCAGTTGCTACAGATTCAAGACTCGTATATATGTAGATGAGTGGAATTTCAAATGCTGCTACCAAGAATACTACTTCTGGGTATTCAATGGAACTGGAAAAAATTTCTATCATAGCCATGAATATTAGCATTATAAAGAATGCCAATGGTATGGTTATGGTTAGAAGCGTCTTCAAAATGTATTTATTTTGTGCCGTGAGTCTGGTAGACCAAAAGGAAAAAAGATATATGGGCATTGCAAAATAACTTATTAGCGTTCCTAAGTATCTCCAAACACCTAACTCTATGGGAGTCAATTTTCGAGTTATTAACAATGAAAATAGCAGCCCTGTTAAGGCTAATGTTATAGATGAAAAATAGGCTACAAATCCCGTATATCGCAGCCTTATTTGATTCATTTTTTATAAGAAGATGAAATCACCCTCTATTTGTGTATAGTGTTTACTCCTCGCAAATATGCTGGAAATTGCTCAGTTACATTTGTATCAATTTACCTCTATCACGGATGAAATGAAATGAGCGTATTGGGGGATGAGTTTACTCCAGTCATATTTTTCTTCTATAATTCTTCTTGCCCTTATGCCTTTAGCTTCAGCTTCTTCAGGCTCTTCTAAGGCGCTAATTACTTGGTAAGCAAATTCCTCTGGATCTTTCT
>JAWCEH010000200.1:0-5862 GCA_038859955.1 Bathyarchaeia archaeon | reverse complement strand
GTTAGAGCGTTTGATAGAGACTCCTCCTTGGATGTTAATCAATATACAGCAGAGGTATTAAAAGAGAAGGGGTTTGAAAAGGCGACCCTAGGATTAGAGTATGACTGCTGCACACTAAGAACATTTAAGGCTTTACAGAGACATCTCCCCAACGTTAAGTTTAAAGACGCCACGGATATTTTACTTTTGGCGAGAGCTATTAAGGAACCTAAAGAAGTCGAGTTAATCAGAAAGTCGGTTTCGATAGCAGAAGATGGTTTAAAGGTCGCCATTGAAATAGCTAAGCCTGGCGTAACAGAAATTGAAGTTCAAAGAGAAGCGGAAATCGAGATGAGGAAGAAGGGTGCAATAAGAGAAATTGAATCTATGTGTCAATCTGGGAAAAGGACTGCTAACTACCGTGCCTTCGCGGCAGAATGGAAGAAAATCGAAAAAAATGATTTAATAGTTGTCGACTTGGGATGTATATATAAAGGATATGGTTCAGATATCACTCGAACATGGATTGTTGGCGAAGCAACCTCGGAGCAGAAGAAAATCGCGAGAGATCTCTATAGCGTTTACGAAAAAATTGTAGATTTCATTAAACCAGGAATGAAACTCTCTGATGTAATAATGTTTGCACAGAACGAATTGAAAAAATATGGATATTCACAGGATCAAAGGATTTTCCCTCACCAACGACGATTATCAATACATGGCATAGGGCTAGGCCCATTTCATGAATTGCCAGATATAGAACACAACGATCTAACATTGGAGCCTGGGATGACATTTGCTATTCAACCATCCATTAGGCATAAAGCATTTACCATACGCTTTGAGGATGACGCGGTTCTTACAGATAATGGTGTAGAATTAATGACAAAACTGCCGAGGGAGCTTATTTAAAATTAAAAGTTGAAGTGACGTTAAATGCGGTTTAAATTTATTCCTCCATTTCAGCTGGAAAATTTATCACTTTCTGATAGATATCGAAATATACAATTACAATACATAAAGGAAATCGAAGACGAGGGATTATTAGACGGCATTGAATGGGATATAGATCCTGGAGTTCCCGGACCACACGTTGATAGCCGAGAGGAACTTGCGTATATAGTCCCAGGCATACTGAACATTGTTCGTGAAGTTTCGAACAGTGGACGCTACGATGCAATAATAATTCTCGGTGGACTCGATCCTGGACTATATGAGGCAAGAGAAATTTCTCGAATACCAGTAGTAGGTTGTACGCATTCAGCTATACATATAGCTTCATTACTTGGACATAAATTTTCGGTGATCGATGCAACAGAGTCCATGGCTATTAAGATCAGACACAACATCATGATGTACGGCTTGAATGAAAAATGTGCCTCTGTGAGGTCGATCCAATTATTCGCCGAGGAAAGGAGGGAAGCGTGGAAAACTGCTTCAAAAACATGGATAGATAAGGCTGTTCAAGAGGCTGTCAACGCGATAGATAATGATGGGGCGGATGTCATTACTTTTGGGTGTACCGGATTGATGTGGATGCAGCCACATGTTCAAAAACGCTTAAAAGAGTTAGGTTATGATGTTCCAGTATTACATTCAATTAAATGTGCCGTTGAAGTTGCGAAAGCTCTTGTGAACATGAAACAGACTCACAGTAAAATGGCGTTTCCACATTTGGCCAAGAGAGAAAAAGCCATTCCACGATGACTCGAACCTTAAAAAAATTTATTTTAGTCTAGATCGAAGGTTCAGTAAAAGGTTAACTATTCAAAGGGATCATAGACCAATCTTCAGGCAATATTTTAATGAATATGTGCTCTCCTTCCTCATAGCGAATTCTAGGATCAGCGTTAACATAAATCTGAACATTTTCTAGCTCGACTACGCATCTTGTTGTATTACCGAGAAATGAAATGCTTTTTATTGTGCCACCGAAACAATTTTGTTTATCGCGTACTTTAGTTAATTGTATATATTCAGGTCTCACAAAAATTTTAACGCGCTGCCCCTCTTTAATCCAGTCGGGTATCTGACAGATGACCCTATGCAATGAGTCACCAATCATCACTTCAACAATACCCAAATTCTTATCAACAACTTTTCCGTCAAAGAAATTAGCTGAGCCAAAGAATTCAGCGATAAAAGGTGATTTTGGGTTCTTGTATACGTGCATTGGATCACCAATCTGTTCAATTTTGCCAGCATTCATTATAATAACGCGATCAGATAAAACCATAGCCTCTATTTGATTGTGCGTTACGTAAACCGATGTTATTCCTATTTTCCGCAAGATATTTCTAAGCTCATATTGCATTGCTTCGCGAAGATTCCTATCCAAGTTGCTTAAAGGCTCGTCCAAAAGTATAACCTTGGGGTTAGTTACTAACGCCCTAGCAAGTGCGACCCTTTGCTGTTGACCTCCACTAAGTTGCGTTGCCATCCTATTTTCAAGTCCACTTAACCGAACAAATTCAATAACTTCTTTTACTTTCTTTTTGATTTGATCAGTTGGAAACTTTCTTATTTTTAATGGAAACGCTATATTATCAAAAACGGTCATATGAGGCCATATAGCATACGACTGAAAAACCATTGCCATTTCCCTTTTTTCTGGAGGCACATACAATTTTTTATCCGCAGACGTTAAAAGCCGGCCATCAAGGAAAATTTCGCCTCCATCACATCTTTCTAATCCAGCAATACACCGCAAAGTTGTTGTTTTGCCGCAACCACTTGGCCCTAAAAGGGTCACAATCTCCCCTTTTTTTACGTCAAAATTAACGTTGTCGACAACGACCGTGCCGCCGAATTTTTTAGTTAATCCTTTGATTTCTAGGAAGACCATATGCGATCCCACATTAACGCATTAATGCCTTCATACCTCCTGACTTCTGAAGTGCAGCTACACTACACAATACGATTATGATTACAATCAAAGTATAAGCGGACATGACCCCTATGCCTTCTGCTTCCCATGTATGCATGATAACCACTCCCACCGTTTCGGTACCATAAGTCCAAAGCATCATAGACGTGCCTGTTTCACGTATAAACACTACGAATAATAAGATAAATGAGGAAATAAAAAAATTCATCATTAAAGGCATTATAATTTTAAGTTGTGTAATAAACCAGGAAGCCCCAGAAATCCTAGCGCTTTCTTCCAGTTCTGGATTAATGGCCAATAATCCCGATGAAATGTTGTTCACAGCAAATGGCAAATATCTTGCTAAATAACAAAGTAATAGAAGCCAAATACTTTTATACAATGGGCTTTTGATCCACGTGAAAAGATAGAAGAGCCCCAAGACCGAACCTGGAATAGCAGCGGTCAAGGAAGATACAGCTACCAAGATTTTATTGACCTTAAGATTTGTCTTGTAGATTGTAATACCGATAATTAAAGCGATTACTGTTCCAATAACACCACCTACACTAGCTAAAATTAAAGAATTTAGCAACCCTCTTCTAGTAATTGTGCCTTGAAAAATGCAATAGTAAAAATTTTTTAAGGTCAGCTTGGTCGGATCAAAATATCCTACCCAAGCTTTGGATATAGAAACAAGGACGAGTGCGATTATTGGAAGAATTACCGCCAGAGCGACATAAACCATGTTGAAAATTAATGCGACATATCTCCATTTCCCTAGCTCTATAATCTGGGGTCTATATCCCTTGCTAGAAATTACTGCGAACTTTTTCTTATCTGAAGCTATTTTTTCTCTAATGAAAAGCATGACAATTAAGGGTATAACAAGTATAAAGGAAATGGTTGCAGCAAATTCAAAGTCAGGAACCAGTTTATGTCGTATGGCATCATAAACTAACGTTGATAATGACTCAACACCATAAGGGACGCCTAACAAGTATATTACAATCGTTGCTTCGCAAGCGTGCATAAAAACCAAAATTGCAGCAGCTAATATTGAGGGTTTGTTTAATGCCAAAGTTATGCGTAGCATCGTCGGAATGATTCCACAGCCATGAATTCGTGCTGCTTCTTCCAATGTGGAATCCATTTTCCTTAAAGAACTACTAATCATAAGATATACATATGGAGTGTAGTAGAGGCCTAAAACCCAGATAATTCCACCTAGTCCATAGATGCTGAAAGGAGATCTTTTAAGCGAAAACAAATTAATAATAAACCTGTTAATTAAACCCGATGTAGGGGAAAGCAGGATACGCCAACCTACAACACCCATAATTGGGCATATGAAGAAAGGAACGAGATTGAGTAGCTCGAGTTTATTTTTCCAAGGTAAGTCGGTACGGGCTGTGAGCCAAGCAAGAACAACCCCAAAAAATAGGCAAATAGCCATCGTTCCTATCCCGATAATAATTGTATTATAGGTTGCCTTCACAACCCTAGGTTCAAAAAAAACTCTCAAAATATCAGTAATTTTAATAATTGAAAATGAATTTATCAATGGGTACAGCACTAATAAAGATACGACAAGTAAAGATAAAAGAAAAAAAATGTGCTCAACTAAGATTCTTCTCATTTTTACCTACCGAAAATCTCTCGCCAGATATTTATGTAGTGTTGTATATTCTCGATCGTGTAAAACTCTTCATAATTAACTTGTATCCCTCGAATATCTTTTAAGTTGGGGTATATATCTGGACGAGGACTCTCGACGTTTTCGTGACCTGGTGCAAGGCAAACACCCTGATCTAAGATCGCGTTTAAGCCGACTTCACTGCGCATGAAGTCGATAAATAATTTTGCTGCGTTGGGATGGGGAGCATCTTTCATCGCTGTCAAACAGAATGGTATCCATACTACTCCTTCAGCTGGGAAAATTGCTGCAGCGTTTATTCCTCTATTTTCAAGAAGTTCTTTAAGTTTCGGATTGTTAGGCAAAGCGATAGGGTAGTCACCTGTTTCTAAATATCCAAGAAAGTCTCCTGATTTAACAAGGAAGATGGGATTTAATACGTCTCTGATTTGTTCGAAGTAGCTTCTTCCAAGTTTCTCGTATAGAACTGCAAACACGAAGGCGTTGGTCTCAGACCGTGCAACATCTGGGCACATTACCAATCCTCGAAATTCAGGCCTTATAAATGACCAATAGCTAACAAATTCTGGAATTTCTGTCCATCCAATTTTTTGTTTCAACGCGTCGAGGTTTATTACGGGCGTACTTAAAGTATACGCATCAGCTACCCAGTAGCCCCTCGAATTCATCCCTAAAGTTTCAGAGGCATTGTAGTACTTGTAATTCGGGGATTCATAATACATCAAAAGCCCTCTATTTCTTAGGCTAACCAACCAGTGATATGTACCAGTCCAAATAACATCAACTGTGACACTTCCTGCTGATATCTCTTGCTCAACTCTTGTCATAAGCTCTGATGCACTTGTGTAAGTGTACTCAATCACGAAGTTAGGTAGTCCGTAGTATTCCCTAAAAGCCGTTTCGATTCCTGGAGCATACTCTTGATATATGTTTATACCGTACCATACTAGTCTTCCTTCCTGTCTTGCCCCCTCTATGAGATTGCGCACCCTTTCTTTTTCCTCTCCAGTTAATGACCTTAGCGCTGGCGGCTCTGCTTCGCTACTCGTTTGCCGTTGAAGATTATAGCAGTAGTAGGCTATAATTGTTGCAACAATCAAGATGCAGGCGATTATGAGAACCACAACCTTTCTGGATATACCTTTCATATTATTCATATTTATTACCTCTTTCGCCTAACTACTAGAGTGTGGGTTTACAAATAAAAAATTTATCCCCAAACCCAAACTCTTTAACCATGTTGTATTGGCTTCCAAAACGATAAACAATTCTAGGCATTCTGTTAGTAACGTCTAAACGAAACGGCACAGGAGGCTGAAATCATATTAAATGACTCTGAGGCCCCCTGCCTGCATAAATT
>JAWCEH010000199.1:0-5887 GCA_038859955.1 Bathyarchaeia archaeon | reverse complement strand
TGAGCAATATGGCATACCAGCAGCAGTAGGAGTAATCGCAGGAACATCCCTAGCAATGCTACTAGGAATGATACTAGTAATCCTAACAGCATACTAAACAAAAACTCTTCCTTTATTTTTTATCTTTAAAAAAGCTTTTATTAGTGACTATGCTATTTTTCTTTGGAGGGTTGCTTTAATGAGGCTAGTTTTTTTAGTTCCGATAATGCTGGTTCTGCTTGTGTCTACGCTTCCATGTGCTCAGTTGGTTCATGTTGCAGAGGTGGCTAGAAAATATAGGATATATGTGGTTTCAGCATATGATGGGTACATTTTTAGTCCCGTGACATCTCTGATGACCGTTGAAAAGGCTTTCACGGACGCTCTGAAGAAGGGAGGTCCAATAAGCCCAGAACTCATGGAGATAAAGTATGTGCGTAGTATAGAGGAGTACAAAGTGCTTTTCGAGAAGCCTGAGCCCAATATAATAGTGATAAATCTACATGGAGACCTGGTACTGGAAGATGGGCAGGTGGATAGAAACTTACGTGAAAAGGATTATAGAGATATATCTGGTGCCGTGGTCCAATATGGATATGTGCTCCTCTCATTTAGGTGGTCGCCCGCTTCTAGAGCCTTCTCCTCATGGTTCCTTGGAACCGCAGGTGTTCCAATGATTGCGCAAGGAGTCTTATATGTTACCGCCGTCACGCCAACCCAACTAGCTCTAAGTCTAGCGGAGTCCTTCTCAGAGAGCATACCAATAAAGGTTAATGCGACAGCTTTCCCCGGCGATTTAAGGCCTCTCTACTCCTACTATGAGAATTCAAGAGAGGGTCTTTATGGCGCCGCCATCTTTCCTTTTGGTGAAGGCGTGCTTATACATGTTGGTCTCCTCGTCGACGACTACACTCTAGGCAAGATTGCAGCCATGATATTAATGGATTATTTGAGCAAGGTTTATAGAGGGGTCTCGGTCAGCGTTTCAGCCGAGCACAACAGCATAACATCAGCTTTAAGGGCAAAGGTTACAGTCAAAAATAATAATCCTTCAGAGAGCTTAACTCTATCAGTTATGCTTGAGGTTCTAGATGAGAGAATGAGGAGTGTTCTCAGCGATAGAGTTGACAGTGTTCTCCTGAGACCTGGAGAGACTAGGGAAGTTGTTTTCGATAAGACCCTCATATCGTTAACGCCGAAGGACTATGTTGTCTTCGCATACACTCAACCCGGCATCGGCAAATGGGCATCAACAACAAAAATATCGGCATTCTCAACAGGCATAACTATCGGAGCGGTAGCAGGAGTAATCACAGCTATGGCAGCGCTACTCATAGTAAGAAGAATCAAGGGTCGCAAATAGATGCAGAAAATTAAGAGAATTTAACTGAAACCAGCAGATAATCCGCCACTTCTGGGACAATTATTTCTAGAACTTTATCACTACATGTGAAGTCCAGTTTGAATGTCTCTTTTAAGGTTAACGCTTTTACCTCTTGAACAATCCTGTCCATGTTCATCCGTAATAATATGTTCTCAGCCTCTATGAAGCCCCCATTGCCCAGAGCGTAATTAACCAAGTGAATTGCCCTTAAGTCACCTTTATCAAACATATTTATTCTTAGCGTTATTGGCGCATTTTTAGCAATAGGTTTAACTCCAGTCTCCTCAAGAATTCTTCTAAGAGTATCTGTACCTCTCGGTATATCTAGACCATTCTCATGAGCACTCCTACATTTATCTAGGAAAGCCAATCTATCTGTCTCCTCCTCTAGCATAAATGTCTCAAATTTCCTTAAGGGTATCATTTTTTCGAAACGCATACTAAATATTCTTCCTTCGCCCAGCTCAACATTTTGGCTGAGCATCTCCGCAGGCTTCTGTGCAGGATAACCTTTCTCATTAAACTTTCCAGTCTCCCCTGTTGTCACTAATATTCCTCCCCTACTAACATACTCTAGGAGGGCATTAACCTTGCTGGCGTGTAGATATTTGGCTTCGGGCAATATAAGAGCCCTAAACCTCGACAGGATATTCGCCACGAGATGTTTATGTGTGACCAGGCTGAATGTGTAATGGTTGTCGGAAAGGTAACGCCTTAAATGATAAACCTGCGTTAGGTGATCTACGTTACCACGTATATGCTGATCTATTAGGAAGACTAGGCCTATGTCCGCTCTCTCATGAAATCCTTCTAGCAGTGTCTGATTCCTATCCACAAACTGGCGGATTAAGGATGCATTGCCATGGGCTATAAAGCCGGGCTGAACGAAGGCTCCTCCACCCCCAGCAAGCGCCTCAATATTCGCCAGCCTGCCCCTAAGAGAATCAACCCAATAGTTTAGAACGGCTGGCTTAAAGCCTACGGCCAATGCATACTTGTACTGGAGAATATTATCATAGATTATTTGGCCGCAGGGGCAGTATGTTCCAGGTCCAGGATTCTCCTCAAACATAATCCACTCTACTGCTGAAGCCCACTTTTCCGGATCATGTCCATTACCGCGTCTTCTAAGCAGCCCGCTTATGGTGGACATGGGCCAACAATTAGGTATGAGAGTCCGGTTTACGCCAATCCTCTCTCTGATCTCTCTGAATAGGGATGTGAAGCCCTCAGCTCTAAATAGATTGGTTTCAAGGGTTAGTAGTCCCTCCTCCCTTCCACCAAGCCTCAAATCTGCAGCGCTATTGAATCCAAAGAGACTCTTCATCTCATTAGCATTATATTTTTTTCTGAGTAGATATTGGTAGAAGAGACTGCGGCATTCCTCACATTCGCAGCGTGTTGCATTAACATCTACGAAAATACCATCGTAGCCTAGGGAGACAGCGTGCTCCGCTGTGAACTTTAGGTATTTCCTCCAATCCCCATTAAATATGCATACATCGTACACCATGAACTCGGGGTTACCCTGGTGCTTATAACGCCTATAAGTCCACTCAACGGGGTCACGTTTAGGTTTCTCTGGGAGACCAAACCTATAATATTTATCCCAGTTATCGTAGAATCTCCAGAATCCCTCTCTCTTCTCATGGTTACCTAATATTGCGACAGAAATTATGTAGGGTATTACGATTTTAGCTCCTGCATCATGAAGTGATCTAACATATGTCCTCAAAACATTTTCTCTTTCAGCTGCCTGCTCTGGGCTCATGAGATTGTACTGGTCGAATCGGCCCATAAAGTATACTGGGCCCATAACCGCGGTAAACACTAGGTCGTGGCCTACGTGAAGCAGGTCCGGGGCATCCTTTCTAATTGTCTCTAGAAGGGCAGGGTTATTGACGTGGTTAAAGGAATAATCTATCCAATAGGTTAATGGCTTAGAATTGACCCAGCACATATGTTTCTACCAATCTATAGTCTTGGTAGCGGGACAGTATTTTAAACTTTCCATGAAAAGTTGTGTAGCTCCTTAAAATTAAGGCGGTGTGAGATCTGGCTGAGATTTATTGCAATATTATTCTGGAATCAAGTGGCCCATCCAAAACTCTATATAAAGCGGGTCCACTTTGCGAACGCTTAGAAATGTGCGAAAAGCAGCCCGTAGCGAGTGGGGGCTATAAGGATTTCTTCCCTTAAAATTGCCGGCAAATTTTTGGGCTGTTTTGCAGAAGTAGGCGTGTACAGCTCTTGAAGATACCTCATGAATTGGCGTTTCTTCCGAAAGTTTTCTGTTGGCTAAATAGTCCCTAAGAAGCTTAATGGACCAGATGCCCAAAAATGTTATGAAGAATATGCCTGTCTTCTTTCTTGT
The DNA here is from genome assembly GCA_038859955.1 of Bathyarchaeia archaeon. Taxonomy (GTDB): domain Archaea; phylum Thermoproteota; class Bathyarchaeia; order Bathyarchaeales; family DTEX01; genus DTEX01. Next base: position 2,150 of record JAWCEH010000199.1, on the reverse strand, counting down.
TAGGCTTAGGCATATGGGCGTTATACCCTTTTCAAACTCTTCTTTGACATCGCCATATTTTAAGGATAAAAGATCTGATAGGCTTAGACCACTTTGAACGATCGAAGCCGCTATGCTCTTATAGATTGGTTTGTCCATAATATCAACAAGTTGCTCACTTCCTTAATAGTCCATGGATGCTTCCTGTTTAGCGGTTGAGAAGGCGGTAGCTGAACGTAGCGTAAACTTATCGGAATATCAAAATATTTGGCTAAGCTTTGAACCGCTCCAACATAAATCCTAATAGTTTTTGGCGAGTAGCCTCTATCTTGAAGCCAAATCACAAAACCGTTAAACGTTACGCGGTTTACACGCTTCCTCTGTATTCTCGGCAAAAGCCTATCCCGCTCAACACGATCCAAGAAATCCTTTGTAGAGCCTTGATCTGAGTAAAACTGCTGAAAAGCCGCTAAACCACGGCAATAAACATTACGTGTTGCAGGCTTCAAAAAAGAAGAAACTCAAAAACCTTAGAATCAAACTTAAACGGCACGAGAAACACCTATTAAACCGGAAAAAAGAAAGAGGGGATTTGCGGAGATATCTCCAGCTCTCCGCGGGTTCAAATCTTCCATGCAACTAAAATCGCTTATTTCTCAATGGAGATCGCACTGCTAAATAATGTGCACACTTACAGTGGGGGCTGGGGGTTTTAGCTGGCGACGTGGTAAAATCTGGTGCCGATCTGAAGATCCCGCTGGTGGCGGTTACTCTAGTCAGCAAAAAAGGTTATTTTAGGCAGGAGTTGACGCTGGATGAGAGGCAGATTGAGCACCCCGACTCATGGAATCCCCAAGATTTTCTTCAGCCACTATTTGAGGAGACTAGCGTTCAGATCGGGGGCAGAGATGTTCGCGTTAAAGCTTGGCTATACACGGTTAGGGGCGCTACTGGCGGCGAGGTTCCAGTATATTTTCTGGACATGGATGTTGAGGGGAATTCTCCTGAAGATAGAGAGATCACATCACATCTTTATGGTGGCGATGAGAGATACCGCCTTAAGCAGGAGATAGTTTTAGGAATCGGCGGAGTGAGGATGCTGGATAAATTGGGCGTTAAGGTGCGTGAGTACCATATTAACGAGGGTCATTCAAGCCTCTTAGCCCTCGAAACTGCTGCGTAGGTTTAACATGGATGTTGATAGGGCTAGAGCATGTGCATCTTCACGACGCATACGCCTGTTGAAGCCGCGCACGATAAATTCCCATATGATCTCGTCCGCGATGTTCTGGGGGAAATAGTTCCATTTGATGCTTTGAAGAAATTGGGCGGCGAGGATAGGCTTAACATGACGCTCCTAGCCTTAAACCTAAGCAACTACATTAACGGTGTCTCCAAAAGGCATAGGGTTGTCTCCAGAGAGATGTTTCCGAGCTACGAGATCCATGCCATAACGAACGGCGTCCACTCCTACACTTGGACATGCGAGAGCTTCAGGAGGCTATACGATAGGTATCTGCCGGGATGGGCCTACAAACCGGAGCTGCTCGCCAGAGTGGACGTAATCACCAACGATGAATTATGGCAAGCTCACATGGAAGCAAAGAGGAGGCTCATAGACTACGTTAATAGCGTAACCAGCGCCAAAATGAGTTATGAGACGCTAACCATCGGCTTCGCTAGGAGAGCCACGGCCTATAAGAGGCACACCCTAATTTTCTTGGATATGGAAAGGTTAAGGAGGGTCAATAGAAGGGGAAGGATACAGCTTATTTTCGCTGGTAAGGCCCATCCGAGAGACGAGTCCGAGAAAAGAATTATTGAGGAGATACTTAGGTATAGAAGTGCTCTTGGAGGTGAGGTTGAGATCGCATATCTGGAGAATTATGATGTAGAGGTTGCGGCTAAACTTGTTTCAGGTGTTGATATTTGGCTGAATACTCCGCTTCCCCCGCTTAAGCAATATGGTCTTCCTCAAAGTCATCATAGGTAAAATCTCTTCCTTGCCTATAATCCACCTTATGTTTACGACGGTTCTGCCCTTCGAGTCGAATTCAGCCTTCTCCACAAGCCTCTGATATTCATCCCAGACCTCGGCTATGTCCGCTTGAAATATAAAAGTTTCTCTCTGAAGCAAATGCAACTTTCTTCTAGTCTTTCATCATGCATTA
>JAWCEH010000198.1:0-5919 GCA_038859955.1 Bathyarchaeia archaeon | reverse complement strand
CACCAGTTATTGTCCCAGAAACTTCATCGCAATAAATAGCCTGAAACAAGTTTATGATCCCTGCACAAACATCATAGGAACTTTTCAATAAGCTTATGGGACCGTAAATATTTAGATTGAGGAAGTATTCAAGCAAAGCGTCCAGCAAAGTTTCAGCCGCATCTGCAAAGGATTGTATGCATCTACAATAGCGTCAACTTTATTCCTAGCGACATCATTCCACCAGCTTGAATTTAGAAACTTACTGTAAAAAAGAGTATAAACTTGTTTTCTTAATTCTGTTGTTTTAAGTATTTCCTCCCAATTAAGAGGCTCAACTTGAGGGACAAAAACTTTGACATCATCAAAGTATACTTTAACGCCTGCATGATTAGATACCAACATTAAAGCATTTTATATTGTAAGTGTTTTGTCTGTCTGGTAAAACTTCTATATCGTTGCCTACAAGCTCACCATTAATCCACACGTCAAAAGTATTGGTGGATCTATCCAAAATTAATTTCACCTTATACCAAGTCTTAGGAGTCCATGTTCCGAGGGTCGGGGCCCAAACGTCATTTGTTGTTATATTTCCGTCGTATGTAAATTGGACCCATGCATATCCTAATCCCCAAGTCGCGGCTTCTTTATTCCAGAAACCAATAACTGCTGAAACAGGGCTTCCACTCGGTTTACTCGTATAACTTTCAACTAACACATAAGCCTCAAAACCCAATAAGGTGCTATCGGATGAAAATTTCTTTTGCACATGAGCACTCCACCAATCTTTACCCCAAAGTTGCAATGATTTAATAGGAGAATGCCAATATTTATCAGTTATACATTGATATTCATTTCCCCTTCCATTCCAAATAAGTTCCCAACCACCAGCAGAAGGAAAAGTTCCAACAGCATAACTTTCAAAATCATCAAAGAAAATTATGGTTTCGTATAAAACTTTGACGCTGTAGACGTATACAAATTCGTTCTGTTGGTCCTTTGTTCCGCTTGCGGGATCATATTTCCATATCCCTCCGGTTTGGGCTGTTGTTTTTACATATAGTTTGAATGTTCCGGTTCTGTGTGGTCTAAACTTGAATTTTAGGTATTTTGTTTGCCCATTTTCCCATCCCAAAGTGTAACCTTCAACCAGTGGGTATTGGAGAATTATAGGATATGTTTGTCCATAATCCCCCCAAACCTTATCTCCGGGACCAAGAACATAAGTGGCCTGTAGGTCTGAATCAATAATTTCAATGTTTTCTAACGGCGGATTTTCTGGCAAAGAAACGGAAATATACATTTCATCAGCCCTAAAACCATAATTCGTAGCCCTAAGTCTAACAGTAACCCACTCACCTAATCTTACAACATCAGGGTCGATTAGAATAGGTTGCTCAATTTTAGGTTGTGGGGAATGTTCGGCTAAAACGCCTAACAAAAGGTAAGATTGAAAAAAAGAATTACAATCAACATAACCGCTGCTTTATTAGCTTTTTTCATAATATATTACCGCTCCTCATTGTGCTTTATCAAACTAAAGCGCACCATTCTTCATTTACATCCATTAATAGTTAGAAATAATGTTTAAAAAACTTATGCAATTAGCCGTGATAGTTGGTGTTCTAACAGCAGACACCCAGTACTCCCCTTACTACACTTGACGAAAATCAAAGACTTTAGAATTTAGTTATTAACCTGATGGAGGAAAATGTTATAGAGTCTGATTCAGCCGACTTAGACATACCATATCTGTTTTTATACTCCATATCTAGTTCTTGTGAATTTCGATTAGAAAGGTTTAAAAGATTTATACGAAATTTCCATAGTTACTAAAATTTAAAAATAATCTTTGATTATAAATTAGCATGTAAATATTGATGGGATTTGCTATGAAGTCCATGCTTATCTCCTTTATTTTGTGTATACTAATAGGTTTTAACATCTTATTGACAATTGATCCCATTTCAAATATGGTTGAAACCGTGCAAGTTAATTCAGATAGTAAGCCGATGACCAATTACAATAGCGCGCAATTTGGAACCTCATCATTACCGGTTAAGCGTTCTTCAAATTTTACATATTCAAGCATGACGATTGCGGAGTACCCAGTCCAGAACACAGTACCTCAAAAATCTGCATTAGCTAACTCCACATTATTGTCAGATATGGTTAGCCTTACCATAGATCATCCCATTACTTGGAGAAATTTTTCATTGGCTTCTGGAGAGAATTTCTTGGCGATTGATGGAGCATCTCAAAGTATGGTTTTAATGGTCTTAATCGAGGTTTACTCTCCGGATGGATATCTTAAAGTAGCTAAAAATACTACGGCTTCTGAGCCGCTTCACTACGTTTGTACCAATCCGTTAGCAGGCGAATGGAAAATACGTTTAACATTGGTCAATATTGGAAATACGACTGCATGGGTACAAGCAATTTCGCTTAACGGAGGAGCTAAGTTTATCCAAGATTATCATAAAGAATCCTTACATATGTTTGCTGGGCAAGCAGTCTACTTTAGAGTACCAATCACAACAAGAGATTGGTTCGATATTTTTGCACAAAAACTCGCTGGGGGTTATATGATCTTTGAACTATTTTTGCCTACTGACTACTTATGTCCGTGGCAATCTTCATTAGAATCTTTCGATAATTTTTTTTCTTCTTCGAGCATTCCCAAACTCGGGACTTATCTTTTTGTGGCTAGGAACTATGAATATGGTGGCGGAGATGCAGACATTGTTATACAAATCACTAAGCCAAATGGAGTTGTAAGAATACTTTCCGCTAACGACAAAATATCGTTAAGATTTAACATGACAAATGAGAACGAATTCTTTTATGTTAATATTAATCAAGCTTTTCAATGGTTTGCTTTAGATGGAGGAGTAACTACCACCGGATCAGTGAGGTACTTATTGCGGAAACCAGACACAACAATTGTGGCAGACTTATTTTCCTACTCTTATGAGTACCCAATTTCCTTTATGGTTGTGGAGCCCCAAATCGGCAATTACCTTTTAGTAGTCCGAGGCAGTCAAAAGGATGTTGTTGCAACAATCCAGATAACTACCAATGGAGGAGAAAAAGCAATAATTTCTAAAAAGGCAGATGTTAATATAACTTTTCAACAGACTGGTCAGACACTTTATTACATCATAGACACCGCTTCAATTTCTTATTTTGTTTTTTCAGGGTTGTCATTAAATGGGCATATAATTTATAAAATCTTCAATTTCAGGTATGAACAAATATGGGTAGCTGAATCATGGGGGTCAGCGTCTCCTCAAAGCATTTTGCAGGTTCCTGTGGGAAACAGGTATTTATTATCGATTCAAGGTCAGAAATTATCCTCGGCTATGATACATGTGAGGTTTAATGGGAATGAGGATTTTTTCATATCCCCACCGGACTACTCGGATTTTGAAATGCGCTTTTCCGGGGATTTCATACTGTACAAGTTAAATGTTCCGAACGTCGATTACTTTTTACAATATTGGCACAATTTTGCTCCTAATTATATAGTTGTGGAGATCTACGATGCCAATTACGTTGCATTAGCCAAAATAGAACTGTGGTATTTTGACGCTGAAGCACGGCTGATGTGGAGAAAAGGTTTAGAGAGCTATACTCCAGGAAGCTGGTTAGTTTTCCTCACTGGTGAGAAGGGCCAACCTATAAGAGTGTCTCAATTAAAGGCTGGCGACGAGGAAAGAACAGTCACAACACCATTTCACGTTTTTGAGACTTTCGATTTTGACGGCCAAGCCAAAACATTTAAAATAAATATCCCCCCTTGTACATGGCTTTCAGTTGTTGTTCAATTACAGACAGACGTGCAGTTTTATTTTAGAATGTACGATTTTAACTTACAACAGGTTTGGGAAGTCTATACTGACTATCGATATCAACCTTATCATGGTTTTTGGAAAAATCCGTCTTCCGGAAAATGGCTAGTAGTCGTTGATGGTTTATCCAGCACAAACGCATCACTGACTTTTCAGAGCTCACAGGATCCTATGGAGGCGCTTCTTACTGGTGTATCTAAATCGGAGCACTTTGAATATTACGGTGATGCAAAGTACTATAGGGCTGTAATTGAAGAGAGTTCTTTTATAGGGTTTGGTGGGATGAGTTTGAGCGACCATACCCATTTTGCATATTTAATAAGTTCCGCTGGAGACGTTTTCTACTCGATTCAAATCTATGGGAGATTCAATATCTTTCATAATTTTGCTGTGATAAATGTGACTGGGACATGGTTTATTATTTTACTGGGACAACTTAACAGCAAGTTGATGATTCGTTTATCCATCAAGCCTGACGCCATTTTTGACATTCCATCTGAAGAAAGAGAAATTCGCCACTTCTTTAGCGAATACGACGGAAAAATCACCTATGAATCTTTCGATATAAAAACGAGCAATATTCCGTTCCAACTTAATATTACAAGCTCCGTAGATGTAAACTCTTGGGTCTTCCTTTATGAACCAGATGGCGGTCCCTTCTATTATTATGGAAATGGCTATATATTTCACCTTTACCAGAGAGGTCAAATTGAAACTATAACCATATACCAACCTAAGCTCGGCAGATGGACGATTGCGGTTATTCAGGAAGTATTTGCAAACATCACGATGTCCATCGCCTACATGGAAGTGCTACCCCCGCCGCCTCCGTACGGAGTTCTTGTCGATTTCATTCAGCCACAGGATGTGCAAGCCTATTTAGTAAACGGTTCGATATTAATGAGTTCGAAAGTGTCTGGAAACATAAAAGTCGTCGTAAATGTCACAGATTTTTACCATTCCATAGTAGAGGTTATTTTGTACTATAATGGAGGTAGAGGCATGACCAATATGATCTTCAACTATACTTCACAATACTATGAGGTAGAATTTGACACAACAAAATTTGATGACGGACTTTATGAATTGGTTGTTTACGCAAGATGTAATGCGGGAGAAGTCGGGATAGCGTCCATCTCTATCCTTATAGATAACCATTCTGAATATCCCATTATTTCCGAGTTTCCATCATTGGCCTTTTTTGCAATCACCTTTTTTGGACTCTTAATAGCGTCTATTATAGTCAAGCATAAAATAATGAAGAAGTAATGGAACGCGGTTATCTTAGTATTTTGGATGTATTTTTGGGTAAGTAGCTTTTGTTGGTAAAAGTGCTGCATACTTCCATCAAGCTGTAAGCTTCTTGGGGTTTGGTTCATTACTTTCTTGGTATAGGATTCTTTCTCGAGGGGTGTGTGCAAAGAAGAAATATTTTATAGTAATTAATACTAGCATAATTAAAAGAAGTTAAAGATGATCCAAATAAAGACGTTTACGGTTTTGTTGGAAGATTTGTAGAATGACCCTACACATGCTTACATGGTGTTCATTAGCTTGGCGTTGGATCGCTAAACTTTAGTTAGAATGCTTTCCTAAAAGCTATTAGGGAAGTCCACCTTCAATTATGCTAACATCGGCCTTTTTAAAGCTTGAAGTCTCCCTGCCCCTTAAACAATTATGCCCGCTTAAAGCGGCAGCAAATAATATAATCAATATTCACGTGTATACCATCACCTCAATAATAGCTTAATTTTGAAAGTCATTCTTTTAGTAACGTCTAAACGAAACGGCACAGGAGGCTGAAATCATATTAAATGACTCTGAGGCCCCTGCCTGCATAAATTGTGAATATTGCGTGCAGAATAGTGTACTTTTCATGTGCACTCAATTTCAGCTTCCAGAGACGGAAAGGTTGTAGGCCTTTGGGGTATGGTTTACTGGAAGCTGTGGTAATAATATACGATAATATTACACGGAGATATCCAAACGTTCCATTGAAACCTGAGGAATGCGAATTATATAGCCCGCTCATACCACGTAGTGTTCTAAGAAAGCTTTTCCAACGGGAATTGTAAAGGGTGGGAAAAAG
>JAWCEH010000197.1:0-5944 GCA_038859955.1 Bathyarchaeia archaeon | reverse complement strand
CTGAACCTAAAGGTTGAGGAGGGTGAATTCATCTCTATCAGAGGCAAGTCGGGGGCTGGAAAGACAACTCTCCTAAAAATAATTGGACTCCTAGAACAGCCGGACAAGGGAGAGGTTAAAATCTTCAAAAAACCTGTAAACAATTTAAGCGACGACGAAAAATCCAGTATTAGGGTACATCAAATAGGCTTTGTCTTCCAATTCTTCAACCTAATCCCATCCCTGACCGTTTTAGAGAACATAGAACTACCTCTGGCTTTAGCTGGAATCGATAAAAATCTCAGGAAGAGAAGAGCTACAGCGCTCCTCGAATACTTTGGATTAGAAGGCTTTGCCGAAAGGTTTCCGAATACGTTGAGCGGAGGTGAAAGGCAACGGATAGCCATAGTACGTGCATTGGCCAACAATCCAAGGATTATACTGGCGGATGAACCGACGTCGAGCTTGGATGATGAGAATTCTCGGCTGCTAATGGATTTGCTCAAAAAGGTCAACAGGGACAGGAAGGTTACGATCGTGCTGACGACAACCGACTTATACGAGAATCTACCTACGAGAATCGACTACATTTTGAAGGATGGTCGTCTGATCGAACGTTAGCATGTGAATGAAGGGGGTGAGAGAAACTTCTGGGATCCTAAAATTTTGTCATCGATGCACCATCTAATATATTTTTCACAAAAAAATAAAATAAGATGAACAAGAAAGAGGTGTGTCTAATGGGAATAAATGTCTAGAGTTACCATTGAAGTATCCTCCAAATATAGTGACTGGAGACGAATATTTCAAAAACTTGGAGAATGTGCTTTTTATTAAATGATTTTATGCTAAAATTTTCTAACGTATATCAAGTAGTAGGGCATATCCCATACATTTGGGTATAGACTGTTTTATGTATCCATTGTGCTCTAAGCTTCTTCCATTATTCAGAAATTGTTATCGCTAGAAAGTACTACTTAAGGATTGTGTTGGATTATGGAGGTAAAGATGACTCGTAAGGGTCAGGTGAAAGATTATCTTAAGAAAAATTTCTTTTACTATACCTCCTTGTAGACGTCTATAAATTTACTATACCATTCCATGTACTCCTCTAAAGTTATGATATGTATTTCAAATGGTGCTGTTAACCCTATTTCTCTGCCGATTGCTGCAAGCACCTTACCTCTCCAAGATGGACTAGACGCTTTTTCTGTAATTAATAGTAGGTCGATGTCACTATCTTCCTTCATGTTACCACGTGCATAGCTTCCGAAGACCAATAGTTTACAGTTTGAGTCAAATCTTTTACACACATCTTTAATCGTCTTTAAATATTCTATTATATTATTCAAGTATTTACTTCTATCCTTTGAATGTTCAATTTCTAGGTCAATTAGATTTATTCTAGACATTTAAACACCTCGAGGATTTCTTGTTCATGTAAGGATATCTATGCTAATCTGTTGTTTAATTTTTGCGTATTTTTAAAGGTAATCGTTTTTAAAAAAGTAGTAAGAGGGGGGATTACCCTAAACTACATAGTACTTGTATTCTATTATCTTTATGGGGCAAATTGTAAAATCAATATAATCAATGTATTTGTTAAGCTACTAAGGAAAACTGTTGCCACGTAACCTTCTATAACCAAGCTTTCTACGATAATATTCATATAATACTTTGAAATTATTGGAACTTCTTGAAACCAATATAATCTTCTGTTGGTTTAAAAATGTTCTATGAAGTAATTTGGCTAAAAGTTTATTAGTAAAAGTTTCTGTTTTCCAAACATGTCGCGGCGCCGATCATGAAAGTTAAGGCTATAACCTTAGTTTTAATGATACTTTTACCTTCTATAGGCTTAAATCCGTTTCCTACAGCTTCAGCTAATCTTGTGGAAAATTCTCTATGGTCTTTTGGTGTTCCAAGAACTTTAGATTGGAGTGATTATGGGTTGGCTGTTGGCACAAGCGCTGGCTACACACTCGTCTACGACTCTTATGGTAAACTGATGTGGTGTCAAAAGGTTAACTATACAAGTGTATGGAGTTTTTCTTGGAGCAGGAATGGCGAGCTTGTGGTTGCAACTTTGGGCCCTCCAGGAGCAATTTACGTTTTCAACAAGAATGGACTTTTACTCTGGAGTAGGGAGTTTGATGATAGTCAAGTTTATTCTGTGCTATGGGATGGTGACATGCTAGTGGTAGGGGGGCCAGGTTTTCTTGTCTTCGATAGAAATGGTAATCTGGTATGGAGTAAAAGTGGGACTACATTAGCTGTCTCATTGTATGGTGAGATGATTGCAGCCATCTCATACTTTGGTGAGTGGGGTGTGTATGTGTTTGATAGACATGGCCGCCTACTTTGGAATTTTTCTGGAAATTTCAATTACATTTCATGGAGTGATAATGGAAGTTTGGCTGCTGCTGGAAAATATGATGGAGTAGTGTATGTTTTTGATCGCCTGGGACGTTTGAAGTGGATTAGGGGTGTTGGAGGGGAAATTGGTTCTCTTGTCTGGTTTGGTGAACATTTAGCTATTGGTTGCTTGAATGGCGTCATAGTGTTTGATGGAAGCGGCAATATAGTTTGGAAGTATGATACTGGAGGATATTTTGTTGAAGCTCTATCCGCTTATAATGAAAGGCTGTTGGTCGGAAGCCAGAGTGGAAATCTTACAATGGTTGATCTTAGTGGAAAACCAATTTGGAGCTATTGGACGTGCGGTTACATATTAGCTATCTCTTACCATAATAGCCTGATAGCTTCAGCAAGCAGTGACGGATACATTCAAGTGTTGGATGTAGAAGGTAATCTGAGATGGAAGAACAAAATTGGTTTCAGGGTGGACGCAGTCTCCTTAAGTAGTGAAGGCCTAATTGCTGCTGGAGGATGGGACCTAAATTTAACTGTAATGGACTTGAATGGGAACCTAAAATGGAGTGCTGAAACTGGATGGGTTAAGCATCTTGCATGGCATGAGAACCTTCTAGCAGTCGGAGGGTATGATAGTCTATTCGTTTTTGACAAAGATGGGCACATGAAGTGGAGGTTTGAGACAGGTAAGATTCGTTCTCTATCATGGAGCAAGGATGGGCTGCTGGCTGTAGGTTGCAGTGATAGATTTGGCGTATTTAGTTGTGATGGCAGTATACTCTGGGGCTATATGACTCCAGACTGGGTTCTATCAGTTTCATGGTCAAATGACCTTTTAGCCGTAGTCATCGCAGGCACTGGAGTTTTTGTTTTCGATAAAAGTGGGCATTTAAGATGGAGCTTTAAAAGTGTTATGGGAGAAAATGCTACAATACCATGGGCTATAGCGGCTTCTTGGTGGAATAATCTACTCCTTGTAGCCTCAGACTACCTCTACATGTTGGACGAGACTGGTGAACTTGTATGGGTTAACCATCATGTCCGAGGCTCTATAATTGTGCCTGGAAGAAATTTTGTTGCCGTCGGAGGGGGAGGTGGCGTTTATGTGCTAGATGTTGACGGTGAACTGGAATGGAGTTACACTTCACCCGAATCTGTTAGGCCTAAAGATTACTTTACAAAACTTTATCCAGAAACAGTGCGCGCTCTAAGCTGGTCAGGGACTCATCTAATTGTAGGAGATAGTCTGGGCCGCATATTTCTATTCAATGTAACAGGAGACTTAATCTGGGTATATAATGCTGGTGACGCTGTCCTGTCTATAGCTGGAGACGGTCGAATATTTGTAGCTGGAGGAGGCGGAGGCCTTATCATCGGGAAAACTCCTATAATCTCCAAGTCTGTCAAGAAGATTCTTTTAGAACTTCCCATACCATATAATATGTTCGAGAGGGCTTTAATCAACAAAACTCTAATTTATATGAATGGCTCAATCATTTTATCCCCCTCACATTATCTTTACTCACCAAGCTTTAATGTAAGTGAGGGTGCTGCCTACGCATTTCTTGAAGTTGAATTAACATCTACTTCGCCCACCAAATTTATTGTTATTCCCAGAGAAGAGTTTGAAGGTTTCATTAATAAAACTGATGGCGTCTCCAAGTTGTCGTGGACTGGTGAAAAGATTAGTGTTAAGGTTAGGTTGAGTCCTGGAACGTACATTTTAGCAATATCCTCTGACTCAAAATCTCAGGTGAACTACTTTATTCACGCTTACGAAAGCTTTTTACCTTCTTTTGAAGAAAAGAGAGTCTATTTGCCAGTGGGACTAGCAGACTATGGCGTTGCTGAACTTTCTGAAGGTAGAATCGGGTACAAGTACAATTATACGGAGGCTTTGGGTATTATTAGGATCAAGGAACTTTATGCGACAAGAACTTTTGATGGGGGCGAAACTAGACATTGGGTTACCCTCCAGCTAAACGTATTTCTGCACGTGCACGCTGAAGGAGGCGATCAGACTTACTGGATTCAAAACTTAGTTAACATAAATACTGAAGATAAAAGGCTTAGGAAGGCAAACAACTTGTGGAACCTTACCACACAATCTCCCTCAATACTAGTGGATTTGGCTGTTGAAGGTAATGGATGTATCATGAAAGAAAAGAGGTTAGGTAACTACTATTACTATGCTACCGATTGGATTGAATACAACTATCCACTAGATATTATCCTCTTCCTTTCAACAAATGTCGAAGGTGGTGTTGTAAAGATATACTTTGGGCAATCGTTTGCAGGAGGCCCCATCGAAAAATTTGATACATTATCGTTGAAAGTTAATGCTACCTCCGCTTACTTTAAGGTTGACCCATCAGCGGCTCCACTCCCAAACAATATAGAGCTTGTTTTCACAGGACCCGCTGGAGGTGTGCCTAAAACTGTGGTTGAAAAGATTGATGCAAGCTTAAAGCTGCTCGTTAATTTGAACGGAAAATTTATACACGCTCCAACCGCTTACAGCTACGGCTACATTACTAGCGAAAGGGTAACTAATGTTACTGCAGAATATGATGGGGATTTTGGTGTCATTCTAAAAGTTGGTAGAATAAGCACTTCTCAATTATACTACTCTACTAGTATCTTACCATCAATACGAATACTTTATATAAATGATCCATTACATGTTTTTAACGGAATACATTTAGTGAGGGAGGAGGAAGTTAGAGTTCCATTTGGATACTCGCTTAACCTAGGTAATATGACACGCCTAATCCTAGTAGGCTACACGCCAATTGGAAGAGATGAAATAATATTGAATTGGTGTAGACAATATTATGTAGCCGTTACCTCCGAACATGGGAGGGTGGAGGGTGGTGGATGGTACAATGAAGGTGATAAAGCAAAGATAACGCTTTCCCAAGAAAGAATTGAGAATAACACATTTGTTTATATTTTCCAAGGATGGGAACAAGATGGTAGGATAGTGAGTAAAGAGTCTTCCTACATATTCGAAGTAAACGCTCCTTTAACCTTGAAGGCTATATGGATTATTGAGCAAAAGCCTGCAGTCACTTCAGAGACTACGGAGCAAAAGCCTGTAACTCCAATAATAGACTCTGAACTCTTATGGATGCATATAATAGTAGTAGGTGCCGTAATTGTGCTCGTTTTCATGTGCCTAATTTTAAAGAAGAAAAGAATGTTTCCAAAACTTGAAAGAACAAGGTAAGTTTCCATCTAATTTAAGCGGCTCTAAAATCTTATTATAAAATATAAAATTAAATTTTTTGTGAATAAAATGTTTTATTCCACCTATCCAATTATTACTTAAGAGGTAATATGCATGGCATATGTTATTGGATATAATTGTGCACGATGTGGTAAAAGATATGAAGCTAACGTTCCTCAAACCGTTTGCAAGTCATGTAATGGTCCACTACTTGCAGTCTACGATATTGAGTCTGTTAAAAATGTGTTGGATAAGCGTGTGCTCCGTTTTAGGCAAAATAGTATGTGGAGGTATCTTGAACTCCTACCAGTATACGATGAAAAAAATATTATTTCCCTTGGCGAAGGATATACTCCTCTTATC
>JAWCEH010000196.1:0-5961 GCA_038859955.1 Bathyarchaeia archaeon | reverse complement strand
TTTAGGTTTGAAGCTTTTAATTACTGTGAGAACTTCTAGCGTCTTTTCATATACGCCTAATTCATGATCGCCGCACAAGCAAATTTTATAACAGAACTTGGGGAAGCGATTCTTCTACAAAAGTTAATAATGTGCTTTTTGAAGTTTATTTCTAATTGCCCGCCTTATTGTGTCAATTTTTAAATCCCAAGATTACAAGTAAACAAGAATTTTGTCCTTTATAAAATATTATAGCTTGCTTTTGATGCTTACGGAGAATATTACGCTAAACTTCAAGGCTCGCTTTCCGCGCTCCTAACTCTACAATTGTTAAAATAGATATGACCGCAGCTAGTTTTCATATCAGTCATATTTTTATAAAGAGATGTTGCATCGTGAGGTAAGCCTTAAAAATCATTTGTTCCTTATTTTACATGTTTATAATTTAAAGAGAACCGCTTATGACAAAACTTTTGTATGAAGATTTAAAATTTTTTGTTAAATGTGATTTTGGTTTCCTTTTACTGATTTTGTTTTGGCTTCCTGATTTATCCACAAGTTTTATTTAGAGCTTGACCACTAAGCATTGACAAACAGTTGAAGATGGTGGATTTGATGAAGAGGCTGAATTGTCTAATTATTAGTTTTATTTTAGTAGCGAGTTTGCTGTCTGGAGTTTGCTTAATTAGGTTAAGTGCAAGTAGTGAAGAAGTTATTTTGTATTTTGAGCCAGAAACTGTTAATGTGGAGCCTTCTCAAGTTTTTACGGTTAATGTTTGGGTAGCTAATGTTAAAAACCTTGTTAAGTGGACTTTGGCTTTACGTTGGAACGCTAAAGTTATAGAGCTTGAACCTGCATCATCGTCGGCTGTAACTGAAGGATCTTTTTTAAAGAATATTGGCCGTACATATTTCACAGTTTTGCCATATACTGTCGATAGCGGTTTTTTGTCATCTATAAGTTGCGAATTCACACAGCCTACGAGCGTTTCAGGAACTGGGGTTTTGTTTTCTGTTAGCTTCAAGGCGAAAAATAAAGGAGAGACATCAATTACTATTGAGAGCGGCGCCTTGTATGATTATTATAAACAGAAGATTTCATGTTGTTTTAAACAAGGATATGTTTCAGTAGTATCAACCGTTCATGATCTTGCACTCTCGCTCGAAGCACCAGCTAATATAATTTTAGGGGATTCAACATTACTAAATGTGTCTGTGGCCAATGTTGGAGATATAGACGAGCCAAATGTCTTGCTCAAAATTTTTGTTAATGGTAAAGTTTGGCAGAACCAAACTTTGGCTTTGTTAAGTTCAGAGACTGTTGAGAGATTTTCATTTTTATGGAAGCCTGAAAGTAAGGGAATTTTTAACATTACTGCCTATATTGTCCCTCAACCGTACGAAAGTAAAATTGAGAATAATTATAAATCAGCTTTAGTAAACGTTGTTGAACTTGTTCACGACCTTGCTGTTTTACTTGATGTCCCCCGCGATGTACCGCTTGGAACATCTATTATAATTAAAGTCACCGTGAAAAATATTGGAGCGTTTGACGAGTCAAACGTCAGAGCTTCCTTAATCATAAGTAATGTTACCGGTAATGTTTTAGTTGAAAATGTAACTATTATTGAGCTACTTCAATGCGGCTACGAAAAGATAATTATTTACAAATGGGAGGCTTCAAAACCTGGAATTTATAACGTTATAGCTTCGGTGGATCGTATTAATGGCGAAACTCTTACAGCTAATAATCGAATTTCCAAAAGCCTTAGCGTGTCAACCATCTCAGACAAACAATTCCGAATTTTAATAGTTGCTGATGACGACGGCCAATATTATCATAAAGGGACAAGCTTGTTGGAATTTGAACGCGCGCTTCAATCGTCCGGTTATAAATATGATGTTTGGAAGGAATCTACGAATGGAAGACCATCAGTTAATGTTCTTTCAGGCTACGATTTGGTGATTTGGACTTGTGGAGATTTTGCTTTGAGGCCTGTGGATCTGATTGATTCTCAAACCTTAATTGAGTTTAATGCTAGAGGTGGAAAACTTTTAATAGAGGGGGAAAGAGTTGGTTTTGAGGCAAGTGCCGATTTTCGTTCTAAAATTCTCCATGTAGGTTACAACGGTTATTTACTTAGCAAATCTGTTTTTGGAATTTCCACGATTTGTGTACATCCCATAACCAACGGTATTGGAGATATGGTATGGGCTTCGCTTCCTTATTACCAAATTGATTGTGTAACTCCGGCAAATGGCGCCTTCAGCGTAATGCGCTTTAACGGAATTGATTCCTACTTCAACGCGACAGCAAAATATTCAAGTTTATCTGCAGTAACAGTTTATGAGGGAATTGATAAGGGCTCTGTTATCTATCTGGCTTTTGCATTATCAAATATTCCAGTAGATAAGCAAGAAATTCTCGTTAGAAATTGCGTTGAATGGTTGTTGCGAGAAGATATAGCAACTGTTGGAAGTAAAATAATTAACGCTCCTCCAGAATCGATCTATTTCATTTACGCTGATCCATTTTCCTTGTCGATAAACGAAACATTTGGGATGGTTGCCGGAGCAACCGTATATGGTTTATGTAAATATCCTCAAAGACAAGGTTTCACTTCAACGAAAAATTGGGTCGCGTTCGGGAGAATAAATTCTACAGAAATAAATAATACAATTGTTGCATTATTCGGAAGCCCAAGTTATCATGAAGTTATAAAGTATTATGAAAGTAATGGTTTAACGCCTATAAGATTTTGTGAGAACAACACGCACTTCATGCTTTTAAGTGGCGATGGCGATTGCGTTATTTCCATTTTAAAGAGTAATGTTGAAAGGGGATTGGAGGACGCCTTTATAATATATTCTTTTAGAGATGGGCAAAACTCGTATTTAGTTATGTATGGTCTCAGTTGGAAAAGCACATGGGATTCGGGGAAATTTTTCGTTGATGTTATTTCCAAGAACTTTATGGAGTTTTCCAGAGAAGTGTACATTGCAAAATGGGACTATAATATAAACGGTTACATCGAATATCCATTTCCACCTACCTAATTGCATATTTGCAATTAAAATTTGTATACAGCTTTACTTTTTTGCTTACATATATCTTATATAATAAGATTTAAAAGTAGTCTAGCGCAAAAGGTGATAAAATGGAAAAGAAATTAGGGACATACATCATTCTGGCGACCTTGTTCGTGGCAATGTTTGCTATTGTCGTTCCAAAAGGTGTAGCTGATCATGCGGCGGAGGTCACATGGATAGTTTATCCAGGTAGCACACAAGTATTAGTGGACCCATACACAATTAGTACTCATTGGCCAGATTTATATACAGTGTACTCTCCGTCTCCCCAAGCTCACGTAACTGGTACGCAAGTTCATCCATTAGTCTTTATTGTGAACAACACTGGTACGGCGGACTACATAACATCGGTTGAGGTTTTTATACAACAGGATCTTCAAGGATTTTCATACTTTTACTTGAACGACACCAAAGTAACAAGAGTTGATCTTGTAACAGATGAGCCAAACTGGGTTTATGAAACAATCGAGTCTGATCCAAACAGAGAAGTGAGAGGATTCAGATTTAAGGCTTTAAGCAGTCAATTTGGTATAGCTCCAGGAAATGCGTTAGCTTTCTGGATGTATTTCCGAGGCGGACCACAATATTGCAGATATGAATTCACAGTTATTACTCACGACGATGGATACCCCACTGGTGGTCGTGCGCGTGCATACGTCCATCATATATGGGTAGTAATGGACGATTT
Organism: Bathyarchaeia archaeon; assembly: GCA_038859955.1. Lineage (GTDB taxonomy): Archaea > Thermoproteota > Bathyarchaeia > Bathyarchaeales > DTEX01 > DTEX01. Next base: position 2,204 of record JAWCEH010000196.1, on the reverse strand, counting down.
TCCGCCAATCATAGATTCATTCACACCAGCTGATGGTGCAACTGTGAATGGTTTACCGCTTCCTTGTGGTAACCACTATTTCCCAATAGACATAATTGCTCGTGACGATCCGCAGTGCAGTTCTGGAATTAATGGAGCTACTTTCTTAGTACTAGTTCGCAACGCTACAACAGGCCAAGTAATATGGAACTCAAGTGACTTTACCTCTGGAATTATTAAAACCGAAACAGGTGCAAACTATAAGATGCAATACAACAGCACTAATGACACATGGAAAGCCCATTTTGAAGTTCAAGCCTACCAAACCAGGATAGGAGACCTGCCAGAAGGATACTACAACATAACAGTAACCATAAAGGACAGAGTAGGCAATGCAAAAACAGAAACACACAAAATATATTATGTTCCTCCACCAATACCGGAGTATACAGCATCCCCAGAAACATGGATTAAAGATTCAAAAACAGGTCTTGTAGAATCAAAACAGGTAATATATAAAAACAAAGTATTAGGTTCAACAGTAACGTTGACAGATACAGGCTTCAAACCAAACACCAAAGTCTACTTCAGAATTTACATACCAACATATAAATGGTACAATTGGACGTATGGAACATTCAATGTTCTTGTATGCAACACAACAGCAGCCGCCGACGGCTCAGTGACTGGAACGTTCATATTTCCGAAAGCTCCCCAAGGAAGATATACAGTATTTATTGAAGGAACTGGTCCTGACGGCAAACCATTGACAAAGTACAAAACAGTAAAAGTCGTTTGCGAAATAATCTTTGACCCAGATGAGATAATAGGTCCAGCAGTAATTGATGTAATGGCCACAGGCTTACTCCACCCAATATCTGAATATCAGACAACTTATCTGCTGATCAGAGAAACTTCATGGGGACATCCAAAAGACGCATTAATGGGAGTTAACGGACACATCACATACAGCTGGTACATAGATGGAAACGGCACACTACAAGCCATACGCAACCCACTATCGCTCGAGTGTTTAAGCGATATTAGACCCGGCTTCTATATGCCAGTAATGCAGCCAGGAACATACGAAATAACTCTCCTAGTGCTAGGAGAATTTGATTTATGGCTATGTAATAGCTGGTCCAGCCTAACAGAGCCGGCAAAAATATACTACTGCACTAGTCAAACAAACATAGTAAAAGTCAAAGACTGGACCGGAGATATACTTAAAGCGGCCCAAGACGCTGCGAGTGCAGCCAACGCTGCTAAAACAGCTGCTGAAGGCGCGAAGAGCTCTGCTGATGCTGCAAAATCCTCGGCTGACGCTGCTAAAAGCGCGGCGGATGCTGCAAAATCCTCAGCCGACGCGGCAACTAGCGCGGCTAACGAAGCCAAGAGTTCAGCAGATGCTGCAAAATCTTCAGCCGACGCCGCCAAGTCTTCTGCAGATTCAGCAAAGGGCTACGCGCAGTCCGCAGCTGAGGGAGTTGATGGAGCGAAAAAGGCTGCCGAAGGGCTTACGATACCAGTCTACCTGGCAGTAATCTTCTCTCTGATAGCAGCCATCATCGCGGCAGCATGCGCAATCCTAGTCTACAGAAAAATAGCATAAAACCAATAAACTCACAATCCAACCTCCCCTCTTTTTTGAAAAATTATAGAACAATAGAAATCTATTCTATCAGGCCCTTCTTCTTCAGTCTATCTATAGACTCTTTAAGTTCTTCCATTGTTAAGTTAAGTTCTTCAGCTGCTTGTGAAAGCGAAATTGTTCCTCCATGAGAAGTTATATGATTGAAAACTGCCTCATCAATTTCTTCAATCTTGGTCTTTTTTGATATGGAAGGCTGCTTAACAACAGTCTCGTACTTTGCTTCAGAAGGTGTAGGCTTTACAACTGAATATACTTCAGTTCCTCTCGAAGGCAAACTTTTCTCCATCTGTCTTTTCTTTCTTTTAACGATAAACCCTCCAATCATAGCTGCAGCCAAGCCTATGCAGATCGCCAATACAACAAACACGAAGGGGAAACTTTTAGGCAAAACTGTGATAGTATCTGTTACTTCTGCGTAGTTGCCAGCGTTATCGTAAACTCTTAAAATTATTGTGAAGGTGCCATTTCTACTATAGGAATGTTTAACGATTGGACCGGTTGCATTGGTTCCATCTCCAAAAAGCCAAAGCCATTCACTCACACCCGCACATGAATCGGAGGAAGCAGATGC
>JAWCEH010000195.1:0-5973 GCA_038859955.1 Bathyarchaeia archaeon | reverse complement strand
TTTTCACAGTTTCAAACATAGCTACAATATTTTCTCATCCCTTGGTTTAATAAATCTTCTCCAACTTCTACAATTTGTACATATTTTCCTACTCTATTTAATAATTCATCCCAAAATGCTAAAGCAAAATTAAGAGCTTTATCCATAAGAATTTCTGCAAATTTCTTATTTACTATTAAATCTATTAGAAACTTATCTAAACCTCTAAGATTCCAAGAAAGTTCAAAGTTGGAATTTTTTAAAGGCTAAATATTTAAAGGGGTCAACGATTCCAAGGGTGAATAATGCTGAAAAGACTAGGGCGAAAAGAACTTGGTCTGGTGAGAGCGAAGGAATTATTATGCCGTATATGCCTAACAAAGTGAATCCAATTATTATGGCTGTAATGGATGCTATCAATCCCTTGCCGGGTTTTGAAGACCAGAAGTGTCTTCTTTCTCTTACAATGTACACTCTAAATTGACTATTAAAGACAAGCACTAGCATTGTAAAGGTACGCAGTTTTTCCCACCCTAGTTGAAAATAATTTTTTCCTATCACCATTGCAGTTACGCTTTCAACAATCATGAGTAAACCAACTATAAGAGATGCTAATGTAATGTTTTTGACATTCCACTTGTTTGGATTACTCGTATGTTTCACGTTATCAGTTGCTAATGACATTGTTAAAAAATCGTTTGCAAAAATTAGTAGCGTCATACCTAATAAACTGAGAACAATGTCATGTAACCAGAAAAATCCAAGCGTTAATAAAGTGATAAATTCTATCACTTTAGCAACCTTATTTATAACCCACGTTAGCATTCGTTGGTATATCTGCCTACTCATTTTTATTGCGCTAACAATCACTTTCATGCCTTGTTCAATTAAAATCACACTGGCGGAGGCTTTCGCCACATCTGTCGAGTTACTCACAGCTATTCCCATTTCCGCTTGTTTAAGCGCAGGCGCATCGTTAATTCCGTCACCAGTCATTCCCACCATATGTCCATTTAATTGCAAAAGTTTCACTATTTCATATTTATCTTCAGGATATACTTCAGCAAAACCATCGTATTTCTCAATAATTTTTGCTCTTTCTGCTTCGCTTAAAGCTTTAAGTTCAGTTATTGGAATAATCCTATTGCCGATAGAGGCTTGAGAAGCTATCTCTTTAGCAATACTAATATTATCACCTGTAAGCATCATTGGCTTTATGCCAAGTGCTTTAATCTCCTCTATCATTATTTTTGAATCTGGTCTTATAGGATCAGCTAAAGCTAAAAGTCCAATAAACATGAGTTTGTCTAAATCTTCGTCTTTCGATTTAGCCACTGCTAAAGTTCTGTATCCCTTACGGGATAACTCTTCTAGCACCCTGCTTACTTCTTCTTGGATTTCACGTGCATTTTCACATAGGTCTAAAATTATTTGAGGTGCACCTTTAACGGCTTTAAAACGTATTTCTTTGCTCTCAATAATGGCTTCAGATCTTTTAATAGTGGGATTGAAAGGTGTGTAAGAAACCTGCTTGTACAAATTGAAATCAATACCCAGTGATTTTGCGTAGTTTATAATTGCTAAATCTATTATGTCTTTGCCTTCTTCTTCAGATGCCAAACTTGCTATTAACATTACATCTTCCTTTGTATAATTGAAAAATGGTATAATTTCAGCAATTGAGAGTTTGTTCTGCGTTATTGTACCTGTTTTATCCAAACAGAGTATGTCTATGGAAGCTGCATCTTCAATAGAATCGAGACGGGTTACTAGAACTCCTTCTTTTGCTAGTTCCATAGCACCAACAGCTTGAACTATAGTGAGCACTGCTGGCAATGCAACTGGAATAGCACCCATTAGAAAGATAACTGCAAACGTCAGTATCGATAGGATACCCATATTTAAAAGTAATGCATATGCAGAAATTAAAATTAATGCCATTATGCTAACGTACATCATGTACTTAGTAATAGACATCATTATCTCTTCTTGATGAGATTTCGGTTTAGCTGCTTTAACTAACTCAGCAGTTCTTCCAAAATATGTATTCACCCCGGTATTGACTACAACACACTTGGCTTCGCCTCTCATCACTATAGAACTCGAATAAAGAATTTCCGATGGGCCTAAATCCACTGGTAAAGATTCTCCTGTTAAAGCTGATTGGTCAACGGAAAGTTCGCCGCTAACTATTTTGGCATCTGCAGGCACTAAGTCGCCAAGTCCTACGAGTATAATATCTCCTGGGACAATTTCTTTAGCGTCTTTCACTATCCATTTTCCTTCACGCAAAACCTTCGCTTTTATTGCTAGTCTCTTTTTTAAAAACTCCAGTACTTTTTGTGAGCGATGTGAATGTATGAAGCCTATGGCAACATTTATGGTGAGTAACACAAAAATTATGATTGCTTCAAGGTAATGACCGAGAATACATGAAAGGATTATGGCTAGTTCAAGCAACCAAGGCATTGGACCCCAATAACGTTTAAAAAAATCTATGAGGGGGTTCTTCTTTTCTTCCATTATTTCATTATATCCAAACTTTTCTATTCGATTTTTTGCTTCAGTCTCTGTAAGCCCTTGCATAGATGTCTCTAATATTTTGAATGTTTCTTCAATGGAAAGCTGCTTAAACTCAGATGTGCTCTTTATCTTGGTGACCATTTTCATGGGCTCAGTAAGCGATAGTATATTATAAACTTTTTAATGTCTTATCTGTGAAGGATCATCCATGAATCAATAGCTTATTAAAAATTGACTAAATTGTTGAAGCTTTTTTTAATCTAAAGTTATAAAAGCATTCTCATTTAAAGAAAACTTCTTAAATAACTTTGCTAGAGAGCTTTTTTTGTTTCTGTGCATCAGTAAGAGCCGAGCTTTCATTTTTATGAAATGTCATGTTTGAAGTGCTTCTGCCAAAAATTATTTTTGCTCCTATTTAAGTTTGTATTAGTCTAACAACAAATATCTAGTAACTTTGCGAATAGACAACTAATGGTGCTTTGTCTTTTTATGTTTCTGTTACTTTCAGTGTTAGTCTTTCTCTTCATGATTATATACTGCAACGTTTCTATTATCTGCAAGAGAAAGCCTATGATCATTAGTATTTTTTCAAAAAAATAGTTTAAATCAGTTAATGAAGGCATCAAGTTTCCTGATGGATGAGAATGTACTATTCAACAATAGATAAATCTATGCAACATGTGTGTTTGGATATTGGCGAAATATTATCCATAAGTAGCTAGTGGAGCACAATTAAATCAGTAATTTTAATTTTTTCCTTTTTTACCGCGAAAACAATAGAATAATCCTTTGGATAAAGCGACTTCACATCATCTAAAATTGCTTCTGTTAATGTTTGGCTAATCGAAAACGATTATACGAGTCTTTATAAACCTTATTAATACGCAATTATTTTTACTTATTGTTTCTGTAAAAGTTTTTAAGTAAGTGTTAGTAAAAGCTGGTTTTGCTTTCAGTGGTTACGAATGGATTTTGCAGTTCAAGTTAACAATCTTGTTAAGGTTTATGATAAGAAAGTGAAAGCCTTAGACAATGTTAATTTGAATGTAGAGCCAGGAGAAGCATTTGCGTTGCTTGGTCCCAATGGTGCTGGTAAAACCACACTCATAAGAATTTTGACAACACAACTCAAGCCTACTGCTGGAGAAGCATATGTCTTTGGGTTAAATGTTGTCCGTGATAGCAGCAAAGTTAGAAGGTTAATAAGTTACGTTCCTCAGGAAATGAGTGTCTGGACGGATATTAGCGGTTATGAGAACCTCCTGGTGTATGCAAAAATTTTTGGAATACCCAATCATGAAAGAGGTAAGATAATTGATGAAATTTTGGAAAATATGGGTTTAACCCAAGTGAAAAACGAACTTGTTAGGACATATTCTGGCGGAATGATAAGAAGGCTTGAAATAGCGTGTGCCATGCTTATTAAGCCAAAAATCATGTTCTTAGACGAGCCAACTATTGGTTTGGATCCTGCTGCACGAAAAGTCGTTTGGGAGAGGTTAAACGTTTTTAAGAAAGAGTATGGTGTAACTATATTCTTTAATACACATTATATGGATGAGGCTGACTTGTATGCAGATGACATAGCCATAATCAATAAAGGAAAGATAGTAGCGAGAGGAACAAGTGAAGAGTTAAAGCATTCGTTGGGCGGCGAAATTATTGCATTTACACTTGAAAAGGCTATTCTTAAACCTGAAATTGTTGAAGAATTTCGCAAATTAAGTTTCGTAAAAGACATTTTTATTGAAGATGGAAGTTTAAGCGTGTTTGTTGATGATGCTGAATCCACATTGTCCAGTCTAATGAATATTTTTAAAGGTGAGGGTATATCCGTGAGGAAAGTTTCTATAACTAAGCCAACTTTGGATGATGTTTTCCTTAAGTATGTTGGAGCAAGGCTTGAGGAGAAAGGCAGAATTAGCGATGTTATGCATATGCGTTACATGATTAGGAAGGGATAAAATATGATGGAAGGCTTAAAAAATATGCTGGTTATGATTGAGCTGGAATTGAGGAGACTACGTCATGATAGGACGGAAATCTACTTTAGGGCTATTCAGCCAATACTTTGGATAACCATTTATGGCCCAGTAATGAGCAGTGTTAGGGCTATACCAACCGGCGGAGTACCATACACAGACTTCATAACTCCAGGCGTTATGATTCAAACAACAACTTTTGTCAGCATATTTTATGGGTTGATGATGGTTTGGGAACGAGACTCTGGCATATTAAAAAAACTGCTTGTTACACCAGCTTCAAGGTATTCCATGGTGATAGGTAGATCTATGGCTTCAGGTGTAAGGGCTTTGTTTCAAGCCCTAATAATTTTGCCAATAGCCTTCATAATCGGCGTAAGATTCATACTTAATCCAGCCTACTTCGTTCTGGCTTTCACAATAATTTTCTTTGCTTCAGGTGGATTCGCAGCAATATCCATACTTGTTGCCTCCTTCATGAAAACTAGAGAAAGGTTTATGGGCATAGGTCAAGCCATAATCATGCCCCTATTTTTCGCAAGCAACGCTCTCTATCCAATCCAAATGATGCCCCCAATCTTAAGAGAATTTTCAATGTTCAACCCTTTAAGCTATGTTGTCGATGCAGTAAGAGGCTTACTAATAACTGGAGAAATTTCAAATATCATGTTAGATTTGGCGGCAATTGCAATATTTGATGCTGTAATGTTTATTATAGCATCAATAAGTTTCAAACGCATTATAGAATAACATGAAAAAATAAAAAGGTATCTCAGCCTAGAAGGTGAAGAAAATGAGTAATCGAAAAATGAAGAATGTTATTGTTAGCGAAGTTTTAGGTTGGGCTCTGCCAAGCGCTGAAGAAGTTTTAACTTTGCCAGTTGAGGAGCTTCTTTCACGTTTGAAGTCTTCAATAGATGGGCTTTCTTCTGAAGAAGCAGAAAAACGCTTAAGAATATTCGGTTTTAACGAGCTCGCTAAAAAGCAAAAACGAGCTGCTATTGTTGAATTTATCTCTCACTTTCGAAACCCATTAGTAATCATATTACTGATCGCGGGCTTGATTTCTGGCTTTTTTGGAGAAGTTGTGGACACAGCTATCATATTTATTATAGTGACGTTCAGTGTAATCTTAGATTTTTATCAGGAATCTAAGGCTGAAAAGGCTGCTGAAATGCTGAAGCAGAGAGTGGCAACAACAGCCACTGTTTTGAGGGATGGCACCAAAAGAGAGGTTAGGCTTGCAGAGATTGTCCCTGGAGACATAATATATCTTTCAGCGGGTGACATTGTGCCTGCAGACGCCAGAGTTATAAGTGCAAAAGACTTGTTCATGAACCAGTCCGTATTGACTGGTGAATCTTTTCCTGTTGAGAAGACCGATTCGCCGCTGAAGTCTTATGACCCATCGATAACGGAGTGGAGCAACTATCTTTTCATGGGCACTTCTGTTGTGAGTGGGACAGCAACTGCTGTTGTCGTGAAAACT
>JAWCEH010000194.1:0-5985 GCA_038859955.1 Bathyarchaeia archaeon | reverse complement strand
GAAGCCATTCGCTTCCAACTCGACTGGCTAAACGACGAATACGAATACTTTGAAGTTCCAAAAGAGACAATTGAAAAAATGGACGCAATAATACATTATTTGACCCCTGAAAACTTTGGAGCGCTATCAAACGCAAAGGAGCTCATAAGCGAAGCCATCGACAATGCCATAGAAAGAGTATTCGATGCCTACAAAGAAGGAAAGGAACAAGCATGGGACAAACAAACAATAAAAAAGCTTGAACAACGCCTAAAAGAAATAGAAGAATACTGGGAGGACGTAAGAAAAAGGAGAAAAACAGGATGAGTCACGCCACAATTAGGGAACGTGCACAGACCCTAATCATGCAGCATGCCGAGACTTTGCCTACAGGAAGATTAATCGTAAGAAAAAGAGAAAACTAGAGATGAGAAGATGAGCAGGGTAGTATTAAACGCAATACTAAACGAAACGCAAGTATGGCTAAACGAAACAGAAAGAGAACAACTTTACCACGAGCTAATAGCCTACTTCGGGCTTGTAGGCGCAACAAACGAATGCGAAGCCCTTGAAAACGCATGGAAAGACTCATACAATAAGCGCAAAATAGAGGGGTTCATAAAAGCGTGGCTGGAAAGGAGGAAAAGAAGAAAAGCAGAGCCATAACAGGAGTAGTTTAGAAGTGCACACTCTCAAGGAAACAACAAGCCGAGACCTTGCAACTGACGTGCTCAAAGTTTTTCAAGTTAAGGACATAAAAGACGCGACTGAGGCTCTAGATATAGTTATCACATCCTTAGCGGCCATTTTCAAGTCAACCGGCATTAATAGCATAGCAACTCTGACTAGGATGACAGATTTTGCACCCTTAAACTCTCTACAATTCTTATCTGATGAAAAGAAGTCTGCACTAGAAGAACTTATATTGCAGAAAATGAAAGGTCTAACAATCAACGATATTTTTGAAAACCAAATTAAAGTAGCGAGATTAATAACACCACTTCGCAGGAAGATACTCGCTGCTTATTACACTAAACTCGTGGGATTAAAACTCATGGCATATGTGGTCTCGCAGTATGTTGAAAGTCATAGTCGGCCTCTAATTTTGGCAGATCCTTTCTTAGGTTCTGGGATGACATTATCTGAAACAATTAGAGCGATTCCCCAATTAAACTTAAATAAAGTCTGGGGGATTGAACCTCATCCTCTGTCAGCAATGGTTGCCTACGCAGCTTTAGTGGATTCATTGAAAGGCGAATACCAAAAAGTTAATGTAATGGTCGGAGACGCGTTCAAGATTATTTCAACTACACAATCTCTTACGCAATTTATGGGGTCTTTACAATCGAAATCTCTTAAAGCAGATATCATTCTTACGAATCCCCCATTTACAAGATGGGAACTTTTGGATAAGAATTACAGAACTTTTCTTACAAACCTCGTTCACGAAATTGGATACGATAAATATGTAAAAAGAAAACAACAAAATCTTCAATTAATATCACTTTTCCTTATGGACTATTTATTAGAAAGAGACGGTTTATTGATATCCGTCCTTCCGGCATCGACATTTTACACCTTATATGGCGAAGCTGCTAAAGCTATGCTTAAAGACAAATACTGGATTCAAGCAATAATAGAATTTGGTTCTGAGCCATCGTTTTCAATTGACAGTGGATTTAAAGAATTGATATTGGTAGCAAGCAAACGGAAGCCACAACTTGAGACAGCATTCTTAACAATTGAAGCTCACGATGTGGAAAGAATGGAAGGGCTGCTTACTCTATTTAAGGGCTTTAAGCTAACCGATAATCGCGTAAATTGGGTCGACATCTCTAAAATTCCATATCCTTGGGACATGAATTGGTTAACACTTTTTGGTCAGAACCCATTGAGAGAGTTAATAACCAAAATCTTTACGGAAACAGCTAGAAGCGGTATAGTGGTTAAGTGGTCAGATGCTTTCAGCGAAAAACATATTGTGCGGGGAGTCGAAATGTATGGACCTAATTTCTTTCTCATTCCTAATAAGTATTGGAAAATCGTTAACGAGGACGCTAAGGGCGTAATAATAGAAAATAACATGGGATTAAGACTTCATATCGATCGAGAATTCATAACCCCTGCCTTAAGAAAGCCAGACCTATATTCTGATTCCATAATTCCAAAAGTTCAACATTACTTTTTATCAATTCCGCCAAAAAGTGAATTGGAATTGCCTCCTGACATAGTTAGGTATATTAAATGGGGTCTGAAAAGCTCTACTGCAACACCAGCAGTAAGGACATTTGGAGAATATTGGTATAGCCATGTAAATAAGCAAATAAATGTAAAAAAGCCATTTGGACGTGTATTTTTACCTGATAAGATCGATCCATCTTTTAGTAAGCGTGGTGTTTTTGCATGTTACACCAAAAATCCCATAACAGCCTCCAAGAACTTTTACATAGCTACATTTAACGATGAACTTAAGGACAAAGCATTAGCATTATGGTTCAATAGTTCACTTTTTATTGCGTATTTCATCGTGGCAAGTAGGAAGATAAGTGAGAGATGGACAAGGTTTTTGGAGGAAGACTACCTACAAATGCCCGTAATTAACGTGAACCTATTAGACAGGTATGCATTGCAAAAGCTTGAAAACAGATTTGATAAAATGGCTGAAAGAAAGTTAAAGCCGGTCAAGTTTCAACTTGGCGAAGAAGCTAGGCGGGAAATGGATGAAACGCTATTTGAAATAATAGGAGTTAAAAATTCAGCAACCCTACGAGAACTCTACTCTCTACTCCAAAACTTTCTATGCTAATTTTGCGTTTTCCCCATCACGGTGCAAAAAGCTTACAAGCAAATGCGCTGATTTATGATAGCGGTGAAATATTTGAGTGTGTATAAAAGGCGATTATCAAAGACTGAAATTAAACGGTCTTACATCATCATAGAAAAGGCTTATAGAAGTATGTTTCCTCCTCCAGGAACATATTTCAAGATCTCTATCAGAAAGAAAGAAATTGATGCGAAAGTTGACCGATTTCATAGAATTTACGTTGGTTTCAATGTCAGAGATCTGCTTAATTTCGAAGCTAATAAAGTGGCAGTTTTAATCAAGGATCCTAATGGGAAGTATTCGCTGTCAGCCCAAAAAGCTTAGAAAATTTATGGGGGATAGAGTTTTGGCTTCGAAGGCAGCGAGAAGAGGTTTTAAAGCTGAAGATAGAATCATTGCCGCAATAAACAATAATGATGAAGTTGGGAAGAAAATAATTAAAGCAATAAAAGATTTGACAGGTTATAGTTTAATATCATGTTCTGCATTTAAGTGTCCGCCTCGAGCGAAAGCGGATGTAGGCATAACGTGTAACGGAAGACAAATTCTGATTTCGGTCAAGGAATTTGACGTTGATATTGGGTTTGACTATAATCATGTTGAAAGAAAGTATGTAGACTTTTATGCTCGAAAATGGTCGATACCCAAGGACGTATATATAGCCTTAAAGAAGTTTGTTGGCGAGGTTAACGCTCGAGGCGATCCCGTCTCTATCGAAGAACTCAAGAGAGATGCTGAACTCTTAGGCATGTCGCCAGGTAAACTTAGCAAAAAGAGAAGGATTTTCCTGCACCAAATGGATGATCAAACCATAGAAAACGTAAAACGGTTCTTTAGCGAAAACAAAATGAAAATTCTGAAAGACATATTTATTGATGGTGAAGCCATTGAATTTTTCATCATTGTTAAGCGACAAAGGGGCTTGGTTTATTATTATGTTCTGCCAACAAAGGATGTGCTTGATATTTACAGTGAAGGCGACGTAAGAATAACGCCAAAAGGAAGTTTATTAATAGGTCGTGTAGAGCTTCAGAGAAAAAGCGGCGACCATTGGACGAGTCGCGGATGGGTAGATACTTCCGCCAGCCAACTACAGTTTAAAATTAAACCCTCGGAATGCACGATAAATCGCAGTCCAATAGTATATGAAAAAGTCTGATGACATGCTGCTATTCCAAATATTTTAATCCATACTTAAAATGCAAAAAGGCGAGAGGCGAATTTATAGCCTTCTAAAGGTTCGAAAAGAAATTGCAGAAAACTGAGAATAGCGCATATGCCGTTAGGTATGCTATATAAAACGCTCTACTAATCTTCGAATGTAAGTGCACAATAAATGAAAAGTTTATTCTTATAAAGCTAAAATCATATTTGCTCTGGTGAGACTCTATTGGGTAAGTATCCCACGTAATACCGCAGTCTATGCTTTTGGATCTTTTCTTTTACATGCGGATATAGGATAAGTTCCTCGACTTCCAAATCCTCTGCCAACTTGCCGCTTATCTCGGCAAGCCTTCTAGCAATTTTTTGTAAGCTTTTCCTTGGGGAAAAGGAAGCCATCACAGACGCGTGGCAGCTTATTTTGTGTTTAACCAGTTTCTCTAACGCTTTCAATTGGAGTTGAAGTCTTGGCGCCTAGCGCCGGTGAGCATAGCAAATTCGTTTTCATCGCAACCTTTTAGGGAAATCCTGACATGAATAAAATTATGCCTTGATAGTTGTGAAACGTAGTCTTCGTCGCAGGCCAAAGGTATACCATTTGTTTCCAAAATGAATGTGCAGCCTTTTCCACTTAATAGCTCAAGGAGTTTTAACAAGTGCTCTTTTCCGAGTGTTGGTTCACCGCCGCTAAGTCGCAACTGCCTCAAACCAGACTTTTGGGCTATTTGCTGTATTTTTTCTGCGACTTTTTCCGCACTATAAAATGTTCCAGTTGCAGCGGGATGATGCAGAGCCTTATCGGAAACCCAGCAAAACTTACAAATAAGCCCGCAACCCACGCAATCCGCTGTAACTATCCCACCATACCATCGGGCACGCCTAAACCGATAATACTTGCGTTCTAAACCTTCATTTGAAACACGAGTGACAAGCCTCTCGATAGCCAAATGTCGTTTCACGGCATCGTAAACCAAGACTGCTCACTTTATCTTTTAGTTCTCTCCAGTTCAATCTATGTAATACAATTATAAAAATCAAAGAGTGTTAAAGAACGCGTTTGCTTTTTGCCTTAATTCCGTCACATATTGTGCGTATCTTGGGTAGAACTGGTCTGCTTTACGTTTAAGCTTCATGTAATGCTTTGCCCCGATGCTTTTTGGAACCCTGCCCTGAATGAAGTCTGCGACGCTTTCTGGAATGTTCAGCTTCTCGCTTGTCATGACGTCGTTGGCGAACTTCCTCAGATACTTCGCCCGTGTATAATTGTGGTTTTGGAACCACTTGCTTATCAAGAGCCTGTTAACAGGCTTGATGCACTGTTTTACAAGCTGGAACGTGTATTCCGTCAGGTAGCAGTAGTAGGCCTGCTTTGTGCCTCTGAAAAAGCCTACTGGACAGCGGTAGAAGCCCTTCAGCTGTTCGGCCTCTGGAAAATTGTTTAGGAGCCTTTCAACCTCCACAACCCTTAAGCCAGAGTCTAGAAGAAGGTTGTAGGCTGCCTGAAATTCTATAGGCTCGTATTTGATTCGCCTTAAATCCGATATTATCTGCTCCTCTTCTGGCACGTAGACGTCTATGCCCACCTCATCTTTAGGAATAGCCCTCCTCAGGTCGTTGAGAAACTCCCTAAACTCCCTGCTGGGGCTGTTGATTTCAAGGCATTTGAACCAAGCCCTCATAGCCCTGTTCAAGTGGTGACGCTGCCCAACAGATAACGGCGAGAAAATCCGCATAACATCCAAGGGCGCAGCAATCGGCGCTCTAACAAACCTGTCCAAGTAGCTAAGCATGTTCCGCGCATTAGCAGGCTCATAACGCTTAAACTCCAAATACTGCAAGAACAAATCCCGCGTCTCAGGCCAAACCAAAACAAATTTAGGCTTCTCAACGCGAACACCACTGCCAACACCGCTTAGACTCTCGCCAACCCTAGCTCCAGAAGCCAGACCACTCAAAGCTTCACAAGGCCTCTCAACACGCCTCATCAACTCGCCTAGCCCGCCACCTCCGCCCTCGACGCT
>JAWCEH010000193.1:0-5991 GCA_038859955.1 Bathyarchaeia archaeon | reverse complement strand
GCTTTGAAACCTCTTCATGCTTAAGATAACCCAGCAAATTGTATGCTCTTTTAAAACTCCTATTTAACTTTTCGATGATTAGTCTATTCACATCCTTAAAGCCTCCTGCAAGTAGAAACTTTACATTTAAATCTCGTTTTAAGACCTCTTGAGAAGCCCTTAGGAATATATGGAAGCCTTTAACGTAGCTATCTCCACCTAAATATAAGAACGTTAAGTCGCCTAAGTTCTTCTCGACTAAGGGTATGTTGGGCAATGGATTGTAAACGACCTTCAGCTTTCCTGCTAGCTCTGGAGCCAACTCACTGATGAGCTCTGCTTGCCTCATGGAGACACATGTTATCATATCCGCATCCCTAAGCCAGACCCTACACAACCTATTCATAGGTAAGGTAAACCCTGCGAATAACGCTCTCGTAACGCTTTCATGCTCTAAGATCTCGAAGCCTACGGCATCAACCCCACTTCTCGCCATCTGTTCGCTGAAAACGATGGAGTTATAGGATACTGGCTGGTAGTCGTGGAGGTGGACAACAACCCTCCTGCCAAGCCTTTTCGCAACCGGTATCAGTGGATAGCAGTACCTAGGAATATACACGACATCAGAACTGCTGATAAGCTTACGAAACCAATGTTTCCTAGCCAATATTGAACAGTTAAGCCAAAGCCTATGCTTATCCCTCGCACTCAAAAGGCTTGAATAGACGTAGCGAACCCCATTAAGCCTTACAGGCTCTCTAGTGCCATGCACAACCGTTAGCTTAAACCCCGTGTTCTGAAGAATCTTTGCTATGAGGTGGGAAGCCAAAACCCCGCCTGAGCCATCAGGCCACCACCGCTCAGAAACTGCAAGTATTCTAATCATAACTTCTGAACCGCCGTTTATAACACGCTCAATATCGATCAACAATATTTCTTATACCATAGAGAGAAACCAACAAGAGCGGACAACGTATAAAAATCTCTAGCTTTCATAACATTTTTAAGAAAATCCAACCTAACGTATGGATTCCCACTTTCTATGAGAACTTTAAGGTATTCATTAATCAATGTTTGAGAAAACCATATATTGCTCGCAAGTCCTGTCTTTCGCTTTAAAAGTATCGCTTCCTTCGGTAAAAGATTTTCATGTAGCAAGTATAACCTAAGGATATATTTAGTTTCATGTATTGTTGGTTGCTTAAACTTAGCGGGTATAAGATATAGATTTTCTATAAAATTCCTGTTCAGGAACGGATGTGCTGTTTTTAGTCTAAACTTATGTGCAATATCTCTTACTCTTCGGACACCGTGAGGATCGAATGCAGTGGTATCATAAGATTTTCGATACCACCTCACTATAGGTTCATCATGCTTAAAGCTTTCATCCTCATTTAATCTTCGTGATAAGGCGTTTTCTAAAGCCAAATGTGAGATATTCTCATGGAGAATTGGTAAATATTGCCGAGCTATTTTGCACAGATTTTTTAACGTTATAGAACACCATTTAGGAAAGAATTTTAAAATAGTATATTTAAACTCATCCTTAAACACCCAAGGATAACCAAAGAAAGCTTCGTCTCCTCCATCGCCTGTCAAAATCACATCCGCTCCAGACTCCTTTGCCTGCTTAAGTAATAAAAAAGTTGAAGGTACAATATCGATGCCTGCTAAAGGTTCTTGAAGACACTTAAAACTTCGTTCAAGCGCTTTAAGAAACTCATCCTCAGTCACGTATACTTCAATAAGGGGTAAGTTTAAGTAATCAGAGACACGTCTTGCGATATCTCCCTCTCCAGTGTTTAGCAGGGTGATTGCCACAATATTTTGTGTGTATCTTCGCGCAACCGCTGCTATCGTGGAAGAGTCCAATCCTCCGCTAAGCAGTATGGCATACTTCGCTTTTCTTTTGAAAATGGCTTGACGCGTTGCTTCTTCAACGGCCGTTTTCACTATCGAGAGGGCCTCGGCGAGTTTAATATTCGTGCGGGCTTGTACATTTAAGCTGTAATATCTACTGGAAATAACCTTGCTTTTTTCAAAATTAAAGTAAAGGAGTTCTGCTGGCAGTAATTTAAACACTTTTGAAAACAAAGTGTAGGGTGGAGGTACAAATCCGTAGAGTATGTAACTCTTTAAATTTTCCTCATCAATTTTCTTAATATCTAGAGCTTTAATGAGAGATTCAAGATTGGAGGAGAAAATTAGATTTCCCTCATAAACAGTATAATAAAGCTGTCTTAGTGCAAATAGGTCAGAAGCCAGCCATAATTCTTTGGAATATTTTCTCCATTTAACTACTAAAACATCAAGAGTATTCAATAATGTGGATTCCATGCTGCCTTGCGTTAAGGCACTAGTATGCATAGGGCTTAACATCTCTCCATCTACTACCACCACTTCACCATCATTAGCTATAAGAGGAGCATCTGTGCAAATTGTTATTGTGTTATCTTCATAACAATTTAATGGAGTTTCTTTAGATTTCACCATAAATTGGATAATTTGCTTATCCCTTCCTACAATTCCCAATAAGGTCATGGAGGTAACTTTAGGTCTCTGTAAAGTTTAGGAAAGTTAACAAATTTAAGGATGCAGATGAATAAAAACCATGGTATTAACCTCAAACGTATAGATAACGAGGCAAAAATGTTTCTACTGCGCTTAGATGTTACGATTCTAAGCAATTTAATATTTCGTAAAACTTTGTCGAAGTTTTTCCGCAAAAATTTATTATACTTAAGGGGACAGCAAGACGCGAAAGCCACAGCATTAAATATGCGGTCTGTGTCCCTTACGTCACATACAGGTCCAAGTTCTCTACAAAGAGCATGAACTTTCACAGGATAATTTATTCCGATTATTGGAATATCTAAAGCTAGAGCAAAAAGTAGAAAATGTAACCTTGTAGATAGTATGACATCTAGTTTTGCTAGGACTTTTATTATGTGAACATGGTCTAAATTTTCCTCTATTACAACTCTTTGCTTAATACTTGGAGGCATTTGATTTAAAATTCTTCTATATATGGCTAAATCTCCCAATGTTGCTGGCAAGAGAGTGACCGTGTAATTTCTCGCTAATTTTGCAATTAAATCTGGAAAATAGCGAGTTAGTAGGTCGTAAGCTATCTCAGAACAACGAATTGCTAAACCGACATTCTTAACCACTCCATGTTTCATTCTGCTACATCTTCTTTTTAAAGAGTTAAGTTGCCCGTAATAATTCATAATGTAGTAGAACACAAGGTCTGATGACAGAACGCAGCCTACTCCAATACTCTTCAAATAATGAAATGAGATTAAATCCCTAACACTAGCTCCATCAGCGGCATTAAAAGATTCTTTAACTAACCCAGCCCATAATAAATCCCTTACAGGCTCTACGCCAACTGATAGAAACAAAAGCCGCTTCCCTAAAATCTTAGATAAACAGGGAATGATGAGTTGCGGTGCTAAACCACTTTTCATAGACCATCTATACTTTTGCCCACCGCCAACAATCACCACATCTACGCATAACAATACCTTGAGCAAAGTCAAAAGATTTTTAAAATTCTCAGGTCTTTTAATGACGTGTACCCGCGGATTTCCCCGCAAAGACGGAGGCACCAGCGAGTCACGCCAGTAAATATAGATGTGAGCACTCGGCACATATACTTCCAACAGTTTAAGCAGTGCGCGCGCTATTAGAAAGTCGCCAAAGTTACTCCTAGTATAATAACCATATAAAAAGAACTTCATAATATGCTCCCTTGAATGTAGCGACCTTGTCTGCAAGGCGCATCCGCTAGTAGTTTATGGTAGATTTCACGGTATTTCATAGCCATTATGTCGTATCTAAAGTGTTCATTGACACGTTTTATGCTCTTGCTGCTTAAATTCTTCCGCAAGTCATCATTAGAGAGTAATTTGATTACTTTATCAGCTAAATCATTGGGATCTCCCGGTGTAAAAAGTAGGCCAGCGTCTCCAATAACTTCCGGCGCTGTGGTCGAGTTAGGCGCTATAACTGGTATTCCGCATGCCATAGCTTCAATGTATCCTAATCCAAAGTTTTCATATAAGGATGTTCTAACGAATATGTCAGCGGCATTGTAGATGTATGGAAGGTTTTTATGCCTTTTCCAACCTATATGGAGCTTAACGTGGGGTTTAATCCTTGGATTCTTGATAAGAGACTTTATCTCGGAGTAATAGTTCTTAACTACAGCTCTACCTTTGATGTAGAATATGATGTTCCTATTTTCTTTAAGAACTATCGGTATAGCTTCGAGGAATGTCTTTATGTCTTTTTCTGGGGATATTCTATCATTCCATAGCACGATTTTATTGTCTATTGCAAACCCCAATTTTCTTCTTGCATAACCTTTGGGCATAGGCTTAAATTCATTTACATCGATTCCGTGATGAATGATTACCGCTCCTTTCCCGCCTATTTTCTCTTTTTCCACGCTGAGTGTGAAGCGGGATGGAGCAATATAGAGGTCTATAAAATCGCTAATCTGCCTATAAGTCTCCTCAGGTATAGGGGCTGCATGTAAGACAAAAACGATAGGTATACCAACTTCTTTGCCCACCCTCAGTACTTCTAGTGGAGTATTTAAATCATTTAAATGGATTACATGGACAGAACCCCGTTTTATAAGCTTCTTTAGATAACTGTTGCGCAACTCGCGTGGCATGGCATACGTTGGCAATAACTTACCCTTTAATCTGCCCTGCATTTTTTCATAAATATACGTGAGGACGCCTAGTGGCGTGTTAGGCTTATCTACATAAACACGAATGCCTAACTCATGGAGCCCATTAATTAAGTACTCATTATACGAGATGAGCACCGATATGGGAATATATAGTAAATTTATCAATTCATAAATACACCTTAGCTATTTTTAACCCGTCTAAACATCGATGCCCAATATTACGTTGCACGTTTATTCATTCTGCATATAACGATTTAATAGATTCAAGAGGTTTATGTGCTTCTCCATATTCCCACATATCTTTCGGAGCTTAATATGACAGAGTATTCATTTAAAGAGTTCATAATATCAACGGGGTGCATGCCGAAATTCCTAGTGAACCATGCAGTATCTCGAGGGTCCTTAAATGTCGCCAATAAACCAACATTATCTGTACCCACTATAGCTATTGTTTGGCGGCTAGAGGCTGCATATCCATATAGTGGTTCAGGTTTTAGAGAGCTTAATGGTGCGGAGAGCCTTGGATCCATCCAAATCAATGTTTCTGAGCTATCGAGGTATTGAGGTAGACTTAAGCTTATATGCCAGCTCACCCTATCAGCCCAACCTATGTTCTCAGCATATGTGTTTGCAGCTAATGTTGGATCTTGAATACCATAGAAGGATACTAGTGAAATCAATGCTATTGCCAGAATTGAGCTAACAAACTTTCTAGACACATCTCTAATAACTAACGCCGAGATGGGAAGCATAAGCAAATATAACCAGTAAAAGTACCGTCCGCCGAAAGTTGGCAGGCTACGTAAGACAAAATTTATAGCCGTACCCGTTAGACCTATAAAGCCTAGAAGAAACGCAACATCAATGGGGCGCTGTTCTCTCTTAAATAATAGCCGCGGCATATAGCACAGGATGAACGCAGCTGTTATCGAAGGCATTAATGCCCACGCAATGAAGAATATTGATGATTCCGGAGTGTACCATGGCTGAGCCGCCCCATACCACGGGATTGCCTCTCCTGCAAACAGGTCTATTAATCTGTTAAAAGCATTAACCGTTGGCCTCACGATTATATCCAGGACGTAAGTGTACATCCAGTAGGTTAGGGATATGATGAGGATGAAACTGGCGGTTCTCAGCACTTTCCTTCTAACCTCTCTAGACTTATCGGCGAAGGCTACTGGAAGAACATAGGCTAAAAACATAATTACAAATGTTGCGTGCGCAACAATTCCAGCCAGCCATAGAGGATATCTTGCCAGCATGCTCGCCCCAGACGGTGATCCCTGCCTTTTATACAGATTCAT
>JAWCEH010000192.1:0-6017 GCA_038859955.1 Bathyarchaeia archaeon | reverse complement strand
ACCACCGTGACAACCAGGTCCAGGAGACCACAAAGTTGTCTTTACGACTTTATCTCCATCCATAAACTTCACTTTGAAGTTATTTTGATGTTCTAGATATATTAGATTTATGTGTGAATTGGGCTATTCAATTTACGCTATTACAATAATCTTATTGTTAGTTTAAAACTTCACAACTTGTTACAAATTTATAAGTTACCCACAGTAGTAACACAAGCAAATTTTATATACAGAGATCATATAACCAAATGTTTAACCCGGTGATAGTTATGTCTCTTTATGGTCTCCTGATAGATTATCAATGGTGTTCTGGCTGCCACTCTTGTGAAGTGGCATGTAAACAAGAACATAACCTACCAGTTGGCGTATGGGGAATTAAAGTATATGAATTAGTACAGGAATATAATGGCAAAATCTTTATTGATTATTTCCCATTTCCCACAGATCTTTGCAATTTATGTGCGCATAGAACAAAAGAAGGGAAAAAACCTGCATGCGTCCAACATTGTATGGCTCGGTGCATGTATTATGGAAAGATTGAGGAGCTAATAAAAATAGCGAATGAGAAGTCAAAAATGGTTCTTTGGGTTCCACGCCAGTAACGTATGTTTGGAAATTAAAGGATTGCATGCCACAAGAGTTCAGCACAGTTGACAACTTTTATTAAACTCTCATCCTCAGCTACAGTTTTGAGACTATATTCGCACCATGGGCAAGCTGTAACTATTATGAAGCTCCCGGTACTTTCAGCCTCTTTAATTCTTTCTTTCGCAGCAAACTTCATAAGATCAGGAAAAGCCGCCATAACACCCCCATTTGCACCGCAACACCATGTTCGCCCTTGATTTCTGGGTAATTCCTTTATCTCCGCACCTTTAATGCTTTTAAGGATTTTACGCGGCTCTTGGGTTATTCTTGTGAACCTTGAGAGGTTGCAAGGATCGCTATAGGTGATTGTGACGTTTAGCACTTTTTCTGGTTTAAGTCGGCCTTCCTCAATGAGCGCATTAAGAAACTGTGTGAAGTGCTGCACTTCAAAGTTGAGGTTTCCAATTTTGGGGTAAAGTTTTTTAAATGAATAGTAGCAATGAGGACAAGGTGTAACCAACGTTTCTATTCCTAGTCCATTCAACATCTCTAAATTCTCTTCAGCTAGGTTTTGGAACAGACCTTTTTCACCTAATTGTAATTGTAATACACCACAACAATTTTCATTTTCCCCAAGGAAACCAAAGTCTACTTTTGCCTTATTCAGAAGTTTCACAAATATTTTTGTAGTTTCTCTAACGGTAGGTTCTAGAGAGTACATGCACCCGGGATAAAAAAGCACTTTAGACATCTCTTTAGTTAGATTCTTAATTTTGAAGTCTAAACCTTCTGTCCATTTTAACCGTTCTTTTCTAGGAACAAAAGGATTACCAAACTTAACAGTGTTTTCGAGAAGTGCCTTATGTTCTGGAAAAACTATGCCTCTCTCGACAAGCTGCTCTCTGACGAATTGAATCACATCAGTGATAGTTGTCCAGCCCTTTTCTATATATTCCTCGCCGAAAAACTTTTTGCCGAATATTGCGCAATTTTCTTGGCACGCTCCACACATTGTGCATTTATAAAACACTTCCGCAAGATTCTTGTCATAGCTTATAGATCCGAAAACGATGGCTCTTGCTAGTGATATTTTTCCGGAGCCAGAGTAGGCATAAAAACCATATCTCTCATAGGATGGACATACGGGAAGAAATTCTGGAAGATCTGACCATATGCAGCTGCGACATCTAATGCAAGCCATAACATCAACGCCTATGTGATTCCTTATTTCTTTCAAACTGACCAACTCGCCTACCTCCTGCTATTCAGGCCACATGTGTGGGGACATAATATTGTTTGGATCTAACGCTTTCTTAATTCTTTTTAACACCTCGTAGTAGCCACCCGTCTGTTGTAGGATTGCTTTAGCTTCCTCTCTTGTTGCTGGTGGTTTATGACCAAAAAAACCATACTTCCTTAACAATTCAGCTGAATATGTCGCATACTTCCTTAAATCCTCCCTAAGCTCATTGAACGTCCCGCCAAACCTAGAGATATA
Organism: Bathyarchaeia archaeon; assembly: GCA_038859955.1. Lineage (GTDB taxonomy): Archaea > Thermoproteota > Bathyarchaeia > Bathyarchaeales > DTEX01 > DTEX01. Next base: position 3,931 of record JAWCEH010000192.1, on the reverse strand, counting down.
AAATCTGTGAAACATCATCCTACCCTGATCAAAGGGCTGAATATAAGCCGAGATCAGAGACATCCCTTCTTTACCTTCGAAAAGGTCAACAAGGTGCTTCTCCATCTGCACTAAATTTCTTGGTGGAACAAGACCTATATAAGCAGCGGTAAAAAATGGAGCCATGAGGCCGAGAGCCATTGCTGGTGAGCGAGGTGGTTCATGTTTCACATGCCTCTCTACACACATTTCATAAAAGTATGGAAAAACACGCTTAAAATCCTCATGATTATAAACAGTTCCCCCGTTCTCTCGAGCGAGTCTATCACAAACTTTAATCTGCGCCTCAACAACTTCTTTGAATCCTTCAAAAGTTGTGACTGTAAGCCAAAGTGGCACTCCTTCAGGAGGATCGTAGAAATTTCGAGGACTCCATGTATCGTATGGAATCAACTCTCCGTCAAGGACGTTTCCGTACAGCATTTTTCCCCATCGTTCCATCTGTAAAAGCGCTACCCAATGCCAGATAACTACATGTTCGGCAGCACCGCGAAGACACACCTGCCTACAGAATTTCACGGCAGACTCCGTTGAATTAAAACCAGTTATGTGAAAGTTGGCTACCTCCCCTTGCGGATAAATTCTCAACGCGAATTTAGTGACAACGCCTAACATACCATTAGCATTCAACCAAAGGCCGTGTATATCTGGAAAGTTGAAGTATTGATGAGCCCAGCTTCCATGTTCAGCGACAGCTCCACCTGTTCTAACTAACGTTCCGTCCGGCAACACCACTTCAAAACCTAAAATATCGTCAAAACCTCCACTTCCTCTATGTCCCTGAACTTGTGTAGTTGCAGGACCGAAAACACTCAGCTGAGGATTATAACTGCCTTTTGAATGCCAATACTTGAGCGGTTGCAATGCTTTATAAAGCTGACCATTCGTGACACCTGGTTCAAGAACGACGTATCCTTCATCAGTATTTATCTCTATTATCCTGTTCATTCCAGACATGTCGAGGACTATGCCACGTGGAATACAAAAGGTAGAAGAAGCTGAAAGAAGACACCCACCAGCCACAGGGGTTACTGGTATAATGTGTTTATTAGCTATCCTAAGCGCGGCTTGAACATGTTCTACCTCTTTTGGTCGAATAACTATCTCTGGAACAAGAAACGGCACCGCACCGTAACTTGCGCACACCGCTGGATTGTCTGACACATTTTCATCACCAATGAGTCTTTTAAGTTCTCCAACAACCTCCCTTTTTAACTGCTCAGACATCCTATTTTTAAACTCTGGAAACATTGCCAAAATATCCGGATACATTGCAGCAAAAGGAGTGTCCTTGACAGATTCTTCTAGCATAGAGGGGTCAAAAACCATTTTTAGGTGCAACCTCCTTCCATTGTCAAACCCAACTTTCTCAGCATAAATGATGCTCTATATGCTACTAATGCGGAAGTGGGAGCAACCACCTTCACTTGAATGTCTCCCTTTAAATATAGATTCCGCATAATATTTCTAATGTTTTTAAATTCTTTTTCGCAAGCCAGAGAATTGATAGCATCCTTATTTATTTTAAATACAACTAAGGGTTTATCATTTTCTGAAGGTTGCAGAAAATTAACCCCAGCATGGTTTCTAGCTACTTTGTAAATGTCACCATTTAGGACTAAGTAAATCACAGCTCCCTCGCGCAATTCTAGAAAAGCTTCTTTAAATAGTCCATATACGAGGTTCTCAAAAGTCCCAATCATTTAAACACCTTAATTGAGATTTTTTAATAACACTTATATACTATAAAGACCTTTCGATTGGATACGTTTAAATTTGATCTAACTAGTTTTTAATTGTTCTTCCATCCATTTGAGCTTTTGATAAAGCCTTCTTTCTTGGTTTTTAAAAGAGTGTATCTTCACGTTTAAATATTCCTCTCGCCCTGTCAGTTCTTTAGCTCTCTCCCTACAGACTTTTTCGCTTATTTTTTTGATTTCCATAAGTTCTGCTTCGAGTCTTCGCCTTTTCGCCAAAACGTTTAAAAAACAAACTTTAAGTCTATGAAGCATAGCCATTTTTAATAAGATATCCTCAATCTGCTCGTTCCCAGTCATATCCGCCAACCTAGACTAATGTCAATTATCAATAAAAACTCATTCTATTCAACTTTTCAACATTTCCAATGCAGCTCAGCGACGCTTCAGGAACATAGTTGTAGACCGAACACAGTATAAAATCATTTTAACGGGAACCAACCTTCCGAATGGATTACAAGGTCCATATTCAAAAAGATGTGAGGGGGGATTTTTGATTAAAGTCTTAAGGTTTAGGGAAGCGGGAATAATGGTTCACGTGTAGGTTGTAGATCCGGATTTGGCGAGTAAACAATCTCCATCTTCAGCTTTCCATGCTCATCTACAAACCATTGACCTACATAAAGCACTTGAGGACAAAAGTGGAAATCTTTTACGAACTTTACTCTTCCAAACGCCATTGCAACAACGTCAATGTTAGATAAGGCATCCAGTATTTTTTCAGGATCCAGACTTCCAGCCATTTCTATTGCTCTACATGCCACTTCAGCCCACGAATACGCGCTTAAAGCATCTGACCAAGATCTCCCAGTTTCCTCTGTCCAATCCTCAGCCAGCTGCATGTTGGTTCTCCCGCCGTAGTAACTTTTGTATGGTATATATGGGTTCCATACGTTAAATGGATCAACCAAACCGACGGCAAGGTTTGGATCACCTATCGCTGCTACGTCCTCATAGTTTTTGAGGGCCCTTCCATCCAGAACCATTTTCGGCTTCCATCCTAAACTTGTGGCTTGTCTCCACATAGTTGCAAAATCGCTTCCAATGGATAGTCCCCAAAGAACTTCGGCTTGAGCATCTTTCCATTCGCGGATTATTGCTGTAAAGTCCATAGTTCCAGGAGCATATTGACCAAGACGTTTTTCAACACCAACAACAGTATACCCGGCACCTTGCAAGATTCCAGTTGCAAGATCATACCAAGGTCTGCCATCAGCATCATCCGGTGCAAACAACGCTACTTTACCATTGATTTCTTCACGGAACAAATTAGTGAAGTCCAAATAATTTCCAATGGCAGAATACCCAGGCTTACCAGCCCTAAAGTCTCCTTCCGGAACTGGTGTAACAAGTACCGGGCCTATAGCCCATGCATACTCATAGGGTCCGGAATTCCACCATGGCTCCATAACCCCGTCCACAAGCGCAGGCACCTTAAATTTGTCCACCGCGCCTGAAACTGGAATATGAATTATTGGTGGACCTGGATTAGTAAGTATTATGTGGACTTTGTCTTGGAGTATTAGTTGTTCGACTAGGGCTGTTGCTTTTGAGGGGTCGCTGGAGTCGTCGTATTGTATTAGTTTGACTTGGAGTTTTCGGCCGCCGACATTTAAACCACCAAGGTTATTCACATCCTCAACACATTTCTTAATACCAAAGGCAGCTGGTTGACCGAATGCGGCCATGAATCCTGTCATTGAAACTAGATTTCCAATTCGGACCTCCTCAACTCCTCCGGGAGTTGTGTAAAGATATACTAAGACGCCGACGATAGCAGCGACGATTATTACGATCGCCACCAAAAGCACCTTCAAACGGAAAGCAACGCCTTTTCTATTCATATTTACCACTGAACCGAAGTTAGTGGCATATATCTTTATATAAGGTTTACGTTACTAGGATTTTCGGAGCTTTTCCTTTAGCGTATTTGCTGCTGGGCTATTTATACTGCTAGACTAAGTAGCTAATTTAACTTTCACGAAAGCCTCCTGACGCAGGCCAGCGGTTAGGTCGTAAAAATTTTGTTAAATATCTTTAGTATCTTGTTTATGTTTAGTCTATGTTTGCTTTTTCGATTTGAACTAGAAATGCGCTTACCACCATGCCAGGAACATTTTTTGAAGTTGTCTTCG
>JAWCEH010000191.1:0-6024 GCA_038859955.1 Bathyarchaeia archaeon | reverse complement strand
AACTTCCTTGACATTCACTGGGATATAACTGCGCCAGCAACAGAAGACGTCCACATATGGGCGTTAGGCTTCGACGCAAGAATAAATGTTACAGTAAGCTACAGCAAAACGGGAGACAAAATGAATATAACCGCAACTGTAACGCTAACTCCGCCAGAAAATTACGTAGGCTTTGACGTGTTATACAGCGAAACCATTCCAGGCCGCTACGAATGGACTGTTGTGGGCAGAGACGCCCGCACAGTAGACAGCGCTGGAGCAGCTCTAGTTTCAGCAGCCTTCAAGAACAAGCAAGTAGAGATAGGCTTGGCAGGGGAAGACATGTACGGCAAAACAGTTGACATGGAGATGCCTTGGGTCATGGCCAAATTTGGCACAGGCAACACATTTGAGGACTACTACTATGTCAAGCCCACAGATCAGCGTATGGCCCTAAAGGACGACTGGTGCACCACATGGCCCATCTCCAGCAGCAACATGATAGGCGTCGGAGGACCGTTAGCCAACGCCTTAACATACTACTTCAACGACTTCGTTCAAGCCTTTTACGCCCTACCATGGAGAACAACCTACACGCCTTGGAGCGGCAAAATAGTGCCCTTAACATGTTGGGACGTGACGAAGACAAGGGCCTACGCCTCCAACGACACCGTCGGCTACGGTGTAATATCCACCTACAAGGACATTAACGGAACAGTCGGCTTCCTAATATGGGGCGACTGGGGAAGAGACACCTACTACTTAACCAAGTGGTTCCACGAAGAAGGCATATACCAGCTTCAAGAAGCTCCAGAAGGCTTAACAGCCATAATAGTTGAGATCGAATACGAGTACACCCCAGGAGAAGGCTACAAGCCAACAGGCTACAGCATAGTTGAGTGCCTAGGAACAATAAGCGAAACCCTCTGGACACACAACGGCGAAAACAAGGGCGGAATACACGACCCGTAAATCTCCATAAACTTCCCTTTTATTTTTCATTCATTCTTTCTTTTCTAATATAGGTGAACAAAGTCTAGCACTAATTACATTAAAAGTTTAAAGCTTAATTCGTAAATAAGAAATCGCTATAACAGTAGAGAAACCTTAGAAATAAGTAGAACACAAATAGCATATTATTCGCCGATAAAATATTATTTCGCTTTAAATGCGACAACTCTAAAGGTTGGAACCGCGCTTGGGATTCTAGTTGGGAAATACCTTTCAAAAATTAGAGGGTTAAAAGGCAATAGAAACCATGTCTGCAAAACAACCTTAAAACCACAAAGCTCTAATAGACGGCTTAACTGCTCTCCATTGACAAAAGTGCTCACATGATGCTCCACATCGCCGGTCTTAAAAACCACTATGCCATAAAGTTTCGACAAAAGCATGTCCAATGAAGGGATGGCTCGAGGAGTCTGCATAACTAATACACCGTTCGGCTCTAAAACTTTAAAACAATCTTTAAGAAAACTGATAGGGCTCTGAAGGTGTTCCAAAACCTCCAACGCTGTTATCAGTTTAAACGACCTTTCAACGAAAGGCAAATTTTGGGCATCACATATAACCAAGCTATCCGCCTCACTCTTTGCATAATTGCGAATATAGAAATCTGATACGTCACAACCGTAGGCATCATACCCCAAGTCGGCAAGCAGTTTAACAACATAACCGTGTGCACAGCCAACATCAAGCGCTCTGCTACCTTCACCCCTCAATAAATTGAAAGCCGCAAAATTGTTAGCCCATTTTAAAACGTCAAAGTACAATCTGCGAATAGCTAAACGTTTCTTATTATAGGCGTGCCAATCCTCAAAGTATTTCCTTTCAAAGCATTTCCGATCCATCTGCATAAACAGCAGCCTCAATCAACTTCCCAAAATAATTAAGCTCATTTAAAATTGTTTCCATCCAAAATTTAATCGACTATCCAGAGGTTTTATCCTTTTAAAGAGCTGATTATTCCCAGAAGAGATGAAGTCCATCTAACAAGATCAACAATAGCCAAACTGAAGATGAAAGGACTCCCGCTTCTCACAATCTTGGAAAAAAGGTTAGGTTTAAACGGGCTCAACTGGTTAACTGCAAGTTTACCCCTCTTACCAAAATAAGCCAGAACGGTCTTTCCATAATAAAAGTTTCTCAAAGCTATTTCTCTTAAAGTTTGAGGCTCACCTATATGCCACTCTACAGCGTTAACCTTTCCAACTCTATAGCCGCCTTCTATAAGTCTGGCGAAGAGGTCAAGGTCCTCGCCAACCACAAGCCTCTCATCAAAACCTCCAACTTCAAAAAAAACTTTTCTCCGAATAAATCTGGCAACTTGAATTGTGGGATCATGAGCCAAAAAATACTCCTTCAAAGCTATGGATTTTCCCCAAACTCCTCTCCCCAAAGAATAATTAACCGTGCATAAAGCATCAAAAAACCTGCAAGCCTTAACGCATTTATAAATAACATCTTTCTCCAAAACGAAGTCAGAATCAACAAAATAAAGAAACTCGCCGCAAGCATTCTCTGCTCCATAATTCTTCTGTGCAGACCTTTCTCGTCCCCGAGACAAAACTCTAGCTCCAAATTCCCTAGCGATTTTAACAGTTTCATCTTTGCTGTAATTGTCAACGACGATAATTTCGAAATGCCTATAAATCTGGCATTTCAAAGACTCTAAACAGAACTTCAGAGTTCCAGCTGAATTACAGGTTGGGACAATAACTGACACGAATGGATTCAAAACCTTGTCATGGCGCTTACCTGCAATTTTATTCATTTAAATCGGTTCTCCTTGACAACACCACGTTCCGCGACAAGATAGCTTTCGCGAATAAATTTTATTAGCTTTAATTTCTGTAAAGGTAAATATTAACATCACGGTTTATGGGGAAAATCATTTGTGGCACGACAAAGTTAGAAATCTGAATTTAAGTGGCAGAATACTCCCTTGCATTGAAGAACATGCTGATGTAGTAGTTTGGATCCTAATTGTTATGTACACCGTTTTTTTCTCTGCCTACACCATTTATATGCATTACACTTTTAGAACATACGCTTGGGATCTCGGCATATTTGCGCAGTCGTTGTGGACGACGCTGAACTCAGATAAAATATTGTACTCAACGCTTGAAGTTAACTATGGCAACCCCTCAGGCAACTTTTTGGGAGTCCACTTTTCACCCATACTTTTTGCATTACTTCCAATATATGCCATATACCAGCACCCTGAAACATTACTGGTTTTCCAATCCTTCATTTTAGCGTTGGCGGCGCTTCCTCTTTACTGGATAGCTAAACACCAACTGCAAAACAGGCTATACGCCCTCGCCTTTGCTACGGCATACCTGGTTAACCCAGCCCTTCACGGCGTTAACACTTTCGACTTTCACCTACAAATTTTCACTCCTTTCTTTCTATTATCTGCTTTTTACTTTATCCAAAAAGGTAGTTGGCTGATGGCAACTCCCTTCATAGTCCTTGAACTGATGACGGTTGAGTTTGCCCCCGCGTTAACATTTTTTTTAGGACTCTACTTCTTTACTAAGGAATTTAAAAAGTTAGTTTTTGGAAAAGAACTAAACCTCCACGCTATTAGAAAAATCGTTCCGCCCGCAGCACTCATGTTTATAAGCATCCTTACTTTTTATCTTGCGATATACGTTATTCAAACAGTCAACCCTTTAAAAAAGGACGCTCCACCAGGAGTTTGGAGCCATTGGGGCTCAAACATCTTTGAAGCGGCGAGCAACATATTTCGAAACCCAATCGAAGCCTTAACCATCATGATAACGCCGCTTGAAAAGCCTTACTTCTTCATATTCCTTTTGGCATCAGCCCTCTTTCTACCGATATTCGCACCCCTAGAATTGTTTCTGAGCGTCCCATGGCTGGCAGCCGCGTTTCTCACCGACTACCCTCCATATTATCAGCCGTACTTCCAGTACTCAGCCTTCGTTATAGGCCAAATCTTCGCAGCGGCCGTCCACGGCTTCCACAACCTGTTCTCAAAAAATACAAGTGGACAGAAAAAGGCGGTGGCAGCGCTTGTAGCTACGAGCCTAATGCTGTCAGCGGCAATAAGTCCTGTGGGCATTCCAGCATTAACAGAGAGAACCCCAAGACCATACACAATCTCCACAGTTTATGACCAAAACCACGTCGAGAAAATCCATAAAGTTATAAGCCTTCTTCCAAAAAACGCTTCGGTCGCAACAACATGGGAGATCTTTCCCCACGTCTGCCAAAGGCTAGACGCATACATCCTCGACGGCTATTTCATTGCGAGTCCAGGCAAATACCCTGCAGAGTACATTATAGCCGACATGAAATCCCCATGCCTAAAACTGAAAATATACGGGCCTTCACCCGACAAGGTGCTCCTTTGGCTTCTGGCAAACAACGAATATGGGATTGTTGCCTCCTTGGACGGTGTACTACTCCTCCAGAGAGGCTACAATGGACCCGTAAAATATTATGAGCCCCAAAAGGATATTTTCAACTATAAACAGCTGATTCCCTCTAATGGAAAAATCATTAGGGATCCAACAAGCACTTTTGGAAAAGTGATCAGCAGCAATATAGAAGATTCCGTAGGGATCACGTGGTACGGTCCATACAAGTATTTCTCACCTGGAGATTATGAAGCAACTTTCAGATTGAAAACTGCAAACGCCACATGCAAACTAATAATTGAAGTAGTAACAGAGCTCGGCACCGAGGTAATCGCCTTAAGAACTATTTATGGCAACGATTTCAACCAAATAGACACTTGGCAAAATTTCTCACTCCGTTATAGAATAAATGAACCTGCAGAGCTTGAATTTAGAGGATGGACCCTCTCGAATAATACTCAAATAGCAATAGATTATGTGAGCGTTAGACAACTTGGTCCTTAAAAGTTTAACAATAACTCCCCAACAATCAGAAACTTAACTTTAACCGAAAATTTACATGGTAAACTAAAGGCTAAAGTTAAAGGAGCTATCAAAGGGTATAAAATTTTAGTATTACGGATATTCGATTGGAGTTTTATTTGCTTATTCCTTAAAAGTGTTAAAATAGATGTATTGTGGAAACTATTGTTTAACAGATTTTAATCGCTTTGTTATAGAATTCAACTGTCCACTCATCCAATTTCTCAAAATCTCTAACCATTTTTTAACATAGTGCTCCTTATCAAACCTTGAAGCCGCATTAATACAATTTAACCTAATATGCGGGTCGTACCCGTTTCTCCAGAGATTTACAGCTTTTTGAATAAGTTCTGTGCGGCTTTCTACAAGCCATCCGGAGTATCCGTTTATAACGGATTCTCTTGGACCTTGCGAGTTGTATGTAAGCACTGGAGTGCCACACGCCATACTCTCAACTGGTACGTAGCCAAAGGGCTCATGAGTGAATGGAAAAAGTGTGAATAAAGCGTTTGAATACAGAGTTACAAGCTCATAAGCGGGAATTCTTCCTAAGATCTCAATATAAGGATGATTTATCAGCGATTTTGGAATAAAAGGTGATTTAGCTCCAAAAGCCTTAATTTTAATTCCTAAATCAGCTACAGCCTTAACCGCTGAGAATTCGGTTTCTTTTCCAAAATATGTCAAAATATAATCAGATGAGGGGTTAGATGTGCTCGGCTGAAAAACATCGCGGTCTATAGGCGGATATATAACGTCGTTAACATTAATACCCCACTTCTGATAAATAGAAGCACAAAACTTCGAATTAGCTACAACATATAATGACTTCCTAGCAGAATCTATAACGAGCTTTTTGTCCTTCCAATTTATTATAGGCTTTAGAGCCTTATAACCAAACTTGGAAGCCCCAATAAGCTCTTGCTCTGCATCTTGAAGGGCCACCGACGTGGGTCCTTGAACATACCAGAAGTTAGACGGTGCAGCAAAAGTATGAGAAAAATTTATTGTGATAGGTAAAGAGCCAACATGCCTTGAATTTAACCTAAGAAAGGCTTCTCGAAACCATAGTTCAAACCATAAGAAGGAATACCCTAAACGTCTAGAAAAAAGTTTTACCTGAAAGTTTATAGTC
>JAWCEH010000190.1:0-6055 GCA_038859955.1 Bathyarchaeia archaeon | reverse complement strand
TCGCCTGATTTCCTTCCATTGTTTATCTTTGGCATTTTCTTAGGATTGTATCCTGCTGGTAAAAGTAAGTATGAAGAAGGAGGTCTATGTACGTTTCTTTTTTCTTCAATTTTAGGAATCCACAGTGGGCTTCCGACGGCTACTTTTTTACATCTGGTCAAAACAACCCTATCAATGAGGTAAAAAATTCGATGGACAGTTTTGGCGGTTATTCCTTTGAGCTTCAGCTCGTCTTCAAAGAAGGCTGGAAATTTAACTATGCTTTTTTCCCTCATCTTTTTACTAAGCATAAATCCAAAAGAAAGTATAGGGGTTCGTATGTACACCAAGTCAAAGTTCCATATTCTATCAAGGACATAAGCAATAGGTGAGATCAAGAGTGAGTAGAGAACCATGGAGATAACCCCCAAAAAGGGAACAATTGGCAAGTTAATTAAAACCATGTTTGAAGGTATTTGCCTATGATGATTGACCTTGCCTATACGTGATAGGGAGAAAACGATAATAGTACCAACTCTACTTGCCAAAGCCTCAAGCAACTGGGCCTCATTGATACTATCGCCTGTAGTACCATAAAGAGAGCATGGAATTACTGCTAGCAAACGCTTTCTGAACATTTTTATTTCTTTAAGATTAATTTCACAGCACACTAGAGATATTCATAGTTGATGAATTTTGCTACGCACGCTAATTTCACTTAAGGTTCCAGTTGTCTAGAATGTAATTTGACCACGCTAGTAATAACATACCAACTAATGGTAGCGACATCATGTACGGCTTACTACTCATTCAATTAAGGGTAAGGGATAATAGAGGCTACTGTCAAAGGGGTGATTACACCTGCATAATATCGTTTTCTCCCTATCACGAGAAAACGATGATAGGGATCGAATACGATGATAGGGATCGAATCAAATCAAATCATTTTGATGTTTGATTTTGTTTTGCCCTCATTTTGTTAAAGGATCGAATACGATCCTTTAACTGTGGAGGACAGAACAAACATCAAAATGAGGGTTTCGATTAGTTCACAAGAGGGAGCCATTCAAGAATTCTAAGGCACGAGTCTTGAAAAGAGACAAAGTCAAATTCTGAGGCATATCTAAAATAAGCTCATATACTAACGCAGGCAAGATTGCAAAAGCCATTACTGCCTTGCTTGATTTGGACTTGTATAATTAAATCTTAATACGTTTATTGTCAACATTAAAAAGTAAGGCATAAGAAAAAACGTTAAACTTTATTAGAGGGGCAGACAGTTGAAGCAACATAGTAAGGTTTCTTAAGTCAAGTTCAACTTTTACTGAGATATTTCTAAAGAAGCACTTTGTAAACGGCGCTATTTCCATATTGATACATTTTCTTAAGAAATGGATAGCTATCAAATATTTCGATGTATTTATTTGGTTTAAAGGGCTTTCCTATGTACTTTCCAGAACCGCCATACATCCAAAGGTCTAGGTAACCCCATTCGGAGGTTATGACTATCCATTTTATTTCCAATTTTCTTAAAATCTCCATGACTAACGTCTGGTCTTCTGGGCGAAGCCATATAAGTCTTGCCTCATTGTATTCTGAAGGGTGGCTGAAATAGTGGAAGACGACTTTTTTAAATGTAAAAGATGGTAGATAAAGACCACTATAACTCATATCGTTTAAGATTAACTCGTCAGATGGTACATTTTGACTTACCCACAGAGAAACATTATAGTCAAAAGGGAAACTCGATGACCTTGTGTACCAAGCAGCTCTACTGGCTCGATTTAAGGAGAAGTGAAGGTAGAGAGATGGATAAAATATGCATAATACAAGTAAAATGCATGCTAACTTTAGCATAAAAGCTCCAGTATCGCCTAATGTGAACGTGGTCAAATACTGCTTATAAACTATGAGTTTAAAGCAACGATGTTTGTTATCCACCAAGTTTTTAATGTATTTAAGTACAGTTGCCATGAAGCTTGATATTATAACCCAAGATAACATCCAATCCACAATTATGAGTCTGGTTGGGAGAATTATACAAAGGAATCGATACGCCTCGTCACTCATGGATATGACATTAAGTAGTAATGTTGTTAAGAAAATCGTTGGTACGCTTATCTGCCGTTTTTTCACCAATAGATAAATTCCCATAGGAGCTGCGAGAAAGATCGATAAAGTAGTCCAGTCAGAGAAGTAAACCGATGGAATCCTGCGCGATGGGCTAAAACCTGTTGTGAGCAGTTTCCCTATGTAGTGCCTACCTACGGTAAGAATAGTCATTACAGCTGGAATGCTTAAAGTTGCGAATATTAAAATTACCCACTTCAATTTCTTTGCAATTTGCCACAAGGGTTTACCTATAATCAATAGGCTTATTGGGGCAACTGTGATGAAGAAGTTCGGATATGTGAAAAATAGTTCAGCTAAGATCAAAATCGTGATATATAAAATCTTCCGCGAATTGGTTTTGCGGAAAAGAACCAGCAGGGAAGTTAGTAGGATGTAACTCACGATACCAGTGAAACATGGGTATACTCCATTAAAAAAGTAGCCGAAGACCCATCTTTCTAAATTTTCTGTGGAATGTATGTGAAACGAAGCGAGGTATGGCATCAATGATAGAAAAAACGAATCTGTTAACATGTATGTTAACGAGAAAAGTAAGGAGGGTGTTAATGCGGATAGGAAAGCGCCCATTATAAGCACAGCTTCCCCCGAATATAATCCCATCAATTCTGCCACATTTGCAACAAAAATGTGAAATCCTCTTGGATAGTAATTTGTATATGGAGATAACGGTTCAAATGTAAGTAGTATTTTTCCATTATGTCTCAAAAGAGATACCTGTAATCCATGTCCTATGATGTCACCAGGTGGGGGCCACTTCATAACATCTGTAGCTAATGTAAAGTATATGAGGGGAATTATGTTTAACATAACCATTGCAATAGTTCTAGAAAATGTTTTAATTGAAATTTTTATGACAAGTTTAACACCTTTTCTAAGTGAATTAAAAAGAATGATCGGGGCTATCAGAATAAGGGGGGTTATTAAAACAGACCAATGAATAACCACAAAACTGATTGTATATGATAATAGAATTAGAGTGCAGAGTCCAGTTACCGCAACTATTGGTAATAGTGTTATCCCTAGATAAAACTTCGTGACACTATCAAAATTAAATAAAAAGAAACCTATCGTGAATGATAAACAATAAATGTATATGAAGGTAAGTATTACAATAGTAATGTTGAGCATACAATCTTTACCTCGAACAACTTCTCCAAGTTATTTTTAAGACATCGATAGATTTCCATAAACCTTCTCCAATGTTGTAGCAATCCTTCTTATTCTTCTAAACTTTCTACCATTTAGCCCTATATTCATGGGGGATGAATGACGTCGAACCTCTTTTCTTGCAAATGAGATTAATTGAGGGGGTTATGAAGAATTAAGCTTCCTAACGGATGTTAGGGAAATATTCCTAGAGTATTGCACTTTTATTCCTTTTACACTCTCTGGATTTGTTTTAGCCTTGAATGAAAGTCTTAGCATCGGTTGTGTACAGAGTAACTTCATGACCCTACTAATCAATTCCCTTAAAATTTGATATGCTACTTTAACAGGGCCTCCGAATCCATATGCTGGAGGAAAATAAGGTGTGACTTGAAGGATCTTCATGTAGAATCCTTTAAATTTCACGTACAGCTAGAATCATATTAAGCCTAGGTCTAATTAGCCTTGGCAAATCGATTAACTTTAAAACTCCCCAAAGCAACTTTGGTATATGCGTGAATAATGAGAGTGGTAAACTCGTTATAGGGCACAAGAGTAAAATTTTAAAGCCGAAAGATCTTAACTCAGATGTAAGTTCTTTGGTTGTTAAAGTCCTGCGGTTAACTCCAACGTCCACAAGCACCCCAAATTTCTCCAGAAATCTAATCCACAAAGCATCACCACAGTCAAAAAGTATAAGAAGAAAGCCTTGACTTTTAAGCACTCTTTTCGCTTCGGTCAAAAGAGTATATCTATTTAAAAATTTAATCGCGCGTGTGGTGATTATAACATCAAACGTATTATCTTTGAAGGGTAGAAAGTGTGCATCAGCAGTTATTACATCATTCGGTCCACTAAGCTTAGCCTTCTTTGCCATTGAAGGAGCGGTATCAAGTGAAAGCCAGAAACATTCTTTAAAATTATTCTGTAATAGATTCGCTTCTAGCCAGCCTGGATCTGAGCCTAAATTAAGGACCTTTACTTTTGTCCCGTATTTCTGCACTATCAGATTTACAGCGTAATAAATGGCTCGGATTATTTTTACGAAAATATAAGAGCTCATCCAAATCCTTTTTTGAACATAAGATTTAGATTCTTTATCATAGATGGGGGAAATTTGCTTCCTCACTCCAGGTTTGACCTCCCTATTCAAATTAAACGCACCGTTATTAAGATGTGCGCCTCAATTTTTCGAAGATTTCCATTATTTTCAGACCTATGGCTTCTATAGAGACTTCTTTTTCAACTGTTTTTCTTCCGTTTTCTCCTAATACCTTCATAAGTTTTGAGTTCATCTTTAACTTCGTTATGGCTTCAGTTAAGGACTTATGATTTCCAGGCTTAATAATAACTCCTGAGTTAGTTATCCCAATGTATTCGGTGGGTTGCCCTTCAGCACAACATATTATTGGTTTACCCACAGCTTGATATTCGTATAGTTTCGAGGATATTCCTAAGTATGGTCTTTTGAAGTCTTTTAAGGGTAGCAGTAGGGCGTCTGCCTCATTCAATGATTTCGCGACTTCCTCCCTGCTCAGTATTTTTATCCCCATGTCTTTCACCTTGTTTTTAACGTATCCTAGTAGCTCTCCTCTACCCTGCAAGACTATTTCTACGCCTCTATCCTCTTTGAGTAGTTTGGACACTTTTAATACATAAGCGACTTCATCGTAGAGTTTCTCAAGCACGGTAACGACTTTCTATCGAATATCTTTCTTCAAGAGTTTTCTCGCCTTTTTACCTATTTCCTCAACTTTAACCTCATCATTAGCCAGAGCGTTTTTCTCAACTAGCTACTCAAAGTAAGCCTCCAACCTTAAATAGTAGACCCATTTCAACATCTATCACTAGATCCCTTTAACCACTACTGACTCATAGATTCTCTCCAACATGGCTATAGTTTTTCCTATCTCAAATTTTTCCCTCACAAACTTTCTGCCAGCTGAACCCAACTTTACAGCCATGTCTTCGTTTCTCAGTATGTAAAGCATCTTAGCGGCCAGTTGCTCGACATCTCCAACCTTAAATAGCAAGCCCGTCTCACCATTTACTACTAAATCTCCTAATCCCCCAACGTTAGAAGCTATTACAGGCTTACCGCACGCGTGTGCTTCCAGAACAGTCATTAGAAAGGTTTCGTATTAAATAAAAGGACATGTATCAATTTCTGCCTTCTAATACTTCTTTGTAAACCTCTTCTAACTTAGAAGCCACCCCTTCGATAGAGAAACTTGATTTCACAATTTCTACGCAATTCTTTGAAAAACTTTTACGTAGCTCTTCATCCGAGATTATATTATGAATAGCCTTAGCTATATCGTAAGGTGTAGGTCGAGTTACATGACCTGCTTTGCCGTCTATCCATTCTAACGTATCTCCCAAGTTAGTCGTTACTATAGGTGTTCCAATGGCACAGGCCTCTAGGAAAGTCATTGGGAAACCGTAGAAGGAAGGTGTGACAAACACTTCAGCATCTACTAAAGCCTTAAGCTTATCCTCCTTACTTATAAAACCAGTAAATACCACCGAGCTTGATACACCGAGAGATTCCGCTAAAGCTTTGGTTTCGTCTAGGTATCCGTCGTCTGGTCCTGCAATAATTAGAACTGAGTCTTTAACGCCCAATCTCTTTGTTAAATGTGCATAAGCTTTTATGAGGAAGTCTACGCCCTTAGTCTTGTGTATCCTGCCCAGGTATAGTATTATCTTCTTTTCTTCTGGTATGCCAAACTTCTTCTTAAAACAGCCTTTAGCCGGTAGATTGGCATACTCAGCCAAATCTATGCCGTTAGGGATT
>JAWCEH010000189.1:0-6056 GCA_038859955.1 Bathyarchaeia archaeon | reverse complement strand
AAGGCCTGCGCGTTGTCCACTCCGCCATCCCGGCCCGCCATCCTAATCACATGCACTTTGAACCTTAAATCTTACTCTGAACTAAAAGGCGAATTAGCTATATATGGGAATGCGTGATAGACTACTTTGACAGCGGGCCGGTAGTCTAGCTCGGTTAGGACATCCGCTTGACGTGCGGAAGGTCGCCGGTTCAAATCCGGCCCGGCCCACTTCTGCTTGTGAAAAGGAGCTAGAATTAACGATATCTGATACCAAAGAAATAGGCTTTTCTGTTACCACTGAGTTCTGGATATTGATTGTGTTTGTTATTGTGTTAGGTATTTTGTGAGAGGTAAACATTCTTTTGCCATTTGTCCATCGGTAATGGATTACTCGTGTTGAGTTACCTCTCAGTTGAAGGATTCCTATTCTTTTGCAGATGGGACATTCTACTTTCATTCCTCTTCCCTTTCTTCTTCTAAGTTCTTCTGCAGGGATTCTTAGAATAGGGAGTATTTTATAAAGTTCTTGGAAAAGTTTTAAATCTCTTCGAAAGAACTACGATAGTGACAACAACTGTCATAAGCGTCAAAGGCAAGTGTCAAATCATCATGCTTTGGATATGTTTGGTATGGAGAATGACCATAATTAGTAGTCTTTGTAAGGAGAGAAGATTTATCATCATCAAGCGTCAAAGAGAAAAGGTATCTGATTGGTCTGTGCATGGAAGAATTTAAACAAGAAGTGTCAAATGGAGACTTGGAAGTTCATGAACATTCTTGTGGGAGGGTAGATATAGGAAGTTATTGTTTCTCCTTTCTCCCCTCAGTTTTACTTCACCATACTCAACTACACCAAACACAACAGCACACTACACAACAACACAATACACAACTAAACTAAAGCAGTCTTGTCTAAAGTAATCGGGAAATATAAACGTAGTGGTTTGAACTTTAAGTTAATAGAAAGGGCTTCCTCACTTAATTGTTACACTCTAATTTATAATTAGAATTTGAACATTCTCAAAGGCATCATCGAAAACCGAGAACTTGATTGAATGGAATTTTAAACTGAAGTCTATGGAATCATTAGGAATGTTCATTTTAAATTTCTTATACATTTAGTCACTTACAAAAGAAGGGTGATATTATGAGTTTTAGAGTTGAAAAGGAGGAGTTCTTAAGGAATTTAGAGGTGGCTATGCTGTTAAAGTTAAGGACTACACTGCTGAAGCAATCTACAATTTAACAAGTGAAATCCTAGAAATAGAGAAACTGCTAACAATTCATATGGCTTTACAGCTAAGCCGTTAACAAGTTAGATACAAATCCCAAATCCTAAAATAGGCTATGTTTACTGAAAGAAGCTAATAACAGAAAAGTTTACAAAAAATCAGGAAGTTGGGGGTTTTGTTGTCTCTTTTTCTTATAGAGAACCGTGACGACTAAAGTAGTTAATATCAACAAGAGTAAAATAAGGGCTGACGAGAATTCTGGGATAACATGATATACGTAATAATGACCGTTGTTTTTTATCGCATGGTTTCCAGAGTTGTCATAGGCAACTATTTTATATGTGACCCATGTGCAGTATTGGTATCCTGGAATGGTTGCCTGATATGTGCTACCAGTGATCTCTGTCATGTTTAAGGGATTCCATGTTGTTCCATTGTCTATGCTATACCATAAGGTTACGTTGTATACGCCAGCGCCATAATCTGTTACATTTACTGTGACTATAACGTTTTGGTACGGTTTAACATCTTCAGGCGGGTCTTGCACCGGGTCGCTTATTTCTGGAGGAACATCATCAACAAAGTGTGCTTCTATGGTGTGGTTTGTGTCCATTAGGATTGTTATCGGGTTTTGTGTTCTAATTTCCCCGTCAAAAAGCCAGTAGGCGAATGAGTAACCTGTATCTGGGATGGCTTTGACGGAGATAATAGTTCCCACAGGATATGCATGTGTTCCAGGTTCCGGGTCTGTGGTTCCTCCTATCTCGGAGATTATAATTAGATAGTAACTTTGCATGATGAAAGGTTTCATTAAAGGATAATAGTCTATGTTATAAGTGCCAAATAATTTATTTATATCTACCGTATAAGGCGTATCGCCTATTCCATCACTGCCTGTTTCATTTTGGTAAGGACCATTATATTGATCTGTTCCCTTATAGTCGCTCCAATAGTTTCCGCCGTTTGAATACGTGGAATTCCATTTATTTACTGATAAGCCATCTGTGGCTACTTGTTTTGCGTTGTTAATAAAATCGTTATTGTAAATGACGTTATCATTAGACAAGCTTATATCAATCCCAATTATATTGTTGATAATTACATTTCTATGAATTAAATTGCCTCCGGATAAACTCAGTCTTATTCCAGTACCACAATTTGTTACATTATTGGAAGCTAAGAAGTTATTGCTTGACAAGCGAAGAGTAAGTCCGGTTGCTTCGTTTTTAGTCAAAGTATTATTGACCAACGAATTCCCAGATGAAAGCTCGATATATATTCCATTATTGTTCTGCGATAGCATATTTTGCGATATTAAGTTTACAGGTGAAAGATATAGGTAAATACCGTAAGTATTATTCTCTAATTCATTCTCTGAAATTGTCGTATTGAATTGTGAATTAATAAAAGTGGCAGCTCCTATATCTGAATAAATCCCATAAGTGTTATTGGAGAAGCGATTTTTGATTATTTTATTGTTAAAAGAACACTCAACGTAGATAGCTGACTCATTAAATGTTAAGTAAATTCCAAAAGAGTTAAACGAAAAGTTATTGTTTAGAATCCAGTTATTACTACCTCTGTCCATAAAAATGCCCACTCCGTTATAGGCAAATGTATTGTTTTCGATATTGTTCTGAATAGCGTTTCTAATGTAAATTCCCTTTTCAAATCCGCCAGCCCTCGTATTGTTTATGAAAATATTGCCTATAATCCTATTATTTTTAGTATTATCGAGAACAATCCCTATATTATTGTTAAAGATGAAGTTACTATCAATAGTGTTATTTCCTTCGGACGCACTGACATATATTCCTGCAAAGTTATCATAAATATAATTCATCTTTGCCAAATTATTACTTGAAGACGGCCCACCCAAGTGGCCAAAATCGATTCCAAATTCATTTTCTTTTACTGTGTTATTTTCATAAACAACTTGAGTGTAATATATTCCAGTAGCACCTCTTACGTTCCTAGCAATAATATTATTCTTTATCATGTGTTTATGACTATTCGTAATATGAACACCTACTTCACCATTAACAATACTGAAATTGCTTACAAGAATCCCGTCGACAGTTAATTCAAGCACTTTGCCAACACCATTTCCATCAATTATGGTATTTTCTTTACATTCGCCAATGAGTAATATTGTTTTATTTACAACCACATTTTCGTAATATGTTCCGCTATGTACAAACACGGTGTCTCCTATACATGCTTTATTGATGGCCTCTTGTATTTTCTGATAGTCAGGGGGAACGCTTAAAGATGTTGGATGCTTGATTGGCCTGTTTACAATTTTTGGCTCGTACTTGTATGCCAGAATTGATAGCGAAGTAGTTTCCGTGTTCATGTCGCTCCCTATATAGCTGAGATTAACGTCATAATCAGTGTGTAAACCATAATGTTCTTCATCTTGCATAAGCCACAATGTTTTCTCAATGCTAGTTCTGTTTTCTAGAGGTTGACCTAGAATCCTAGAAGCGTATAGAAGTAAGGCAAGTTTGTATGTTGAAAAGATAAGTCTTTCACCCTTTCTCTCTGCATCCTTAGAAGCAAGATCATATATGCCTGTGCCATTCCACATGTTTTTGGCTATGTTAAAATGATATATTGCACGTGAGATGTCGCCACTCCAGTAGAAGTGGAGAGCTGCATATATGCAGAGATCCGCATATCCAAGATAATCAGTAAAAATGCCTGATCCATTCCAAACTTCAGTCTTAATTAGTTTTGTTCCAATCTGAGAAACAATGTATTTATTAGGTGTTCTAAATGGAATGTAAGGAAGTGTTGTTCCAAATATAGCTTCGTGTTTGAAGCTTCTAAAGTATCCATAACGTAACATAGTTGCATATATTACCTCTGCTGTTTCGGGATAATATAACTTCAATGCATGATAGGCCAGAAGATTGTCAGAAACAAGCCAATATGTATTCGGAGCAACATTAGGGGCTTCTCTACACAATCCAATTATCGGGTCAAATTGAGTGGAGTTTAAAAACAACGCTGCTTTCTCCAGATTCGCCTCATACCCCGAAGAGAGAACTCCTTCAATTGGTTGAATGTTAAACGCCAATGTTAACATGCTAATAAAAATCAGAACTAACATTACAGCAGAAACAATCTTCTTCATTTTTCTCTCCTTCAGCAATTTTTTACTTGATGGCTAGCTTTAAATTTTTAGGAGAAATCTTCCATTGGTTATTGGAGTATGTCATTGTGTCTGCGTATGTGTGTGGATGTATGTTAAATTAGCATGTTTTATGATATGGCATATAATGGAAGTTTTTCTTTGAAAAACATATCTAAAAAAGGATATTGCCTTTTACAAAATGATTGTTTTTAATAATTAATGGTTAAGAAGGAGAAGCGGTGGTAGAAAGAAGGTTCAAAAGCGAATGAATTCGAATGAATTGAGACGGATGACATCTGTCCATGTACTGGAATATTGGAAATGTAAGTGTCTTCTGACTTGCTAGGTAGGAATGAGGATTATTAGAGGAAATATGACTAAGGATTCTTCTAGCATTTCTGCTAAGAAACGAAATGAATTTACATTCACGTTTTAAGTTCAAAAAGTCGTGTTCTTCAAAGTTCAATTCAAATGAGTTGAAACTATTATGATATCTAATCTCATTCACAGTTCTTTTATGTCCTTATATTGTAAGTAAGTATAGGTAAGACTACCTATTCTTCATAATTTTACTGTTGAATTATCCCATAAGTCGTGGTTTCTTCTGATCTGGTAAGTAGTGATTTTAGAATTATTCACCCTTCCGGCTAGTTGAAAGGCCCTGAAAACTTTTTCCAACTGGTTTCTCATCAATTTCCTATTATCCAAAGGCACGTAAATCTGGTTGTTTTTAACAAAAATTTTTGGCTTGTCTTTGAACTGAACGCTAAATCCACCCATTTCTTGTTTTATCTCTGGCAGCTCTTTAAATCTTTTAATACGATAAATCTCCTCAAGCTCCTTTTCAGTTAACCCATTCATATTTACGGATTCCCATCGGAAATGCCTCATATACCCTTTACCAGCCTTAATCCTGAACCCGTTAATTCGGTAAAACTTTGTTCCATTTAGTACAAAATAGTCATTTTCATCGATTTGGTACCAATATTTTAAATAAAGGAGTAGCATATCGATCACTTGAAGTTTTTGAAGGCAGATTTCCTATAATTGCTCTCCCAATTCCGATTGTTATATCTTTTCTCCAGGATATTCCTTTGGTACAATACTAGTATGCCTTTTGTCTCCTTATCCTTTCAGGTATCTAAAAGGTGTGCTTGGAGTACGTTCAGATTTAACTGCTCACCCGCGTTAATGAACTATAATTAATGAAATCCAAGCAAACCCCATCAGTAGACCATCATTAGCAATAATTCGAACTTATGCCTTTTTTAGATTTCTGACTCGATTGATGCGATGTGTTAAAGCAAATTTTATCATAACCACAAATAATGCTACCATCAGGAATAAAGACTGAATAATATGCTGTGAAAATTCAGGGACTATTACTTCAAAATCTCCAACAGTGTTAACCGTCCCTTTATGTTCTACGTCGTAGGTTTCGAAGCGTATCGTCATGTTTGTTATCTCGTTTCCTTTCCAGAAATACGAAAGTGGAATTTTAAGTTCTATACATCCAGTATAGTCTGTTGTATTATGATATTCTCCATGTTCATCCCATCCTAAATTAGCCACTCTCACATAATCTCCTTCCCAAAATTCGAAGAGCCCTATATTTGATACACCTGACCATATTAGAAGATATTCTCCCATTCCATACCCTAAATCATCACTTTCGTTACTATATGTTAAATCAAACAAAACGTA
>JAWCEH010000188.1:0-6119 GCA_038859955.1 Bathyarchaeia archaeon | reverse complement strand
GCTATGATTATTGCAGGAATAGTGGCCAATAGGTTTGCGACTGCGAAGATCGATAATCCAATATTCATTGTGAACATTGTTGCTAGTACTGTTGGTAGTGTTTGTGCTTTTGATCCTGTTGTTAGTATCCATGCCATTATGAATTCGTTCCATGATGTTAGGAATGCTATTATTGCGCAGGTTGCTATTCCTGACGATGCTACTGGCAGCACTATTTTTATGAATGCTCCCATTCTTGAGAATCCATCTATCCTTGCCTGTTTCTCCAGCTCTCTCGGAAGCGTCGCGAAGAAGCCCATCAGTATCCAGGTGATTAGTGGAATGATTAGGCTGAGATGAGCGATTATCAATCCGAGATGAGTACCTAGCAGTCCTAAACTCTTGAAAAGGATGAAGTATGGGATAACGATCGATATTGGTGGCAAAGTTCTCGTGCCAAGGATTAACATAAGTAATGCATTACGTCTCGGTATATTGTACCTTCCAAGAACATAGCCAGCTGGGACACTTACACACATGGCGACCAAAGTAACGATAGAAGCAACAGTAGCCGAGTTTATAAGTCCCTCAACCACAGGATAACCTGCTGGCCTTAACATCTCACCAGTTATACCAGGAGCAGAGAATCCAAGGACCCTCAGCAAATTTGAAAATGTTGGATTAGTTGGTATTAACTGCGGCGGTTTGGATATAACATCTATTTCCCACATGAATGAAGCAACTACTATATAATAGAGTGGCAGAATGCTCCAAAGAGTCAATGCAATAGCTAGGATTATGAGGATGATCTTTCTCCTCATCTTGCTTTACCGACCCTCGTCAAGAAAGTGAAGTAGAGAGTTGCTAACACCATTACTATTGCTATAAGTATCCATGAAATTGCCGCGCCATATCCTAGGTTAAAGCTTTTGAAGACAACCTCATAAATATAGTAAGTAAGTGTAGTAGAGGAAATACCCGGCCCTCCTCCAGTCATCAGGATTACAATGTCTGCAGTTGTTGCAGCAAAGAACGTTGATAGTACAAATGTAATTAATACTGCATATTTTATGAATGGGAGTGTGATCTTGAAGAATCTACCTATGATACCAATTCCATCAATCTTTGCTTGGGAGTATAATGTTTCTGGAATCGTCTGAAGACCAGCCAACATGAAGAAGGCACAAAGCGGAACTATATGCCATGAATACGCTACCGCCATCCACTCTACAGAATGCTCATAATTGACGAACCAGATGTATTCCTTAATGAGACCAAGGCTATACAAAATTCCATTAAGTAAACCCCAGTCTGAGCTGAGGAACCACCTCCAAGCGTATGCAGTGGTAAACTCCGATAAAGCATAAGGCAGTAATATGATTGCTCTAATTATACCTCTAAATGGAAGTACCTCATTCAAGAAGAGCGCAATTCCTAAGCTTAGCCCCACGGTGATAGCGACGACCTCGGCGATAAATCTTGCACTGACAAGAAGCGAGTGGGTAAAGTACTGATCAGAAAATATGTTTGCATAGTTTACCAGTCCAGCAAAATTCATTTGATAAGGAGAAAGCTTTACAATACTGAAGGATGAATATAATGAAGAAGCCATTGGGTAAATAATAATTCCAAAAAGAAATATTATTAGTGGAGCAAGAAATAAGAATGCTATCGTCGTATCGCTAAGTTCTTTTCGATAATTTAGCTTTGCCATAAAAAAGTTAGCCCCCGCTTTCAGCTTTCACTTTCTTTGCATACTCATAAAGTTCCTTCACAACGTCTTCTGGGCTTCTCTGCCCACTGGCTGCAAGTGGCAGTAGGTCGCTTGCTTTTGTCTGCCAGTCTAAATACCACGGAGACTTCCATATCCATGGGAATGGCACGACTTCCATTATCTTTTTCTCGTACTCAAGCTCTTCTGGGTATGGCATCCATTTAGCATATGCCGCCATGACGTCCGGGTCTGAAAGAATCTCTCTATATCCAGCATTAAGCGCTGTTTCTATTGCCCACTTCTTGGCGACAAATATTACTCCATTGATATCTCTATAACCATACCAAAGCTCAAGTTGTAGTGCCCTTTCAAAATCGGGATCTGTTTCAGGAGTAGCTAAGTGGTAACCGCCCATGTCTAACAGCCCCCATGAGTGCTCTTTTACTGGTGCTAACCTGCAGTGTCCTGCAAACTTAGAAGTAGCCGGATCATTGAATGTCTTCAAGTCATATGTCTGTTGTGGTGAGTAGGCAAAGTTACCTGTACCGAATGCAGCTAAATAGTCCGCCTCAGTCATTGTCAAGACTCCTTTAGGTACAAGCCCTTTCTTCCAGATATTAGCCCAGTCTTTTAATACTTTTCCAGCCTCAGTATCTGGTCCAAAGACCGGATTAAAGTCCTCATCGAATAGACAGTTCTTTCCATCCGGGCTCTTAGCCCTATTCATCGTTTCGAAGAGCCATCCCCATGCCATTCCGAACCATTCCTTAAACCAGTGAGGCAGGAAGGGCGTGTCTGCAACTCCCTTATTTTTAACAATCTCAATTTTTTCATATAAGTCCCACCAAGAGGACGGCGGCTCATCAATTCCTGCCTTCTGAGTTAATAATTCATTGTATAAGATGTTGCCTCTAGCTGATGTGAAGTAGGGCAATGCAAATAGATGCCCATCTGTCGTGGTAAATCCATCTGCTACTGCAGGATACATATCACTAACTATTTTCTTGTATAGGTCAGAACCGTACCTCTCTGAGACTACTTTTGTTAGGCTTCTTATCCAGCCCCGTGCATACCATCTTGCTCCGTGGAATGGATTCCCATAACATACGTCCACCTTTGCTCCCGCTATGAATTTAGACTCCATAATTGCGGGATAATCTCCAGAAATTACCTCATACTCAGCATTCTCATTCAATTGTTCATTAAAGATTCTAATGTTTTCCTTCACAATGTCAGGCCTGTATCCCCAACCATTCATAATCAAAGTAGTTGCAGGCTTCTGAGCATGTCTAGTAATATATCTATAGCCTGTAGTCTGAGTTGTAGGTGCTCCCACGGTGACCGTAACCGTAGTTGGTAGTGTTTGTGTAACTTTTACAGTTTGTGTAACCGTTTGTGGTGCTGCTGGAGCAGCACTGCCTGCAAGATAACCACCTACTCCTGCAACAACACCTGCAACAACAGCAGTTACCGCAATCTTGCCAGTTGTGCTTAACGCTTCTCTTCTGCTTAGACGTTTATAAATTATGTCGTCTATCTTTGTATCCGATTTATTATTTCTTTTCTTCATATCAATCAGCGATAATTATTTTTATGCAAGTTGTATTTAAATTTTTGGGCAAGATCTTACTTATTACAGATTATCTAATCTTCTTATTATTAACTAAAAAATTAATGATGGTTATTATAATTTTATAATTTAATTATTCTTTCCTCATTGATTGATTTTTTGATGGCTAATGCAATTTCCAGAGATTTTACTGCTTCCTCTCCAGTAACTAGGGGTGTCTTGTCATGAATTATGCATTCAATAAACGAATTAAGTTCTTCCTTTAAGTCCCCTATTAATCTATTATTAACGATGGGCCAATGGTATGTGTCTGGAAAAACTACTTCATCGGGTGTAAAAAATTCTAAACCCATGCCATGAATACCAACATTAAGAGAGCCCTTGGTTCCCGAAACGTCGAACCTCGATTCTAACCCGTAGGGCCACGTATTAGGCTGTATCCAATTCACTTCTAGGTTACCAATAACATCGTTCTCGAATTTTATCACTGCAAATAAAACATCGGGCGCATTGTAATCTTTAAGGACCTTGCTAGTAGTTGCTGCATATACACTTTTTGCCCTTTTCATTCCATTGTACCAGAGCATCATATCTAAATCATGAATACCCATGTAAAAGATCGGGTGCGACCACATAGCTACCCTAAGAGGAGTTGCTAAAGTAGTCATTCTTCTCGCAAAAATTGAAACTAAATCGCCTATTTTTCCGTCCTCAACGATCTTTTTTCCTTGTGCATAACGAGCATCAAATCTTAAAATGAAGCCTACTGTAAACTTTACCTTATTCTTTTTTGCACAATTTACCATCTCGACGGCATCCTCAAGTGTATGGGCAATTGGCTTCTCTACAATCACGTGCTTACCGGCATTCATGCATTTTACAGCTAATTCCTTATGAGTTTGTTCTGGAGTAACTATTGAAACGGCATCAACATCTTCCTTACTAAGAAGATCGTCAAGTTCTTGATAATATTTAACGGAAAAATCATCTGCCGCCTTTTTTCCTAGCTGGGCATCTTTATCCACAATGGCAACTAACTTACATAAAGGACTCTCTGAAAATACTCTCGCATGATATCTACCGAAAAAACCAGCCCCTACAACTGCAACTTTAACCGCATTCATAATCAATTATATAAAATAGGATGAATATATATTATTTGCTCAATTGATTTACAAGCTTATTTAGCTTGCTCATGCATATAAAATATATTTTTTTGCGAAGCCCCGTCAAAGTAATACAAATTATTTTTGTCAAACCTCATCCATACTTTCTTACCGACGTCATCTTTGAATCTCCAAGGTATTCTGGCTTTAATTATTTTGTCTTCTCCGATCTCCTTATTGTATAAATCTACAATGGTTTCGTTTCCCAAATATTCAATTGCGTATATCTCTGCTTCCATGTCTTCAACTCCCGTCTTGTCGAAACTAATATTGATGTGTTCAGGACGGACGCCAAGTAATATTTCATTTAATGAAAGTTCTTCTATTATACCCAACACGTCCTGAGAAATGGTTAACCTATATCTGTTTCCAATTATTAGACTTTTGTCCCTATATATGGCATTAATGAAATTCATTGGTGGAGAACCGACAAAACCCCCTACAAAAGTATCTATGGGTTTATGGTATAGTTCCTCAGGAGATGCTATCTGTATTAAGTTTCCCTGATTAATTACAGCAATCCTATCTCCCATGCTCATAGCTTCTGCTTGGTCGTGAGTAACATATAATGTGGTAACTCCCAATTTTCTCTGAAGCTTGAATAGTTCAGCCCTAGCATAGACCCGAAGCTTAGCATCTATATTACTTAATGGCTCATCTAGGAGGAATATTTTAGGGCTCCTAACAATTGCTCTCGCTAAAGCCACCCTCTGCCGCTCACCGCCACTTATCTCGTAAGGCATTCTATCTAAGAGATGATCAATTCTGAGCATCTCCGCTGCTTCTTTTACTTTTCTTCTTATCTCCTCCTTCGGAAGCTTCATGACTTTTAGTGGTGTTGCAATGTTATCAAAAACTTTCATATGAGGATATAATGCATATGTCTGAAAAACCATTGCGACATTTCTTTTCTCTGGCGGTAAGTAAGTCACATCGTCGTCATCAAAGTATATTTTTCCCTTATCTGGCTTCTCAAGCCCGGCGACAAGATTCAAGATTGTAGACTTGCCACCACCCGACGGGCCTAGCAGAACAAAGAACTCTTTATCCTTTACTTCAAAACATAAATCATTTGCTGCCAATACTTTTCCAAATCTTTTTGTGACATGGTCTAGTACAACTGATACCATGTAACCACAAGTTACCTATTTCAAAAGCCTGTATTTAAATGTAATTAAAGTCTATTGAAAACTAGCCATCAATATAAGTTGTATCTTTGCAGC
This sequence comes from Bathyarchaeia archaeon, assembly GCA_038859955.1. Taxonomy (GTDB): domain Archaea; phylum Thermoproteota; class Bathyarchaeia; order Bathyarchaeales; family DTEX01; genus DTEX01. The sequence continues at coordinate 467 of JAWCEH010000188.1, read as the reverse complement.
TTAATATCTAAAATTATCAATATTTATTGATGCTCAAAAATAAGCATAAAAATATAATTACTTCGATGTTTGATAAATTAACTGTTGCAACAATGATGCGAAATAAAATGAAAGCTGCATTGTTGTATGGTCCAGGCGATGTCAGAGTAGAAGAAGTCGATGTACCACATATAAATGATGATCAAGTTCTAATAAGAGTGAGAGCAGTTGGTATTTGTCAAAGTGATATACGAGTTATTAAGGGTATTAGTAAGAAAAGATACTTTTCTTATGGTCGTGATAGTTATGGCTTGACCGGGCATGAGTGGTCAGGCGAAATTGTAGATTTAGGTAAAAATACTAAAGGAATAAGTATTGGGGACAGAGTAGTTCCTGAGATAATTATCTCCTGTGGAAAATGCAAAATGTGTATTGAGGGACGTAGTAATCTATGTATTAATAAAGAATACATCATTAGAGGATATGCT
>JAWCEH010000187.1:0-6153 GCA_038859955.1 Bathyarchaeia archaeon | reverse complement strand
CTCATACTCAGTCTCCTAATAAATGGCGTAACAATCTATGAGTTAACAATAGTGTTCAGGCGTAATAATGATTTAATAATACAGGTTGAAACTCTGTTGAAACAGAACGAGAATTTATCAGCCGTGGTCATGAACCTAAAACATGAAGTTGAGAATTTGAGGAGTCAAACTGAGTATTATAGGGCTCAGGCGGAATACTACTCCTCGCTTATTGAAAAGATGGAGGCAAATGTAAGCTTAATTGGAAGGCGGGAAATAAACATAGTTGCCGTAAAAACGGTGTCCGAGGGCTTATTCACTGTTCGTTATGAGGGCCTAACTTTAAAATGCATTATTGAGCTTCACGTTGGCTCTGGGAGAATTTTAGTGAACACTATACCACGTATAGGTATCGACCTACAAACAAGTGTTCAGACCGCCGCATCTGTCGCCGAGAAAATTACTGGGATGCTGCTGAGCGGCACAGATATCATAGTTACCGTAGAAGCTGAAGAGGAAGTTCAAGTTGTTGATGGACCAAGTGCTGGAGCGGCTATAACAATAGCGATAATATCTGCGATAAAGGGAGATGAGTTATCTAATAAAGTGTTTATAACTGGTACGATAATGCCTGATGGCTCGATAGGTAAAGTCGGCGGAATAGCGGAAAAAGCTGAGGCCGCAGCCTTAAAGGGCGGGGAATTGTTCTTACTTCCTAAAGGTCAAGGAATAATTACCGTATATAAGCGTATTGAGAGGTATATGCCTCCTTTCACAGTGATAACGTGGGAACCTATCCAGGTGAGCTTGCAAGAATATTTGAGTCAGAAGGGATACAATATGACTGTACATGAAGTTAGTGACGTTGTTGAAGCGTATGGATACTTCGCGCGTGCGTCTTAAGATCCCGGTTCCTCACTAAGAATTTTTCTTATGCAATCAGTGCAGAATCTTTCATTTTTTAGTGTGCTGTACTCAAGTAGTCCCTCATACATGATGTCTACGGGCTTGGTGTGATGTCTTAGTCCACGATTATGCCCAAGCCCGTGTGCGACAACTTTTGACGCGGTTTCATGTTCCTCAGCCCTAAAGAGGGAGATTACGCCCACATCGTTTGAGACGTAATCATGTATTAGGTTGGCTATCCGACTTAGTCTCTCGGCTTCAAATTTATGGTAAACTGCTATTATTGGGTCGCGTGTGACTGCTAATAAAAGATCTCTAATTTGCAATAACTCTCTAACTCTTCTGATTTTATTTATAAGATTGTTAAATATGAACGCGCCGTAAATTGCATCCTTAGACTTTACTTTTAAGTCATGTTTCATGTCAACATTTCCAAGGTAATTTATGCCTTCCCATAAACCTCTTGGAAAATACTCAAGAGCCCTCCATATAATTTCTAAAATCTCTTCCGTATCTTTGCGCTCTTCGTTGATGGTTAGCATTTCAACGAAGGGCATTTTTAACCCTCAAAATTAAATATTGAGGCTGCTACTATAAAGTTATTTCCTTTATTGCTTAAATTGACGTTGATGAATTGGGGATGAGACTCGAAGTAATCCTGCTGGGCGTAATTCAGGGTTTGACCGAATGGCTACCTATATCTAGTACTGGTCACCTTAGATTAGCGGAAATTCTTCTTGGATTAAGTCTTCCATTAGTCTTCGATATCATCCTGCATGTTGGTACATTAGCGGTTACAGTCTTCTTCTTTAGAGCTGAGTTAAAGAAGATTCTATCTGACATTATAAAATCCAACTTCAAATCTGAAGGGGGAACAATATTATTGAGGATAATTGTCGGTTCTATTCCAACAGCTATAATAGGGATTGCGATCACGTTTTTCTTAGAAGAAATATTTCGAGGAGTGGCGTCTCTTGCAGTTTCCTTCCTAATATCCAGTTTCCTCATCTATATATCAAAGTTGAGGACACAGGTGAAAGACATCGTGGATTATAAGTCGGCCGTTATAATTGGCTTGGCTCAAGGCTTCTCCATTATACCTGGTCTCTCTAGGAGTGGATTGACGATATCTGTTGCACTAATATTGGGTATTAAACGCGAGGAAGCCTTCAAATTCTCATTTCTATTATCGATTCCCGCCATATCTGGAGCGCTCATCGTAATGGTATGCTCACAATTTACGGTTTTTTCTTCAGTTAATCTTGAATGGATAGACCTTTTAATCGGAGTTTTCATTGCAATGTGTCTGGGTTATATATCTCTAAGAATTCTTCGGAGAATTCTTCATAAATTTCATGTGTTTGCATTTTACTCCCTATTTTTAGGTTTACTCCTAATCGCGGCAAGCGTGTTAATATAAGTTTTTATGTACACAATTGTACCAAAAAGTTTTAAATATTACATCAAAACACAAATATTAACTTGTTAAGGTGCTCACTTTGGCATCAAAAAGGAATAACAACATTCCAATAAAAGTCCGCATATGCTTGGCTGATATTTCAAGTCTCAAGCCTCATGAGCGAACAGATAGCACTAGACTTAAAGTCCTTAAAGATGAAATATGGTTTGATGGCATTCTCAAGAAGCCTATAGTTGTCGATGAGAAGACCAACGTGATAATCGATGGCCACCACAGAGTTGAAGCCCTGCGGCTACTTGGATTTGCCAAAGTGCCAGTATGCTATGTAGATTACATGTCCGATGGAATAGACTTAAAAACTACTGCCAAAAATATCGAGATAAATAAAAGTAAAGTTATCGAGGCGGCTCTAAATAACAATCCCTTTGGCCCAAAATCCACATGGCATTATCTGAAACTTCAAAACGGTATCAGGCACATATCATACATACAAAGAAGAATTGATATGCCATTAGAATCCCTTAAATAAAATCTCTCATAAATCTTCCATCTTTCTATTTTCTCCTGAAAATTACTACTCTAAACTGGGTTTAAATTATTATTAAAGAGAGAGCGAGGGGGAAGCGCCTTCAATTCGGGGGACACTAAGAGTCTCAACCACTCTCTAAGACTACTATTCCCCCTAGGCGCTTCCCCCTCGTTGAAAAATTTGTTAGTAGTTAAATAAAAGCTTTTCTTTGAATCTGATGCGAGTAAATAAATAAGTGCAATAATAACTCTCAGACTCAAAATAAGATTTCATTTTTGAGTTTTTAAAAATAAGTGTTGATTTTACTATTTTGTCTCTGGATATTTTTCTTTTATTCTTTCATCGGCCATTTTGGCTATTAATCCGCTTGATATTAATACGCATTTTGCTTGCAGTATTTCCGCCATATCAGCTATCTTTTGATCCTGCGTTACGAGTATGAGATCATTTCTCTTTGCGTATAGTACTATTTCTCTGTCTTTTGCCCCTTGTAGTCCAATGTCATTGACTGTTAGAACTTCCCATCCTAATAGTTCAAAGTACTCTTTAAGGCCTGAATACATTTCATCCAGCAGTAGCTTCGCCAAAGGGTCCTTTCTCCCTATACCACTCGATTAGTCTTGTAAGGAAAACTCTATATATACCTTGTTTTTGAAAGCGTCTTTATGGAGCAAATAAAAATACTAGTAGCTTATGATAGTATAACAGGTAATGTTGAAATGATGGCTAATGCGGTTGCAGAGGGTGCTAGAGAAGCTGGGGCCTTAGTGGCAGTTAAACACGTTGATGATGTTGATCCACGTGAGCTATCCTATTATGATGGATTCGCGTTTGGTTCACCAACACATTACGGTATGATGAGCGAGAAGATGTATTCGTTCTTCAAATATAAGCTCGGGGAGTACTGGGGTAAACTTAAGTATAAAGTGGCTGTTGCATTCTCCTCATCAGGGGGTTTAGGCGGCGGAAATGAGATGGCTCTATTGTCATTAATCTCAGTAATATTAAATTTCGGTATGATGACCTTTGGAATTCCTGACTATGTTGCGCCAGGGGTGACGCTCCATTATGGCGCCGTTGCGGTTGGTAAGCCTGATGATAGGGCTCTTAAGGCATGTAGGCTACTGGGGAGAAAGATTGTTGAGCATGTGAAGGTAATTAAAGCCGGTTTAGCATCTCTGAATGACCAAACATGAGGATGAAAAATTGGGAGCTTTTTAGTCCCCTCATCCTTTTTTGCGTGATTTTTAGGTTTTTCTTAAAGTCTAATTTTTTAGACAATTAAATTTAAGTTTCTGTATTTTTTACTACTACATAGTTACGCTATTTCATTTAGGCGTACAGCTCCTATGACCCCTCAGGTGAGGTGATCGATCCCTTGAAGTATGTTAGAAAAAGAGATGGACGATTAGAACCATTCGACCAGGAACGAATAACTAACGCTATATGGAAGGCCGCTAGAGCTGTTGGTGGGAAAGATAGAGAGCTCGCTAAGCGCCTAAGCGACCAAGTTGTTGAAGAGCTAAAGAAACGATTTGGCGAGGATGGTGTACCTACCGTTGAGGAGATTCAGGATATTGTAGAGAAGGTTCTCATCGAGAATGGGCATGCTAAGACGGCTAAAGCCTACATTTTATATCGCAAGCAGCATCAGGATTTGAGACAGCTTGCTGAAATACTCAGCTCCTCAGATCTAGTCGAGCAATACCTTAACTTAGAAGACTGGTATGTTCGGGAAAACTCAAATATGAGCTTCTCGTTACAAGGGCTGAACAATTACTTGACAACGAAGGTTATTGAGCGCTACTGGACATATAGAATATATCCACCTAACATTGGTGAGGCTCATTACTCAGGTGACGTACATATACATGATTTAGGTGTTTTGGGACCGTACTGTGTTGGGTGGGATTTAAGGGAGCTCCTTCTCTCAGGTTTTGGCGGTGTATATGGGAAGATTGAGAGCAAGCCGCCAAGGCATTTTAGAACAGCCCTTGGGCAGGTAGTGAACTTCTTTTATACATTGCAGGGTGAGGCTGCCGGGGCGCAGGCATTCAGCAACTTTGATACCCTTTTAGCTCCCTTCATACGTTATGATGGCTTAGACTATGGGGAGGTTAAGCAGGCTCTTCAAGAGTTCGTATTTAACATTAACGTTCCAACGAGAGTTGGCTTCCAGACGCCATTCACTAATATAACGCTTGACCTTAAGGTTCCTAGCTTCATGATTGATGAGCCTGTGGTTTACGGTGGTAAAGTAGTTGATGATGCTTATGGTGAGATGCAGGATGAAATGGGAATGTTGAATGCAGCCTTTGCTGAGGTTATGGCTGAGGGTGATGCCAGAGGTAGAGTCTTCACTTTCCCAATACCGACATATAATATAACAAAGGATTTTGAATGGGACTCTTCCATTTCGCAAAGAATATTTCAGTTGACGGCCAAATATGGTGTACCCTACTTCTCAAACTTTGTGAATAGCGATATGAGACCTGAAGATGTTCGTTCGATGTGCTGCCGCCTGAGAATCGATAATAGGGAGCTGCGTAAGCGTGGTGGGGGTTTCTTTGGCGCTAATCCACTTACCGGCTCGATTGGTGTTGTCACAATAAATCTGCCTAGGATTGGTTATTTGGCTAAGGATGAGGATAGGTTCTTTGAGAGGCTTGGCGAATTAATGGATCTCGCCAAAGACAGTCTGGAAATAAAGCGTAAGATTCTTGAGCGGTTCACCGAGAAGGGATTGTATCCATACTCGAGATATTATCTGCGCTTCGTTAAGGAGGCTTATGGCAGATATTGGAAGAACCACTTCTCAACGATCGGCATAATAGGTATGAACGAGGCTTTGCTGAATATGTTTGGATATGGTATTGCAACGGAGGAAGGAACGAAATTCGCAATTAGGACGTTGATGTTCATTCGTGAGAGACTCATGGAATATCAGGAGGAAACAGGCAACCTATATAATCTTGAGGCTACACCAGCTGAGGGTGCATCTTATAGGCTTGCTAAGTTGGACAAGAAGAAATATCCAGATATAATTGTTGCCAACGAAAGATATCTCTCGAAAGGTGCTGAGCCGTTCTATACAAACTCAACGCATCTACCGGTCGACTATACGGGTGATCTCTTTGAGGCTCTTGAGCATCAGGATAAACTCCAGCCACTATATACTGGCGGAACAGTCTTTCATGTCTTCTTAGGGGAGAGAATATACTCCTGGACAGCTGCCGCTGCTTTGATTAGAAAGATTTCATATAACTATCATATACCATACTTCACTTTAACGCCAACATTCAGCATATGCCCAACGCAT
>JAWCEH010000186.1:0-6162 GCA_038859955.1 Bathyarchaeia archaeon | reverse complement strand
GAATAGGCAACCTTTCAATTGAGAACACAAAGGACACGCCAGAAGACATTAGAAAGACAATTGGTTTTGCTGACTCATTGTCAACAATAGGACGGTGGAATTATATCTTTCGTGATAATGAGCAGTTGCACAAAAAATATATAAAAAATAAAGCCTCTCCTCCTGACTATTCTTGCACATATTATTCGATCTTTCACGAGCCACTTTCATGGTGGGCTAAAGTGCAGGATTTTGAAGAATCTGCAATTACTAAATTACGAAATCTTTGCAACGAATGTAAAGCAGGAAAATTGATATCTGTCGATGTTAATTCCATAAGTACAACTACTGAATTTTATGCCTTCCCGCCTTGGGCGGGAGGCAGAAAGAGCCACAAATTAACGACACTTATTGGGTGTCCATTTTTTGAACATGGAGTATGTTGGTGGTTCTCCGAAGATGAAGGAACACATTATCACATGCTTCGTTTCAAAAACGGGGATAATGGTTGGCTCAGAAGCGATAATGCAAGAAGTGATATAGCCACAGCTCCGCAAAGAGCATTGCGAGAAGAACGAATAAAGGATCCAAGTCAGTACTTTTCTGCAAGTATTAACCATCTTTTGGGGTTATATGGTGAACGAGCCGTGGAAAAGATAGAATTAAAAGATACCGAATATATCCCGATACATTTTTTGATTTGCTCGCCCGTATTAGAAGTTGGTGTAGACCTTCCACAGATTGAGAACGTTATACTTTTCAAAGCATTAAGATCCGCATCTTCATACAAACAAAAAGTTGGACGAGCGGGACGTGAACTAGGTAGCAATGTTCTATCCACCACTCTACTATCATTCAGTCCGGTTGACACTTACTTTTATAGATTTCCTCATAAGTTAACCGACCCAGCTTATATCGAGCCAATAAATGTTAAAGGGGAAAATGTAGATGTAATTCGTTCTCATTTATACTCAGCATGTTTTGACTTTGCTGCTGCAGAGGGATTCGATATTTACAATTTAAGGCATGAAGATAGATGTTTCACAACTTCCAACTCTATTGAAAACGATATTAAAAAACTCCTTGAAAAAATCTCCACCGACAAAATCTTTTACGAACGGTTGAAAAAATACCTTCTTGACATACACAATAACGAAAAAATTGTCGAAGAGGCTATTCAAGCGTTTTATAAAACATTGGAATGTCTCTTATCTGAATCTCTTTCTACTATTATTGGAAGGGCACGACAAAGTCTCATATCAATTTTGAGTAGAATAAGAATAGAGGAAGATGCGCACGTCGTTTTACCAGATCCTAGTAGCCTTAATATTGATTATAAGAAGTTGATCAACGATATATCTGAAATATCCGGATGCATCCATGAAATTAAGTCCGTTTTAAATGCTATGAGCTCTATGTTGCCTGAGAGTTTAACACAAAAAATAGATGAATTATTAAAAAGTATTGAAGGTGTGTAATGATGGAGCTTAAAAAAATTGCCGATGAGCTTTTCGATTACTTAATAACAAAAGGAGCAAGCATGTCGGACGATGACCGGAAAAAGATGAAGAAACTTTATTCTTTAATTAGTCGTCTTGATGAGCTTTTTAAGTCGTATGAAGGAAAAGTGGACAAAGTCTCCATTCCATCGCTAAAATCAATGCTAAAATCGATTGAGACAATAAACCGTCTTCGTGGGATTCGTCGAGGTGAGTGGAAAACTTATAATTTTCTTGAGGATGTGTTGCCATTTATCGCTTTTCTTGATGATTTTTACCCATATAGACTCCCAGAAGTGTTTTTCCAGCATCCCAATATTCCCCTCATAACATTGCGTGGTGAATCTGAGAGAGGACCTCCGATTCAAAATGAGTTAGATATCTTCTTGTATCAATTCCCCCCAGGGTCTATAACTTTCCGATTCGGAAGAGATCCTATTAAGATTTCAAGCGGAATCCTTGATGTTAGTGAAAGAATTGCTGTGGCAAATTTGGAACAAGTGCTAACTCCCGGAAAAATTGACGAAATTAGTAGGGAGTCTCTTCCATTTGATTACCCTTTTCCGGACAAAAATATATTGATGATAAAGCCATTGGAATCAAAATACAAGCCCTCTCAATTTGACCGGATAGCACCTCGTTATCCTATCTGCCCAACATGCCTCCGAATTCCAGATGGTGATGAAACACACCTTCCCGTGTATTTCAAAAATGAATGGGAAAAGCATAATTGCCCGGAATGTCAAACTGAATTAGTTACCCTTAAAGTACCGCCTGAAACTAACTCATTAGCATGGTATGAAATAATAGAACCTCTCACCCATAGGAAGGTTAATTTACCCACATATCCTTTCAATTTGTTCACATTAACTAAGTTTATTTCCACGAGTATAAAGGAAAGCGGGCTTAAAGTAAAGAAATTTGTATACGGAATCGAGCGGAGAAATCTTGGTTATCCAAGCCTAATTATATATTACCGTTATGGCTCCCGTCCTTGCGTTTTAGGATACGCCTTTGAAACAGACGCCTTTTCCTTTGAGTTGAATGAACAAGTTTTAGTAAAGCTTTGGACAGACATCATTTCGCTTAAAACTTCATTTTTGGCGAAGATTCATCGTGATTTATCTATTCAGTACATGTATAGCAAAATTTACTCTATTTTGAAAAATCCCTTTGATGCTGACGTTATTGTAAAGGCGGTGCTCTGGACGGGTTTTAAAGGAGGAACATTGCCTATCAATTTTACCTTAAGGAACTTAATAGATTTCATAAAAAACATAACATCACAACCTGAAGAGTTTGAAGAAAGTATACGATATGTTTTACCTGCTTATGTGAAAACACGGGCTACTGATATCCGAAATACATTCTTTAAACTGGCTAAAGATTTCATCTTGAGTGAGGAAGAATTTCGTGATTTTATCTTTAATGTTACAGCACACACGTTTGCGCATATTTTGAAAGATTCCGTAACTCGAATATCTGGAGCTTTGGATTATGATGTAAATTACTTCTATCAAAAGCGTGGAGATAAATACAAAATTTACATATTCGATGCTGTAGACAAGGGAAATGGTGTCTGTGAAACAGCCCATAAATATTCTTACATTAGGTTTTCGGAACGAATTAACGTAGTTCGTGAATTGATGAAAAAATTTGCTGTTGAAGTATCTTTTTTGCCATCGACGGATCTAGCTGAAATATTCGAAGAAAATCTTTTAGAGTGCCCCATAGCAAAAGCTAACTCTATACTATTTGACTTCGTCACCGTCAAAGGATTTAACGAAGTCTATGATGCTTTCTCGAATGAGCATAAACGAGCTTCTCTAAAAAGCGAAGTAAGCGAAATGTTTCGTGGTTTCTGTGAAGACATCTTTCCAGATATAGAGTATGGCCTACGCACACCCTCTTCTCTGTTGTATGCTATTTTATATGAAAAGTTTGGGATCTGCTACGAAGATCTATTTATGGTCAATATAGCACCGCATTATTTCCTGGACGTATTACTTGCAGACGCTAAATACGGAAAATTGCTAATTGAAGTGTTTGGAACAGAAGAGTATGAAAGACTGCTGGACGCGTTTTTAGACGCTATATATACATGTGTCCATGGCTGTCCTGAATGTACATTTGTTGATCCGTGCATTTATGGTGGAATTCAATCTCAATATAGGCTTAATAAATCCCTTGCATCTTTAGCTTATTATTTAGCCATTAAGGATGTCTTAATAGAAAACGTTATCAATTTAGAAGAATCCTCACAGATCTTAACAAAAAATGGTTTTCTCTATTTTTTGGACTCTTATGAAAAACCAAAGCTCTTCGAGGTTATATTTCAATTGTTAGGGGCGCAGCCTGCTGTTGAATCTGATGAAAGTGATGTATTGAAAAAATTGTTAACAAAACCGGCTGAACTACGTTTTGAAAGAGCGCATGTGGTTTCTTCAGCAGTTAAGTTTGTTCACTCAGTTTATAGATTCATAGGGGAGGAAATACATAAGAGATGCATATTCTCAAAGCTAGAACGTTCATAGGTGATCGTCAATGCCCGTTGTAAGCAGAGATGTACCTTTAATAATATTTAACATGATTGTTGGAGAATGGATACGGTTAAAGATTAAGAGGGAAGAGACTGCAAGGCTCATGATAATATCTCCCTGGCTGAGCGATGTATTGTTTCCTATTAGAAACTTTGGCTTTAATTCAAACATATTGGACTTGGGAAAGCATTTTAAAGTGAGTGACTTTATACGCGAACTTTACATTTTGTCAAGGAGCAAAGACGAACTTATTATTGTAACCTTAGATTATGATTCTCGTGAAGTTGATTATAAAAACCCGAAGCGCTTTCTGAATATCGAAGAACAAGTAAATCAGGCCCGAAGAAATGTCACAGAATTACGGTTACTTGTTTTGTTGTCAGATTATGCACGTATTTATTTGCATCCTAGGAATCATGCAAAGGTATATATTACATATTACGGTGCGTATATTGGGTCATCAAACTACACCGTTGGCGGTTTGTATAATAACGATGAGGCGGGGGTCTATATACCTCGCTCAGATCCCATGTATCAACAAGCCTTACAGCTTGCCATGAGGATAGTAAGCGAAAATGGTGTACGTGAAGTTAAAAAATCTGAGCTGGAGAAAAGGATTCAACGATATATTTCAGAATATCCGGAGCTTGAAAGTATGGTTAGTTACGTAGAAAGGGAATTCTAGCTTACACCGTAATACTTACACAAATTTATAATGTCTTCAAAAGATACTATTAAGACATTATTAGGGCCGTGTAGGCTTCTGAATTCCATCAGTGCGCGCTCAAATCTATTTCTAATTGGTTCCTTTCCTTCACGTTCTTTTTCTGTTTTACCTCGCTTAACAATTATGAAGCCATATGGTAACTTAGAGAGATTTGAAATGTCTCCCTTCATAGCTTTTGTCGTAGCATCAGTGGCCTCTATTTCAAATGCTGCATAAAGCTGCCTTTTAAGATGCAATTTGCATCTTAAAAGTGCACTGTATTCCTCGTCCAAATCACCTCTTAAAGAGACAATTTCTAACAACTTTTTGAACCATTCCGGATAGTCGATGTACCATAAAATGTCATGGCGTATTGCCAGCTTCCCTAACTCGGATTCTTGTTCTTCCTCCACATCAACATCAAAACCAAGTTTTTTGCCCAATTTACAAAGAAGAATCTTCATATAATATGCTTCGACGCTTTCATTTCTTCCTCTCTTAATTTTGGTGCAGTCCTTTACACTCCGCATCGTTAGGTCTCTCCCTCTAAAGTAAGACTGAATGTAGAATGTAGTTAGTCTTATAGATTCTATAATAAATCTTTGTTAAAAAAGCTGATAACCCGCAATTTTACGCAAATTTTATTTATATAATAGATGAATGATAGCAGCCTCCACATTAACATAAAAGAAAACCTAAGTATGCTTAACCCACATTCAAATTCCAAGTTTCGGTATGCATGCAAGGTAAGCCCTACGTAGTTCTTCCCCGTCTATGTGGTGGTATATGTCTATAGCTTCTCGACGTTTGTCTCCCCTAAGCTCTTTAACATACTCCCTTGGCATACCATTTCTTAACAGCCATGTTGTAAACCAGTGTCTAAAGCAGTGAGGGCCAAAGTGGTCTTCCAGCCTTGGCGAATCTGGCCTATGAAAGCCTAGTTTTATAGCATATTTGACTATGGCATTCCACACGCCGTTTCGGCTAATTCTATCCAGCGTGTTATAGCTTACAAATAGAGCCTTGGTTTTTGGATTAAGCTTCTCTCTGACCCTTAGCCACCTCCGCAGAACGATGGCGCATTCTTCGTCAAAGAAAACTATGCGGTTGCTTCTCTTCGGCGTTGGTTTGAGCATGATTGAATAATTATCCCAGTTTATATCGTCCACGTCAAGTCTAATTAACTCGCCCCGTCGAATTCCTGTCTTGGCTAAAAGTACTGCCATCGCCTTGTCTCGTGGATCCATGATAGAATTCACAAGCCTTGCCATTTCCTCGACGCTTAAGAGCTTTCGCTGCGGGTCCTCAAAATCATCCTTGTACTGCCTCAGATAACGCTTTCTAAACGGAAGGATTATGTTAGATTTGACTTTTCCATCAAAGGCTAAATAATCGTAAAGAGCTGAAAGCGCAGAAAAATACTCCTTAACCGTCTTAT
>JAWCEH010000185.1:0-6175 GCA_038859955.1 Bathyarchaeia archaeon | reverse complement strand
ACAGTAAACGAAACAATAAACACCATAAGAGCGAACCGCGAACTCCGCCTAATATTCGAAGGCTTAAGGCCAGCGGGACATTCCCTAAAAGAAATAGCAAAACATTTGGAACTCGGCGTGGTAGAAATAACTCCAGTGGATGCCAGAATACCAGGCATATTGGCAAATTCAGCCATGATACTGGCAAAAAACGGCCTAAGTATAAGACAGGCAATAGTTGACGACCCAGAACTCTCGCCAGAACCAAAGCTAACACTTATTGTAGAGAAAAAGGTTCCAGGCGAACTTATCCCAGAATTCCTGAAAGTTAAGGGAGTTGCCAAAGTATCAATTTATTAAACGTTTGGGGTTTTCCCATTTTCCTCATTTATAAGTGCGAAGTCAAAAAAATATATGCTGCTTTTAGCAAAATTGTCATGATAATGTTGATGGATATCGTAAAAAGGTTAAGCATTGGATGTTTATTTCTTATGGTAGCATTTTTCCCGTTAGTGGAGACAGCCTCCAATTTTCCTGAAAATGAACCATGTTTGGTGAAATTTAAATACGTTAATGGACAATGGTTTGTAGACGATGAAATTCTAAAGCTTGTTACCCCCTTGCATTTTGAGGGTCCTATAATCCCAATAAGAATTGTTGATTTGGGGAACTTTTTCAAAGTTCTTGAAGAAGAAAAAACTCAACCTGTTCAAATCAAAATGAAGGCTGAAGGGCCATTTCCATCTAACATTACATTAGAGTTTAAGGGCGAAAAAGCCGTTCTGATACCTGAAATTATTAAAATAGAAATACCAATTAACGGCACAATTCTACTAGGCTATGCATATAGGTACGGGCCTTATGGAGGAGGCTGCCTTATAGGAATTCAGATTTCAGTAACATGGACCCCAGATGACCAAGTGCTTTACATTGTTTGTTACGATGCTACCACTGGAGAAGGCCGACTCCACAGAGCTACCGATGGTCATGGCTTCGTTATTTTTGACACAAATCCGACAAGAGAATACTATGTTTTAATAGGAAACCCTTCAGAGGAAAATATAGAAGCGATAACTTACAGCGGTATTATAACCTTATATTACAGACCTAAGTTTAACTTTTCTGAGGGTTCTTTTCAATACATTCTTCAGGTTTGATATTTGTTTTTTGATTTTTTAGAGACTCTGCAATTATTTTCTCCAATTTTTTCTGAGGTATAGTTTGACTGGACTTTTCTTTCAACATACCTGACGGCCTAAAAATCAATATTAAAAGGATTATCGAACCCAGTAGGAGATAATCTAACCAAACCACATCGAATGGAAGGAAGGCAAATGAGTATTTATAAAACACTATTAATTTCCGTAACGTAATAAAGATTAGGGTGCCCAACGCTACGCCGAAGTTGTTTCCCACTCCTCCAAATATTACCATAAGCCACGGAAGAAAGGTCCACTCCAATTTGCCGTAAACTGCAGGGCCAACATAACATGTATAAAATGCGTAGAGTGCACCTGCCAAACCGGAGATCATAGAACCAAGCACCAAAACTTCCAGCCTAATCTTCGTCACATCTTTACCCATAGATAAAGCTGCAACTTCATTATCTCTCATCGCACGGAAAGCTCTGCATAGAGGAGAACGGGCCAAAAGCTCAAGAAATAATAATGTTCCTATAGCCGCCGCAAGCAGCACAATTGTGATTAGAGTAAATCGGTTGCGGCCTAGCCAGCTCCATACGTCTGGCACAAGTATCCCTATAACCCCTCCCACCAGTGGATCATAATTTCTTCCTATTATCGATAGAGCCTCGCCTAGTGCCAAAAGCGTTATAGCCAAATAATCGGTTCTTAATCTAACTGCAGGATACGATGAAATAAACCCCAATAAACCGCCCACACCCATAGCAATTATTAGCGTCAAAATAAATACGCAAAGTCCAATTAAAGGCTGAGTTTGAATATGACTGTTGATTTGAGAGACAATTATTGCATTATTCTTTACAATGTTCCCTCCGAGTTGTGAGTCTACGTTAAATATCCACATGCAAAGTCTTATGGGAAACCACCCTACAGTGAAAGCCCCGCCTGTAACGGCTAATACTAAGCCAAAATTGGGTATCCCAGCATAGCCGAGCTGTAAGTTTAAACTCAGATTTAGTATTAGGTATATTGCAAAAAGTGCTACCAAGTCTATTGTAAATAGGATTAGGCTTTCCGTTTAGATGCACCTCCAAATCTGACAAACGTTAAGATTTTCTTCCAGTTTACTTTCGCAATGCCGCTTGGGGCAAAAAGTAACGCAAATATCAAGATCACCATAGGCAAAAGCGTCTTATATGGAATTATGGCTGGACCTAAGAATATAGATAAAGCCGCTGTTCCAAGTATTTGTGTAAAACCTACAAAGAAGCCTCCTAAAACTGTCCCGTATATCTCCTCAACACCACCGACTATGCTAACACAAAACATAATTGCAAGTAACGAGTCGCCAAGAACAGGTTTCCCTTGAACCCAAAGGGGGAGGAGCCCCCCGGCAACTCCTCCCAATCCGCCAGAAATGAACCACGAAAGTAAATTTGTATACTTTACATTAATTCCGCTAATGCTTGCCAACGTTGGGTTGCACACACACGCCTTGAGGGCGACGCCTATCTTAGTATAATTTAGAACTACATATAAGACCGCCAAGAAACCTACCAAAAAGGAAAGAGAAGCCCAAAAAATTCCAGGTTCGTCAAGAAACACAAAATCTAATTCTCTTAAAAGAAAGTTTTTTGAGGGAAAGTTAAAAGTATATTGCAAGTAGTCTGCATAAATGTTTATTATACTTAACATCATCAAGTCAAAGGCAAGGGTGCTAACAAGCATCATGGTTGTGGAAGCTTTTCTTTTCCTTAAAGGTTCTATAATTAACATATATTCCATCACAGCGATTATGGCACTTAAAATAAAAGCTAAAGGTAAATAGATATATGGGCTCCCACCCCAAAAACTTACGCACGTAAAAACTACATATGCGCCCACCGTTACAAGACTGGCGTGTGCAACATTCCATACACCAGTAGTTCTACGTACGAAGCTCAAGCCAAAAGTCATTACAGCGAGGAGGGAACAATAAGTTATAGAATCCATCAATGTTGGGTCAATCATTTTCTCTCCGCCTTTAACCCTAAATAAAGTTCAACTAGTTCTCCTGTGCTCAAAAGTTCGTCGGGTTTTCCTGAAAAAACATTCTTGCCGCTAACTACCAGGTATGTTCTATCACTTACGCTTAATGCTTTTTTGGCGTTTTGTTCAACTAAAACTATACCAACACCAAGCTTATCCCTTAGATCAACTATTTTTTCTAAAATTTTTTGGCAAATTACCGGGGCAAGTCCAGATAACGGTTCATCCAACATAATTAGCCGTGGTTTGCGCACCAGTGTCATCGCTATGGCAAGCATCTGCCTTTCCCCACCACTAAGTGTGCCGGCTTTTCTAGAAAGAAAGGGTTCAAGAGTTGGAAATACGGAAAGTACCTCGTCCATGGCGTCCTTCAATTCCTTTTTCGAATTTAGAGAATAACCAGCCATCAATAAGTTTTCTTTCACCGATAAGTCTGCAAATATGTTGTTCATTTGAGGCAGATAGGCGATTCCTACCTTCGAGATTTCATGTGGCGGCATATTGTTAAGCTTTCTACCATCAAAAATTATCGAGCCTGAAAAAATGTCTGCCAACCCAAAAATGGAGTTTAAAAGTGTTGTTTTCCCACTTCCATTAGGCCCTATAACAGATACTATTTCAGACTTCTCACATTCAAGGCTTATGTCGAACAATACATGGAGTTTTCCGTAGCCTGAATTTAGGTTAGTCACACTTAACATTGTTATTCGCCTACGTAAACCTTCTTTACAATAGGATCAGCAACTACTTGTTCGGGTGTTCCCTCAGAAATTACTTTGCCATTGTGCATGACATAAACATAGTCGGCAAATGGTAGTGCAATGTCAAGTCTATGTTCTACCACAAGAAATGTTAAACCTTGTTTATCCCTTAGTTCTCTGATGTGATGAAATATTTCGTTGGCAAGTTTTGGAGAAACGCCGCAAATCGGCTCATCTAAAATAACCATCTTAGCATCAGCCATTAAAGCCCTCCCTATTTCAACAAGCTTTAAATGCCCCGCTGGCAAGGATGTTATCGGGGTATTCCAAAATTCTGTGAGTTGCAAAATTTCCATTACATCCATAGCTTTTTTAACCAATTTTTCTTCATATTCAATCCATCTCTTTTTAATGAAACTTTTTACAAAAGTTTCTCCTGGATTCCCCCTTCCTGCAACAAGAAGGTTTTCTAAAACTGTTAAACCTAGAAAAAGAGAGGGTATTTGGAAGGACCTCACGATACGTCTTTCGTATATTTTGTTCATCGGCAGTCCTGTTACGTCTTCTCCTTCAAAGTATACTTTTCCCTCGTCAGGCTTGTAGTAACCCGTGATAACGTTAATCAGTGTTGTTTTCCCACTTCCATTAGGCCCTATAAGTAGTGTTATCTTTTTCTTTTCAGCACTTAAATCGACGCCATCTACAGCTTTTAGTCCACCGAAGTATTTTTTGACCCCTTCGGTTTTTAGCATCTCTGGTTATTCCTCATCTAGGTGAGCCATTCAACACTACCAGTCGCTGCAGAATACTTAGCAACTACAACCCATCTGTATTCGCTATCTACGACTTGTACTTGATAGAATATTATGTCTAAACCTGTTCTATCGCCCGTTTCGTCTAGCTCGGTCCATCCGCTTGCGCCAAAGTAGTTGTTCGCTACATATGGAACAACTTTCTGAATAACTTCTCCGTCGTTTACACCTGCTTGAAGAACCGACAGGGCTGCAACCCAAGCACAGTCGTAGGCTATGAGGCTGTATATGTCAGGTTCTTCTCCAAGTTTAGTTTGAACATAATCCACCACTCTGGCTTTTTTGGGCGACTCTGGAGCATAGTAAAATCCGGCGAGCAATTGTGTTTGTGCAGCAACATCACCAGCATCCTCTAATATGACGGTGCTTAGAGCTACTGCGTCGCCCCCAAACCATCTCACAGAAAGTGTTACGCTGTTGCGAGCTTTGGCCTGCGCCAGTACTTGAGCTAAGTCTTCCCATGTCAGAGTTTGAATTGCAACCTTATCAACACCATACTGTTCGATGGCTGGTCCGACGGCGTTTTCTAGCGCTTGCAGTTCAGAGGTAAACTCGCTGGTTCCAGGCTCATATTCTACATACGTGAGGATTTCACCGCCGAATTCCTCAAATTTCTCCTTAAACATTTGGGCTATAGAAATGTCGCATGGATCTTTTCTTTGCAGTATTGCAACGTGACGGAAGCCTAAGCCGTATACAAGTTTAGCTAGCGCTATGCCTTCCATGTCATCGTGCGGAATGAGCCTAAAAATATAATCACCGGCCACGCCGAGTTCTGCAACCGTCGAAAATGGAGTGATCACAACTATCTTATTAGTGTCCGCGTATCCCTTAACGGCTTGGATGTCAGCGCTGCATAGCAAGCCTGTCACAACTTTTACGCCCTTCGCAGCTAATGTTTGCATCTTCTGTAATGCTATATCTGCCTTTGTTTCAGTATCCTCATAATAAAACTTGAAAGTCACAGGTAAACCGGCACTTTGAACGAAATCATTAATGTCATCTTCGGCAAGTTCAACACAGGCTTTTCCCCTTGCACCATAGCTTGCAAAATCTCCTGTTAAAGGCAGCAAAACACCGATTGGTATTTCACCCTGCAAACCCCCTGCAGGTCCAGCTTCTCTTGGAATTACATACCCAATACCCACACCCGCAAGCAATGCTATCAGAACAACCACTACAAGGATTTTTGAGGACACCATCCTTTACGCCTCGAAAATTGTATCATGACTAAGCATTTTTAAGTTTTATGGCCTGCGTAAAGTTTTAAATAAAAATTTGAAGGGTGGAACAAAAAGAATTACCCTTTTTAATCATCCTTTGTGCATTAGAAATAAAGGATAGGGAAATTAATGTTTAAAGCGTGTACCAAACTTCTTAACGACGAGTTTTGCGACGGCGGCGTCTTGTATTGCCAGACCAACAGCCTTAAAGATTGTTATTTCCTTATTGTTAGTTCGTCCGGGTTTTTTGTGTGTAACGATTTCGCCTAAATCGGCGTAAATGTGTTCTT
>JAWCEH010000184.1:0-6180 GCA_038859955.1 Bathyarchaeia archaeon | reverse complement strand
TGATCTCCTTCTAAATGGGAGCTTATATCTTGGGATTTTACCTCGCTCCTCCAGATATTCTAGGCATGCTTCCATGCATCCTGTTGAGCCGCGCATAACGAAGGGGGGTATACCAACATGACGATATAGCATTCTATAACAATCAACAACCTCATTAATTGCAGTCAGGGGCATCCCACGCCCTCTGCTAGCATCCTTACGCATAAAGGGAGAATGCATTGTTAACCGTATACAATCAGTCATACATCTCCTTAAATCTAAATCTGAAAATTCGATAGTTCTGCCAGCTACATTTAGGGTGATCTTCTTTGTTTTTGGTATTGCTTTGTTAGGGCACTCAATGATACATCTATATCCGCAGTCTTCCGGGTTACATAGTTCCCCCTCAAATATCGGGTCTGGCTTGAGTTCTGCATCAGTTATTATCAGTCCAAATCTCTGCCGTGGCCCAAACTGTGGCGTAAGAAGTAGTTGGTTCCATCCAATCTGGCCTAGACCCGCTAAGTAAGCAGCTATTCTAAAATGCGCTCCTACTGCTTGTGTTGGAACCGCTTCCCAGCCATGCTTCTCAATGAAACAAGCTACTTCATAATCCAGCTTGTACATATAATATCTATGCTGCTGGAAGACGTAGCCATAATATGTGTATGTTGTGAAGTTTGTTCCCTCAATGTTTCCGCGGAAGCATCCACGTGGTATTCTTTTTGCTACGACAACTACTGATTTTGCGGTTGATAGCGCAGTTTTAGCTGGATGAAGGTGTGACGGTGCTCCCTCAAACCGGTCAATGGAAGCTATTCCAACGAGGTCTGCTCCGCGCTCTTTTGCAAACTTCTTTACAGCATCAGCTGTTAGCTTCGGCATGGATTCTCACTCTCTTTTGGTTAGCCTGTCAGCTATGTCATACGATTTTGACGGCTTTTTCCAAGTTATGACGCAAACTTTATTTTGGAGACCTTGATTTCTTCAAAGTGCACAAGCCTAATGGGCTTACTATTGTCGTGGAACATATTTGGCATAGCATAAATTTTCATCGCCAAATTCTTATTTTCACTCGGATTCACTATGTACTACGCCTCCTCTTTAGGTATTGAACAACTTTCCGAAGTTCTCTAAGCGAATAAAATGGGCAGCCTAGGTAGACAAAATCCACATTTTCATTGCTTGCATAATTCATTTTTTCATAAATCTTCTTCAAATCCTCTCTTGTGACTTTTACTGTTTCAACGGGTTTCTGATAGTTTAATGCTTGCTCTACAGTTGAAGCTTCAGGAGTTAACCCAGGGACATGATACATTCTAACCTGACCAGCAGTATTTAATGATGCATTCATTTTAATTATCTGTGTCTGCGTTGGTTTCCCTATACCGACAATTACTGGGACTTCGACTCCGACAGCTTCACCAACGACCCATCCAAAAAGATCAAAATCCATATCCGTCTTCAATTTTGTTTCACATTTTACAAGATATGTCGCAACACGGTTTTTGTCCACACGCATATCGTAGGCAGGAGCTTTGCCAGTGTATGCTATTGCAAATTCGACGCCCAAGTCTAAATTGACCTTAGCCCCGAGAATAGCGTTCCCATAGGGAATGGCTGAGCTTTCATGCCAAGAGCAGTATTGTCCAGCAGTCGGCTTATAAGTTTGTATCAAATAAAATGCACAGAAGTTCACGGGATGAACCCCGAGTCTCATCCAATACTTCATAATCTGTTCTTGTTGCTTAATATATTCTGGGTCATTGAAGGGTGGAACATTAATGTCTTCCCAGCCTTTAGTAATGCCATAATCCCTAGAAATCGTAAATATCTTTAATCGTATACAATGAAGCTCAGGGCTTGTTATATCAATACCTAATTCAGGTATAAAAGTTGAGAAGATAGGCATAACTACATTTCCGTCTATATCGACCAGACTTTCAGCTCCAGCAGTCTCACCATACTTAATGAGATACTCCATACATTTCACAATCAGCCAATCACCATTCTTTAACATTTTCTCTTCTTCTTTAGTAAGATACATTACGTTTCCCCTCACATAATGAAAAATTCGCCACAAATTTAAACATTAATTTTATGTTCTAATACTTTCCCTCAGAAGTCTCAAGTCCCCTAAACCCCGAAATATCAGCCACTTTAATGTATTTTTTAACTGTCATATAATGTTTTTGTAACGTTAGTGTAGATTATGGTTAGCAATATATGCTGCAGATATCTCCAGCTTTTAACCTTTATCTGAAGTTGAAGGTTTACCCTTCGTCCAGGCTACATCTTTATAACTAAGGCTTACAGGCAGAGGCTCGGAGACATAGCCCCTGAGGGGGATCTGAAAGGAGGGCTATGATTCGCTTGAGGAGTTTAAGGCTCGCTGGATAAGAGAATATAGCACGTGGGAACCAAACTTAAAAGTCTGGATCCGCGATTTCATTCCTCCAGGAGAGGCGGCAAACTTAACCAGGAAGTTCACAGACACTAACACTGTAAACCTTCAACTGTTAAGCGAGAACATCAGTTTAAAGCAAAATTGGCGGAGCTAAAGAAAGCGGTATATGCAGGCAAATAGAAGAGTTTTTAATATAGATCCAAGAAACATTCAGTGTTTAGAATAATCAGTTAGGCGTTTGCTTGAAAGCTTCAGCATAATTCCGCAGGAACCTTAACTTCTTCATAACGTAAGCTACAGAATTTAATAACATGGCTATACCTCCAGTAGTAAAGTTTACCATGAGTAGTCGTCATAAACATCCAAGTGGGAAGTTTTTAGAGACACGCTATACACATTGCATTATCTTAAATTCTAGCAAAATTAAATATACTACGCCTGGCGTCTATCCTTTAGCTGTTCTAAACGTCTTTTATGCGTCTCTTTGCCTACTGGGCAAACTTTCAGGCATATGCCGCAAGGCACGTATATCGTGTATTGGGCTTGCATTGTGGGACTTGAAGGTTGAGTAAAAAGATTCCAAACGTATTCAAAGGTCAAGCTTTCTGGCGGCTTTTTCGGGTATACTGGATCGCGCAGAACACCATACCGTAAATGCATTTAACTTGGTCATAGTTCTTAAAAACATTATTTGCATCGCTTGGGTCAATAAGTGGGGTTATTGCACCAGATGGACATGTCTCTACGCATCTATTGCATCGTTTGCAAACTTTTCCCTCATAGGGTTTGTCAGGTTTTAATGGAGCGTCAGTAAGTATGCTATTAAATCGCACACGGGGACCGAATTCCGGAGTCAGTAATAAGCTATTAACTCCGAACTCGCCAAGACCAGCACAGTATGCGGCATACCTATGAGATATTCCAGCGTAAAGAAATCGGTTATATTTTGGCAGAGGCTTAGGTGATCTCCTGAATGGTGAAGAAGCTGGCATAGGCACAGCATCATATCCATGGTCCTGTAAAAACCTTGCTATCCGATAAGCTATTCTATCCAGCTCCGCATTCAGAGTGTGATATTCATTACAATACACATCTTGGTATATCAAATTCTCTACTGGAAACTCAGGATACTCCGTACAAACATCCGTATGAGCCAATCCTATTACTACTATGGCCTTACATCCACGTAAATACTCACTAGGAGAAATATGACCTTGTTCGGGATCAAGGTTTTCCAACAGTTTTGAGTCGGCAATACCTACTAAGTCGGCACCTAATTTCCTTGCATATTCCTTTACCTCTAAAGTAAGTTTTTCATCATAACCCTCAGTCATTTTAAAACCTCCATGCAGGAAAAGAGAAATAAAAATATTTAAGCATTATATTTTTGAAACATCTTGGCGAAACCTAGTAGATAATGACTGTGCGCTTTTTCATCATATTAACTATATCCTTTAACACTGTTGGCACGTAAATCAGGTATTTTGCATATTATTGTATCGTGATTATCGAAACAGCAGCTATCTCCTCCACCGTCATTTTACACTTCTTTTCCCATGGCTCTTAAAAGCCGCTTAAGCCTTGTTTTCAACATCTTAAGCCAAAGTCAGAAAGTTTCGTTGCCAAACGGCAATCTTAAAATTTTATGCTATGTCACTATTGCTCAAACAAGTAATATAAAACAGAAAAACATCCATAATCTTAGCCTACAGGAAAAATTTATATCACTAAAAAGATTATTATGAAAATAAAGATTGCAGATGACCGTAGTGAAGTAATTGAGTTGGGGCCTAGGCATAGCAAAGTTATTGGAAATTGATGTAGTTGTCGTTGGTGGGGTCCATCAGGAATAGCTGCAGCTATTTCAGCCGCCAGAAACGGCTTGGATGTTGTTCTTGTTGAACGGTACCCTTATCTTGGCGGCATGGCTACAGGCGGCCTAGTACTGCTCCTCATCGAATATGATAGGTACGAATATGGGATACTAAAGGAAACTGTTGAGCGCCTAACCAAACTTCCTAACGGTGTTGCCCTACTCCCTAGAAAACGTCCATGAATACTCGGGCCGGAAACCCCAACATGGATTGAGGGTTTCGGTCTAAGCGGAGGCTACATGCCCCTTCGACCCAGAAATGTTGAAGTTTGTGTGTAATGAAATGGCGATTGAGGTGGGAGTAAGGCTTATGCTTAACTGCATTTTTGTCGATGCCATAACGGTTGGCAACGCGGTGCAGGGGTTATAATAGAAAATAAGGAGGGAAGACAGGCAATATTATCTAAGGCAACTATAGATGCTGCTGGAGATGGAGATGTTTTTACGAGAGCTGGCGCACCGTTTAAGGAGGATCTGCATCCTACAGGGCTTAATTTAAGCTTTAGAATGATGAACGTCAATGTTGAGAAGGCAATCAGATTCAAGGAGGAAAACCCAGAAAAATACAATGAACTAATAAATGATCATATTAAAAAAGAAAATTACGGTTTATTTTGGTTTCCAACAACTATCGAAGGTGTTGTCTTATTCTTCCAGTATTGAAGAGACTTAAGCGCCACAAAAGTTAAAGACCTCACCAAAGCGGAAATTGATGGAAGAAGAAAAGTTATAGCTGCCGTTAATTTTTTTCAGAGAAAATATACCTGGTTTTGAGTCAGCCGCATTTATTGACACATCACCTATGATTGGGACGAGAGAAAGCCGAAGGATGGAAGGCGAATACGTCCTAACAAAGCAGGACATTCTAAAAAGAAGACATTTCCACGATGCTATTGCAAGAAACCCATACTTTGACATTCCCTATAGGTGTTTAGTGCCCAAAAAATTGATAATCTCCTTGTAGTTGGCAGATGTATATCTACAACACATGAAGCCCAGGCGGCTATACGAATGATATCCCCTTGCTATGCAACTGGAGAAGCTGCGGGGCCGCTGGCAGCAGAAGCAATAGAAGAAAAAGTGCCGCCTAGAATAATAGATGTTAGCAAACTACAGAAGGTTTTTTTAAAAAAAAAAGGTTATTTGCTAAATCTAGTAGACTGACTAAATATCTAGTATAAGGTTAAGGTTTAAGGCGAGAATTTTCAAAGATCTATCTAATCCAGTTAGGTTGGAGATATTAGAGATACTCCGTAACGGTGAGAGGTGTGTCTGCAAAATAATTCCCGCCTTGGGACTACTTGATCAGGTAAATCGATAAACATCTTAAAGCAACATATTATAGAGCAGGTTATTTAGAATGACTATATATTTGCTTAAGATTTGGTTTTCATTGCCGAGTATCTCTGCTAGATTGCCAAAGCTCATCGAATAAGCTGATTTGATTGAAGCTAAGTAGGCGATAGAGTTAAGGTTATAAACATATAGGCCATGCAAATAATTTAATAAATGGGTTTACAGAGTTCAGTAATAGTTTTCAATGAGAGGGAAAATAAAAATATATGTTTGAAAAGGGGTTAATATTTCTAATTTTTTAGAAGGTGTGTGGTGTGTCTGGCGAGAGAAAAAGGGTTATTAGGCGTCTGGAAAGCATTAAGCCTCTTAGGGCTATAATCGACAAATCCTATAATGAATCTATTGAGGCTATGCGTAGAGGTAAGCCCGTAGCTTGGTGTATGCTTAATTGGTGGATCGGCGACGTTATTCTTAAAGCTATGGATGTAGTTCCAATTTATCCCGAGAATTATGGTGCCGTCTGTGCAGCTTTTGGTGTGGCTGAGAAATATTTAAGTTTATCCGACTCAGATGGAATACCATCCCATCTATGCGGATATAGTAGGAACTGCTTCGGCTACGTTAT
>JAWCEH010000183.1:0-6194 GCA_038859955.1 Bathyarchaeia archaeon | reverse complement strand
GAGGGAGCTGGCGGCGGAGCTGAAGAAGCGGTATGGCGACGACGTCAATAGGATGCTCGAAGACATGTTCTAACAGCCATCTGATGGTCAGCGTATGGTAGGCTCATCCTAGTGCCTCTGATAAAAGGTGCCACACGTCTATGTACTGCGAGTAGCCCGCCAGCGGTTTCATACTTTCGTCTTGGATGTTCACGTCTTCGTCCCATGCTTTTCCGTCTTCGAAGTGGAAGCAGAATGAGTACACGCCCCCCTTGACCGGCCTTTTAATTTCCATTCTCTTCTCTAGCTCTCTCGTTGGGACTACTAGGAATTTGGTTTCGAAGAAGCTCGTCCTCGTCTTTTCTCTCGACTCTTCGAGCCTGTGCACGTATGTGACGAATATGTAGAAGCCCACCCTATCCAGGCTCTTCTGGAACTTCTCTCTCGAGACCCTGTGCCAGCTGTGGCCCACGTGCCCCCTCGGATCCACGGAGCGCCACCTGACCGTATAGTAGTACCTGGACTCCTTAACCTGAACCCCCACATGCCCGGAGCCCTTCACTATGAGAAGATCCACGCCCACGTCCCTCAGCGGAAAGTAGACCTCGCAGCCCTCGAGCTCCTCGAAAATCCTCTCGGCCACGAGGCACTCGCCGGGCTCAAGAGACCACAGATTCCTAACAGGCATAGAAATTACCGTTGTCGGGTAATTGACTTTAAAAACTCTTTCTGAGAGTAACAATTAAGAATGAAAATATCATTTTATCAGGTCTATTGTTTTTTAAGGAGGTATTCAATATGTTCTTCTATTTTTGGAACATGTTTTGCTGTAAAGATGTAACAGTTATCTTTTAACGATAAATATTGATCAAAAACGGCTCCTGTTTGGTATATAAGCAGATCATGAGGTATTATTTTTAATGACTCGATTTTCTTTTCAACTTCTTTAACTATATTATTTAGATCACTTTGAGTAGTTACTTCTACCAACACAACACGTCCGTCATTAGTTTTGGCAAAGACATCTATCTGCCTGTTTTCCGAGGGTCCATCTTTTAAATATTGAATATTTTTATGAATGTATATTTTTTCAAATACATCTGACCTTGATAAACAATATCCGATAATGAACTCTTGGATGAAATTTTTTGAAAAGAGCATGGTTATTTGCGGTTTATATTTAAACTTAATTGAGTGGAAGATCGTTTTACCACCGCACATTGAACACTCTGTTTCTAATGATAACTGCCCAGAGTTCTCTCTAATTGCTTTATAAGGAAGTGGTAAGCCTGCTCTGAGAGTACATTCTAAACAGATGCTATCTATGCTTGTGGGGATTATGCGAGTGAGTTTCCCAAGTGTATTTGAAAATTCACGTGGCAATTCATCTTGGCTAGTAGCATATCGCAGTCTAGAAAAATTCGCCTCAACATCACTAATTTGATGCATAGCATTTAAGATTGGAATAAAATAGTTTTGTACTGCGATAAGTTCAGAGTATATTTTTATGAAATCTTGAGTGGTTCTTATAAGCATATTTCTATTTCTTTTTGAAATACGATCAAACAAATCCTCCTTCAAAGGTCTTCCACTTTTGATGAACTGATTAAATTCAGGGTCTTTCCCCATAGTCTTAAAAATCTCAACCATTAGAGATAGGGACAAATTTTCCAATGAATTAATAGTTTCTTCTCTGCGTTTTTCTATATCTTCTAGATATTTTTTAGTCGAGTCTTGGTTTAATAGTGACTTCAAGTCTTCGCTATAATTTAGAATTATTGGATATATAGCTAATACCGAACCGTCAGGAAAAGGTGAAACAGTCTTATTGAAAAAGAAAAAGATTCTAAGTATTGCATCATTTAGGGCCATCAAACATAGCCTGCTTGGTACTGATTCAGGATCTCTGAACATATGGAAAGATCCTTCTTCTTTAGTGTTCCATATTTGAAATCCATGACCGTTGACCTCCTCATCTTTTTTGCTACCCTTAACAATGTACGGAACGACCTTTTTGGAAATGTCAGTCATCTTGTACCACTTTTAATGTCCTCTACAATGCTTCTATTTTTCACGTATTTTTCCCCCAACTCAGTTGCAGAGACCACCATCTTATCGCTATTCTCTTCAAGACCGCTCAGCGAAACTAAAAAATATCCAGCTAGCTTGAAAATAATTGTCGCTATGGTATCATATGCCTCTTCTACGCTTATTTTCTTCTCATCAGCATATTTATCAACCAGCTCATAGAAATCGACCGAACCCTTCTCTATGAGCCGTTTTAAAATGTTTTCAGCCTCTTCATCCAAAGACATAAATGATAGTTACGTGAATAGTAACTTAAACTTTTAGATTAACTCTTCAATTCACTATGCGATTATCTTATTAAGTGAAAATTGTCGCGACTTGATCTATCGTACCGCTTGCGATCATTGTGTAACTACCGTCTGTTACATTGACTTGGTAGAGCGTTATGTGCGTAATGGATCCTGCGTCGCGTGTCCAGTAGTTTGAGTATGTCTGCAATTCTTGGAATGCTGGTTTTGATGTTACCGTCCATAGGTATGATGTCAAATAGTTCCCCGCAGGGTCGATAATACAGATTTTCCCACCTTGAACTGGCAGAAATACCGCGAGGTGTGCAGTACCTTTTGAAAATTCAACATAGGCCAGGTATAGAACATATTCCGTGCCATACACGTACTTCATGTAGTACTCTATCATTGCATAGGCTAAGATTGCCTGGTCGTCGCAGTCACCCTGCTTTATCCTCAGCGTGAGCTCAGGTGTTTGAACATAATTCTGATATGTTGCAATGTCAATATATGACGCATATGCTTCCCCAGATTTCCAATGTAAAAATGATGAGACAACGATGTAGGGCATTTCAACATCGCTTGCATAATTGATGTTTCTTGTTATATAGTTGTAGATGTTCTGAATGGACTGCCAGAAGTTGGACCGTGAAACAAAAGAGGCTTTAACAGCATCTGCTGTCTTATTTACCGCTATATTGTTCAGCACACGTGGAAATGCTTCTGTAATATATACGTAGGACTTTAGCTCTTTAAAAACTTTAAACACGCTGTTGTTCAGAATCCCATAATTTTTAAGCATTATATCATATTCCATAGAGAGAGCTTCATATTCTTCCTGCAACTTATAATAGCTACTTTGCAACGAATGGTAGTCGCTCTGTAAAGTACGGTAATTATTCTGCAACGAATAATAATCCTCCAGTAGCGAACGATAGTTATTTTGCAAGTCCAAGTAAGATGAGTTTAGTTCAGAATATTCTCGTTTAAGCCTATGGTTCTCAGAGGAAAGAGTTGAAAGCATTTCCCTATAGATAATATGGCCGAACGCGAGGCCTCCTCCAAAACCAATTAACAAAATAATGAAAACTAAAGCTATCCATTTCTTATCCATAATAATCCTCAAAACCCAATTACCCCGCCTAGAATTATTAGATTTTCTTAAGACATCCATTTGGAAATCCGTATATTTAGCAAATGACGTAGCACCATTAAAACTCTCATATAAAGTTCCCTTTGCTTACATTATTCTCAAATTGTAAAAAATTAAAAGGAAAATACTAAGAATTTTGATAGAATGATTGATGATTTTTGGAGGAGTCTGTTATGGATATTAAATGGGTTGCTCTAGTTTTAATCGCTTTGGTTGTTGGTCTTGGAATTGGCTTTGCCTCTAGCTACTTGATTTTCCAACAGATCATGAGTCTCAGAATAGAAATAGTTGAATTGGAAAGAAGAATATCCAATTTGGAGTCCACCATCTCAAGCCTTAATCTACCAGAAATACGGAATGAACTGGACGAATTGAAGTCTAAGCTGTCAAACATTACTTTAGCCGTTCAAGAACTATTAAGCCGTGAACAATATGCAAAATACGAAAGGCTGGAAATTCCAACCGCATACGCATCTGGTGGATCAAAGATAGACTACTACCAAATAACCCTTGAACTAGTAAATACTGGAGCAACAGCTATAATAATAACTGGGCTTTTTATTAACGGAGTACCTTATACTGCATTCACAGGCGTAACTATAAATCCGCCTCTCGGCACGATTTTAAGCCCTAACAGTAGTACAAAACTCCAAATATATATCAGTAGAGGGGTACCAATGGCCGTTCCAGGAGCGGCTTTAACAATTGGGATTCAGACTGCTACTGGCAATCAATATATAAAGACCATAATATTGCCTTAAGGAGTCCAACCTATTACTAAAGACTGAGACACAATTGCCATTCATAATTTGAGCGGCAATTTACGAGGAATAATGGAAAATTTAAAGTGTTTAATTAGATTAATCCTACCTAACTTCCTGAGAAACTTTATATGGAGCCTGAAGACTCAAAGTAACCATGTTCTTGGATAAAGGTTTGGCGATGTTTTAGATTTAGAATTTTGTTAAAGTTAACTGTCCGTGATAGTCGTTAAGAGTCTTGTGTTTTCCGCTTAGGACTTCCAAAACTGTTTTAACGTCTTTATCTGTAAGTCGCTCGATTTTCCTTTTTCAATTCTTTTTCGTCAATTTCTACTATTTTTCCTCTTACCGTCTTCATCCATGTACCTCATATTTTCTCTATGGTTTTAGCACCTATAAAGTTTAAACTATAAAATGTTCCTTTTGGAGGACTTTTCTGTTAGAAGTTTAACAGTGAAGCTCTGTTCGGAATGGGTATAGAAGTGGTTTTAGAGCGTGATGTGTAACGTAAAACTTATCTAGATACATGCGTATTACATTGTAGGATATGCCTTCTATATCCATTAGGATAGATGAGGAAACGAAGAAGTTGTTGGAAGAGGGGGCTATGCAAATGGGTATACCTCTGTCTTCACTTATAAAGGATTTAATTTATCAATACCTATCTCTGAAGCGTAGGAGCCCGATGGAGGAGTTTTTCGAAAAGCTAAACGTAATCGACAGGTTTCTTTTAGGAAAGTATGGACTTGAGTATGAGAAGTTTAAGAGCAAACATCTGAAGAAGTGAACTATCGCTTTCCTAAATCCGTGATTTGGAGGATGTCTGGTAAACTCTATGGGGTTATATTTAGTTTCCCCACTCGGTAAGCCTCCTTTGATTGATGCGATTGTTGGCATCCCTTTGTCTAACTCTAGCGATTTCTATATTCAGACCCACTGGATCGTTGATCTGAACTATGTATTTATCTACAACCGTTCCTGTCCTAGTATCTACCGACCATAATTGTACGTGTCTTGCCGTTCTACAGATTTCAAGTGTCTTTTTGGATATTTGCTTAAAGTAGGCGTAATGGTTATTTGAAACCACTATAACTATTCCAATGTCGTATTTTGAAAAGTATTTTATCTTCTCGTAAACCACTTCCTGCATATCTTCATCCTTACGTTTCGTAAGGCATTCAATGTTAAACACGTGGACGGATGAAGCCAGAAACACCCTACCCCAAGCTTCAGTTAACTCTACGTCAGTTTCCCCATTAACTGAAGGTATTCTATATGCTATGAGGTCGGGGCGACGTTTATAGGCATAGCGTGATTTATCCATATCTTTATACGGAATCCCCCAATACCTTAGATGATCTTTCACCACAGCTTTGAGTAACTTATGAAGCCCGCCTTCATAATACGCCCTTGGATATCTGATAAGACTCTTCACCTTCTCACCTCCTTCACTATTGAGTTTTTCACAGACATGCTTTCACCTCCATAAGTATATTTCGAGTTGGAAAAAATGCTGAAAAGTGATACTCTAATGCGCTCCTAGATTGGTAATGCTCATCAGTTGACAGAGTAAAATCCAAGCAATTGACTTAAGGCTAAATAAATGTGTCTACGATGTATTACGCATGTATTATAGATGGTTTTTATCATTTAAGTCGCATACCTGGTTTTATTTAGGTAGCTCTGTTTCTATTCCAAGCAACTCCTCCCTTCATGAATGCGTGAGGGTGCTTAGTAAAAGCTTCATCTAGCGGTATTTTGTTAGAAGAGTCTCTATCGCTTTTTCCAGTAGCTCCTTCTCTGACATATCTGGTTTGCTGAAGTATTCCCTCCACATTTCACCGTCTATTACGATAGTGCAGGGAGGCCCCTGTAAATTTTCAGCGTAAAGTCTTGATCTAGCGGAGGTACTAAGTTTGGAAGTAGTAGCTAACACAGCATACCTGCATGCTCCTCCGAGTAGCTTGGCTTGGTTAACAACGGAGC
>JAWCEH010000182.1:0-6195 GCA_038859955.1 Bathyarchaeia archaeon | reverse complement strand
CCCTGGAACTTAAAGTTTGATGAAAATTACAGGCCTAAGGTTACGATCATATTGCCTACATATAATGAGGCTAAGCTTATTGAGGCCAGACTCGATAATCTATATGGCCAGGATTACCCGAAAAATCTCATGGAAATAATTGTAATTGATTCTAATAGTAATGATGGAACGCCCGAAATCGTGGAGAGATGGGCTAAACAGCATAGCGAGCTGACTTTAAAGCTTATTAGAGAAGAGGCTCGTAGGGGTAAGGCTCACGCGTTAAATCATGCGTTGAAATATGCTAATGGCGAGATTATCGTAATAGCTGATGCCGATGCATTTTGGCCCAGTGATGCTTTGAGTAAGGCTGTCATGATACTTTCAGACCCTTCTATTGGTGCGGTATCGTGTCTTAAAAAGCCTTTAGGTTCTGGTATAGCTGGCGTTGAGGAAAGCTATAGGCGGTATTATAACGTCTTAAGGATCACAGAGAGCAAGGCATACTCTACCCCCATATTTCATGGAGAGCTGGCAGCATTCAAAGCTGACCTCTTGAAGGACGTGGGCGGCTTTCCATCTGATATAGGAGCTGATGACAGCTATACGGCTACAAAAATAGTCTTGAAAGGATTTAGGGCGATAATCCCAGAAGACCTATGGATTGATGAAAAAGTTCCGGAGGAGAATTATCTTTCTTGGAGGATGCGCAGAGCCCAGCACCTAATACAGCACTTCGCAATGTCATTAAGGTTTAGAGAGGTGCCCTCTAAGTTTAGGAGAATATTGCTTATAGAGGGCTATCTACATTTAGTGAACCCATGGCTTCTTGTGGTGGCTGCAATAATGCTTTTGTTTGCGCTCTTACATCATAGCATCATAGCCGTAGTAGCGCTAACACTCGGCCTAATGCTCTTAACGTTTAAGCCTTATAGAACATGGATAATAACGCAGCTATGCCTAATAATAGGAGCGATCAGGAACCTCTACACCAAGGAGATAATTTGGACTAAACAAGTTAAGTAAGCGCTTAAAAGAGCCTCTTTGTATACACCTTGTCGCTAATGCGTGTAGCTCGTCTGAAAGAATGAGAAAATTATGAAGTTCAACATGCGTGAAGCAAAATGAGGATTAAGGACAAGAATTAATTTAATTAATGTTAGAAAAAGGCAATCAGAGGGCTTTAGCCAGCATAGCGCTTTTACGGAAAAGAGTGGTTCCTCAGTATAATCTTAAGATAGTTGAGCTGGGATGTGGCGAAGGAAGTATATTGTTAACGATAACTCACGTAACTTTATTTTTATTATCCCATTACTAATGATATAGAAGAAATTGGCGAGAAAGCGGCGAACGATCAATGAGGTGTCGATGATTTGATTAGAGAAGGTTTAGCTGTCCTTATTCCAAGCTACGATAGGCCAGAAGTGCTTGACAAGACATTAAGTAGCTGGCTCAAATCAAATCTCGTGAATAAGGTATTACTAGTGGTTGAGACTTCATCCAAGGAGATACTCAAAAAGTACCAAAAAGTCCTTGGGAAATACGACAAAGGCAGAATTATCTATAAGCTTTCGCTTGGGAGGCTTGGATCCGTTAGGGCAAGAAACACCCTCCTAGATATGGCCACAGGGCAAGCTTTCAAGTATGTGGTGATGGCTGATGATGACTATTTCCTACCCAACGGTAGTTCATTGCTGAGAATGGCCAAATGGTTAGAGTATTTTAACGAAGTAGGCGCAGTTGGAGGTAAAGTCATTGTCGCTGGATGGAGAGAGGATCCTGACTTCTTTCTGAATCTGCCATTGAACTTAGCCGATATCCTTTCAAGGCTACTCGGCTATGTGTTCCTCGATGTTAAGCATGGGCCGAGGGAATCAGAGTTCCTTCCTCCTTTCTTTATGATGAGGAGGGAAATCATCGATAAAGGGGTTAGGTATGATGAGTCCTTTGATACGCCGACGGGTTTCAGGGAGGAGAGCGATTTTCAGCAACAAATTAAGCGAATGGGATATCGTCTGCTGTACGATCCTAGCCCATACGTCATCCACCTTGCAGTTCAAAGTGGGGGTAACAGGCCTAAGATGAGCATGGGGGAAAGGATGTACTGGAAGATCAGAAACCACATGTTTTTCATTTGCAAATGGAAGGGCTCTATCCTGAAAAGGGTGTGGTACGCACTCGTATCCACTCTAATTTTGCTAGCATATAGGCCATGGCACGTCTTTTGGATATTTAAGGGATTACAAGACGGCTTATCTTCCTATAGGAGGGCTTAATCAACCAATAATGAAAATAGTGCATACCTATCACAGCTATTATCCAGTTCTAGGCGGTCTAGAGAAAGTAGTCCAGAAACTGGCTGAGGAGCAAGCTAAACTAGGCCACGAAGTACACGTGATCACGAGCTATAGTTCGGCTAAAGATAGCCCCGCCGAAGAGGAGCTAAACAACGTTTACGTACATAGAGTTAAAGCTTTGAAGTTGTACTATCCCGACCTCACGATCCCTAGAGGTTTTAATGAGAGTTTGCTTAGGGGGGCTGATGTGGTCCATGCTCATAGTCAAAATTCGCTGTTTAACATAATTATTGTTAAAAGGGCTAAAAGCCTGGGAGCAAAAATAGTCATTTACTTCTTAGGCGCAGATTACTTAAGGAAGCACTTCAATCCAATCATTAGACTCCTTGGCTATCAATATCAAAGGGCTATTACAAAGCGCTCTATAGACTTAGTGGATTTAGCTATTGTAACAAACGATTATGAGAAGAGCGTCCTCAGGGAGAGGTACGACTTAGAATCCGTGGTTTTACCTCATGGCGTAAGCGAGCAGTACCTTAAAACACCCAATATGGAAAACTACTTTAGAAGTAAGTATAGGGTTGAAGGAAGAATAATCGCCTATATAGGTAGGATACATCCAACTAAGGGATTGGATCTGCTGATTAAGGCGTTTGCCGAGGTCGCTAAGAAAGAGTCGGATGTAACTCTCATTATAGCAGGTAAGGGAGATGCACGTTACCTTAAGAAGTGTATGAAATTGGTTAAGGCTCTTAGCCTAGAGAATAAGGTTAAGTATCTAGGCTATATACCAGAGAAGGATAAAATAGGGCTAATTGACTCTTCAGAGTTTATTGTGCTCCCTTCTAAACATACAGGAGAGAGCTATCCGCTCATAATAGATGAAGTAAAGGCGCGTGGGAAGCCTCTAATAGTAACCAATTGTGGTGCCTTACCGCATAGAATAGTTAACATGGTTGAGGGAATAGTGGTCGATACCAATGCTCGCAGTTTAGCGGGTGGAATAAACTATATGCTATCTAATGTACACTTATTTCAAGTTTTGTCAAGACCATATACGTGGAGGGAAGTTTGTGATAAGTTATTGATTATTTACCGAAGCATGTTAGACGGATGATTGCAAAATGCCTTTTCACAAAGCGTTTTACGTGTTTTGAGAATGAGAAGTATAGTGTTTGTTTCTACTGCAACATGTAATTATGAAAACTATCAACATTCTGAACTTCTAGGAACGGAGTATCAGATTTTTGGATTAGCAAAAGCATTAAGTAAGAGAGGCTTTGAGGTTACTATTTTGAGAAGATGGTATGATAATCGCTATATGGATCATGTGGATGGTGTGAGGCTGGTAAATATATCAGCTCCGTATTTGTTGGATAGCTCTCTCAATCTTGTGGCTACTAGACTCATCTTTTCTAAACTTTGTGCTCGAATAATCAGTAAAATGAGACCAGATATCGTAGTACTATCGAATAAGTTTACAGCATATCACATTCTCAATCTCGATATACCTAAAGTATTCGTAACCCACGAACCATTATATGATGATACTTTACCTAAAGGCACGATATCCAGTATAGCTTGGTTAATAAAAAGACCTATTAATTTGAAAGTTGAAAAGAAATGCTTTCAAAAATTATCGGCTATAGTAGCTCTAAACAAATCGTTAAAGATGCGTCTTGAAAGGGAGTATAGCAATGTTTTCTTAATTCCTAATGGAATAGACTACGAAAACTACAAAGAATTGCCGGAAAAGCCGTACATTCTCTTCATTGGCAGAATGTCTAAGGAAAAAGGTGTTCACATTCTACTAGAAGCGTTTTCAAAATTTGTTAATGAAAATGGACGTAAAGACATTAAGTTAGTAATGGCGGGTCCGGCTAAAAGAGATTCGTATTGGAGGGAAATTACTAAAATTATAAAGTCTAATAAACTTCAAGCATGTGTTAGCATTCTGCCATTTGTTCCAATGCGTTTAGTAAGAAAACTGTTAGCAGAATGCATGGTATTGGTTCTTCCCTCATTACACGAAACATTTGGCATAGTGGTACTTGAGGCTATGGCTTCCGGAAAACCTGTTATCGCAAGCGATATTCCAGGTCCAAATGAAATTATCGTAAATAACGTGAATGGTATGCTTTTCAGAAAAGGCTCCGTTGATGAATTAAAAGCATGTTTAGAGAAAGTGTTGTTAGATGATAATTTAAGGCGAAGGCTTAGTACATTCTCTAAGCTTACTGCTAAAAACTACTCATTTAACGCCATCGCCGAGAAGTATATCAAAGTTTTTAATGAGATAGGTTGATAGACAAATGGTT
This sequence comes from Bathyarchaeia archaeon, assembly GCA_038859955.1. Lineage (GTDB taxonomy): Archaea > Thermoproteota > Bathyarchaeia > Bathyarchaeales > DTEX01 > DTEX01. The sequence continues at coordinate 1,601 of JAWCEH010000182.1, read as the reverse complement.
AATATATTTGTAATAGGAAACCCGCATAGTAATCCTAGCACGCGTGCATTCTTAAGGAAATTCATAAAGGTTCTGAGCCCTATTTCTTCAAATTGTTACATAATATCAGGAGATAAACCGCCAAGATTTAGCAATGTTTTTTGGTTAAAACCATGGTACAAACGGGCCAAGGTTAAAATATTAAATGCGCTTCTCTACTACATTTCTATGATTAGCGTTTTAGCCAACGCCCTTAAGGTTTTGAGATACGTCAATGTAGTTATAATTCTACCCACATCTTATTGTATTCACACATTACTTTTTAGGTTGCTCAGAAGAAAGGTGATAGTTTTTGTGGCACAAAAACCTAGAAACCCTTTAGATCTACTTTTTTCAAAACTTAACATTTTTCTGTGCTCGTACGTAATAATGGAAGCTCCAAGTATTTTTAAATTCTGGAATCTTCCAGCCTTTATTAAAAAGAAAATACTGATCGGCCCTCTTTATGTGGAGAAGACTTTTGTAAAAACTCGTGAAGTACGCGATAGAGATATCAGTATAGGTTATCTTGGAAGTTTAGATGAAAGGAAAGGGCTGGACAAGCTTCTTCACATCTTCTTTTATGCGTCTCGCTTGCTACCTAATCTAAAGATTTTAATTGGAGGATTCGGCCCTTACGGAAAAGTGTTAGAAGATCTTTCCAAGAAAGATCCTAGAATTAAATACTTAGGCGTTTTAAATGATGCTGAATTACCTTTCTTCTACAACTCAGTCCGTCTTTTCGTGTTATTATCTACTTCTGAGGGCCTTCCCAATGTAGTACTGGAGGCGATGGCTTCTGGCACACCGGTTCTGGCAACTGCAGTTGGAGGTCTTCCCGATCTTATCGAGGATTGCTACGATGGCTTTCTCATAAAGCCTGACTATGATATAAGAGAGGTAGCTATAAAGTTAGCAGAAGTACTTGGTAATGTCGATGGGCTCGAGAGAGTTTCGGAAAGAGCTATTTCAAAAATATTAAAAGAGTACAGTTACGAAAGTGCCCTTCGCAGATATAAAAAGATTTTAATGGAGGTATCTAGCTGACGAAAAACAAGTTTCTAATTATTTACTCGGTTATTCTTGCAACCCTCGGGATTTTAGGTGCGAGGCTAGTCGCATATTATGGAAATCCCATAATGCTTTACATATTTATACCCCTAGTCTCACTAATGCCAGTCATCATAGCGCTATATAAGAGAAGAGTGGAGGATCACATTCTTCTTGGTTCAACACTCTTAATTGTTATCGCACTCTTATATCATATATCATTGTCCTTCATCTACCTCAGCGGTGCGGACATTTTTGTTGAATATTACTTTGCAAGCAAAACGTATAATCAAGGCGTATGGGATCCTCTTGTATCTGAAAGCTATAACACCGCATTAAGTATTACAATTTTACCCGCGATGATCTCGACTTTATCTGGGATTGACTTGATTACTTTATTTAAAGTCTTATATCCCTTAATTTTTTCGTTTGTACCCATAATTCTTTTCAAGGCATATATGCGAATCATGGATCAGAAAGAAGCCTTTCTCTCTGTTTTCTACTTTATAAGTATTTTTCCATTTTTCACTGAA
>JAWCEH010000181.1:0-6216 GCA_038859955.1 Bathyarchaeia archaeon | reverse complement strand
CAATAACCTATGATACCGATATGGCGGGGCGGATATGCTCCTGAGGGTGTCTGCCATGGTAGGCTTGCTCCCTTCCTAATGGATTACATAACAACGCTCTGTGAGACAGCCGAAGAATACGGTGTCAGCTTACAGTTCTTTCAGATAGCTAATGGTCTTGAGGATGAGAAGGTTACCTCATATTTGAGGAGAATAATTAGTAGAGGACACGTTGTGGATTGCCATACATATAATCACATTAACCTAGCCTATAGTCTACCTGAGGAGATAGACCGGGATTTAAGACTTGCAAACACACTATTTGAGAGAGCTCGGCTTCAAATCGACCATTTTAAGGGGTCCTGGCGGTTATAGGCATGGTGATCTGAAAGTTGAGAATCAGATGATAATACTCAGGAATGGCTATAGATGGATTAGCGGAGAATTCGACTACAACCTATTCAGAAAAGATATTTTGAGAGTGCAGGACTATGAGTATATTGTTAGCGCTCCATCACGCAATAGACCATTCATTTATCCGACTGGGCTAATAGAGATCCCAATTCAAGGTTGGACTGATAGAACTTGGTTCGACTCCTATATGCTCAATGACCCCCAATCTTATGCCGAATGGAGAAAGATGTTTGGTCATAAGCCCATGAATAAGGGGTGGAGGTGCCCTTGGACTAAGCCTGAAGCCCTAGACATGTGGATAAAAATTAATTTAGATTGCTTAGACTATGCTTATAACAATGGATTGTTATGGGTTATATGCTGGCATCCATATAGCCATTACATACATGACCCCGAAAATAGAATGCTTCCATCTCTTCTCAAGGCTGCATCTAAAAAGGCTGGGAAAGTGTGGATATGTACATTAAGGGATGTTGTTGATAGAATGATCGTGGTTGACGAGGAACAGTAAATTAGGTATATTTGCGGTGGTTTCAATGGCTCGGGTATTGAGATTAAAGGGCCGCTTCTATCGCACCATTCCAATAACAGAGCCTGGATATGAGGAGGAACTTGAACTAGACGCTGATAAAACGGTCTTAGTCTCACTACACTGCTGGAACATTGATTTCCCGGAAAACCCAATTGACATAAATTATTGGGTGGGCATGGGCTTCCCACAAACGACAGAGGAAGCCCAGCGAATAATGAGGGAATTTATAAGGCCAGCCATGGATGCTGCGCGCCGAGCAAGCATTCTTGTATGCCATGCTCAGACTAAGTCTATTGCGAAGAAATATCCTCAGAATCTAGAGGAATTTGAAGTGGAGGAGGAACATAAGCCTGAACAGACATATATGCCAGCTATCCCTGAATATAAGGAGAAGGTTCTCTCTAGGGTTCATGGAAAAGATTATTTGATAAAATCTCCACTGAGGAACATGGATTTTTCGAGCGTAGTTGCGCCTCTACCCGGAGAACCAGTTGTCTATATGACTAGGCAGTTTGATAGAGTTTTGAGGAAACGTGGAATAGTGAATCTAATTTATATGGGCTTGCTACAGACATGTGCATCTTATATGCCGAGGGTGGGATGCTAGCAATGTTTAATTTGGGATATAGGGTTCTATTGATGCGTGAGGCAACATTAGGCGTAGAAATGCCAGACTGGTTTAAGGATAGAATCTCAACTAGATAGGCAATAAGGTTCGTTGAAACCGCTGCTTCACCCTATCTCAACTATTACATACTAAAGTATTTGTTGACTGGATAGAGACGACCCTTGGCTACACTGCAACATCAGAAGATTTCATTATTGCCTGCAAAAAAGACACTTGGACAGAGTTTTCTGAGTAATGACGGAAAAAGTATATATGTGTGACACTTAGTTTATGCAGTTTGGGGGCTAATAGAGTTATGAGAGAAAAATTGGCTCTTTTAGGTGGCGAGAAAGCCTTTAAAAGATCTGAAGAGCTAGCTTCTGCCACGCGTTGGCCAGTCTTCACTGATGAGGAGAAGAAGGCTGTCTATGAAGTTTTAGAGAGTGAAAATGTCTATGCTCCAATTGAGCAGTTTGAGCAAGATTTTGCCGCCTATCATGGCGTTAAGTTTGCGTTAGCTCACAATAATGGGACATCCTCGATACACGCAGCTCTCTTCGCCGTTGGTGTGGAGCCTGGAGATGAAGTTATAACATCCGCTCACACATGGCACCTACAGGTAACCCCAATAATAGCGTTACATGCAATCCCCGTCTTCTGCGATATAGAGCCAAAGTCCGCATGTATGGATCCATCCGACATGGAAAGGAAGATCTCTGAGTATACAAAGGCCATAATCGTTGTGCACCCTTACGGGGCTGTAGCGCCAATGGATGAGATTTTATCTATTGCTCGGAGACATGACATCGCCGTGATTGAGGATTGCTCACATGCACATGGAGCAAAGTATAAAGGTAAGAAAGTTGGCACAATAGGCGATATAGGTTGCTTTAGTTTACAGGCAAGCAAACTTATGACTGGAATAGAAGGCGGGGTTCTAATCACAAATAATGAAGAGTATTATGAGCGAGCATGCGTTCTTGCTCATTATGAGCGGATACCTAGGTTAAAGTCAGAGAAATATCGAAAATATAATCCGGGGGGAGACGTGGCCCCTTCATGTTTCGGCTTTAAGTACAGAATTCATCCGCTAGCGGCGGCTATAGCCAGGGTACAACTCCGCCATCTAGACGAGTGGAACTCCATTAGGAGAAGAAACATGATATATATAACGAGAGCTATTGAGGACGCAAAAAAGGAAGTGGGTGACTTCTTCGACCCACCATACGAAGCGCCCAACACAGAGCGCGTTTGGCTCAACTATATATGTCAATACCATTATGACAAGACTGGTGTACCGCGTGATCGACTTATAGAGGCGCTTAGATCTGAAGGCTTGCCGGTAACCCGAGGGCGGGCTGGATATTTACCCGTATACTGGAACCCGATCTATGAGGAGAGAAGCGTATGGACTAAGGGTTATCCATTTGACGCACCTTATGTTAGAAGAAAAATAACTTATAAGAGAGGAATGTGCCCGGAGACAGAAAAATTCTGGCTTCGTACGGTTGGCTTCCCAGTAATCCATCGAAGCGTGAGTGAAGAACTACTTGAAGAGTTCGCCGGCGCTATAGTAAAAGTCCTGAGGAATATAGATTCCCTAAAAACCGTTTCGTAGCAGACGAAAACTTAGAGGCGGTTAGGGGAGTGCTTAAGGACATAGAGCTGTTTGATTGTAATGTAACCATAGGTAGGAGGGCTGCTAGAAACCCGGGCTGCGCTTATATGCCTAAAGATATTGTTTCTATCATGGACTATTATAGAATAGATAGGGCTCTTGTAAGCCATGCTATGTGCGAGGGAAACGGTCCTCTCCCGGGTAACGAGATACTTTTATCAGATACAGCTGGTTATGATAGGCTTATTCCGTGCTGGACTCTTCTACCAAACTTCACAGGAGAACTAAGCGAAGACGGGATAAGCAACTTTATTGATAAAATGCTGAATATAGGCGTTAAAGTCTCTAAAATATTCCCATATTATCATCGATATCACCTTTCGGAGTGGTGTACAGGAGAACTGTTCTCTAAGTTAGAGGAGCATAGAATACCGCTCCTGATGGATTTTGGTATAACACATTACTCTGAAAGCGAGTGGAAGATACCGTGGAATGACATTTATGAGATTTGTAGAAACCATAAAAACTTGCCAGTGATATTATTAAGGGTTGGAGGGAACGTTAACCGGAAACTCTTCCCCCTATTAGGTAGATTTGAAAACCTGCACCTAGACATCTCTTACTATATATCTAATGACGGCTTAGAGATTATATGCGAAGAATTTGGTGCAGAGCACCTGCTCTTTGGAACTGGTATGCCAGTATATTCGCCAGCCGGCCCCTTAAGCATGCTCATTTACAGCGGCATTTCCGCAAGAGAAAAAAGGGCTATTGGAAGCGAGAATTTAAGGCGCCTTATAAACTCGGTTATTGAGTAGCCTATCAATTGAGGGGAAAAATGTCAAGTATATATGATCTCGCGCTAAGTGGTGTTCGATTAAATAGCTACGTGGAGATAATAGATTGTCATGCTCATATGGGTCCGCATGGAGAGTTTCATATACCGAGGAATACTCCGGAAGCAATGATCCGTATAATGGATCGCATCGGTGTGTCAAGGGCTGCCATAAGCCACTGTATTTCTTTAGAATCTGACTTCAGATTGGGTAACGCTCTAGTCTATGAAGCTATCAGAAAGTATCCTGATAGATTTATTGGATATGCAGTCCTAAATCCGCATTACCCTGAAGAGATTGAGGAAGAATTGGAATTGTGCTTTAGACATTACGGTATGAAGGCTATAAAGTTCCATCAAACTCTTCATCAAATCAGGTATCGGTCAGATTTTGAGAGATATAAACCCGTTCTCGACTACGCTGAGTCAAAAAAACTCACAATATTATGCCATGGGACACCTTCCCTTAAAAAGCTTGAAGAAGTTGCATCTGAATATAGAAACGTGAATTTTATAATAGCCCATTGTGGCAGCTGGAATATGAGAGAAGACCTAGAGGCTTTAAATGTAGCTGAGCGAGTACCAAATATTTATGTAGATTCATCTGGGTCTGTGGAGTGGTATGGAGCTTTTGAAAAAGTTGTTGCAAAGGTTGGTGCGGATAAAGTTCTATTCGGATCGGACTTCCCATGGTGTAACTTAGCCTTCATGATTGGGAGAGTTTTATTCGCAAAGATTAGTGATAAGGATAAAATGAAGATACTTGGCCTGAACGCTAAGAAACTCTTTAAGATTTAAATGGTCAAAATTACTAATAAGGTTTGGGGCTGATTATATGGCGTTTGTTCCACTTAAGTTTGAAGGGAAATCTTATGAGATAGGATATAAGCGCGGTAAGTTATCCAGATATCATATACGTTTTATCGCTGAGAGTGGGCTTAGAAATATACCTAATAAAGAGGAGAAAGTGCTGCTCTCAAGGCATATAGAGAAGATGCTGAAGGATAATTACCCTGAACTTATCGAGGAGCTTAGAGGCATATCTGACGGCTCAGGTATAGGATATGAGAATATGCTACTACTGAACGCGTGGTGGGATAAACCTTGGTGGTGCAGTAACGTAGCCCTGCTGGACACAAGATTAGGTCCAATTCTAGGTTCAACATTAGATATAGGATATTCACCGGAATTAATAATGATGCACTATGAGCCCGAGCAGGGCTACTCCTTCATCAATGTAGGCGAAATAACATTAGTTGGAGCTGTGCGCGCCATGAATGAGAAAGGATTATGCGTTGGCTGCTCAAGCGTTAGAGCCACAGATGCCGGCGAAGGTTTCCCAAGATATACTCTGCTCCGCGTGGCGGTGCAGTACTGCACAACAGTTAATGATGTCATAAAGTTATTTGAGAAGTTTAGTGAGGGGCTGTATAACCCGGGAAATTATATATTTATCGATCAGGGAGGACATGGTGTAGTCATAGAGCAAACAAATTCGAGCTTCTCAATTAGGAAGGCTGAGAATAGTGGAATAGCTTGCACAAATCACTATGAAACCCTAGAGGCTCAGAAGTACCAGTATAATGGGTACGATGTGCTCTGGCTACTGAATAACTCTAGAGAGAGATATAAACATCTTTTAAACTTCATTAACACAGCTAACAGAGAGAGACCCCTCGAAGATATAATAAGGCTCTTAAAGTCCCATGGGCCGGGCGGTTTATGTCAGCATGGCGAAGAGAACCAGCTCTGTGCGACTGTAGCCTCAATAGCGATGCCTAGAACACTAGAATTTTATGTCTCTAATCCACAGGGATTCTACTGTAAAAGCTCGTTCATAAAGTACACCCCTTTCTCAGATTAGCATTATATACCATTTAATTGCATTTAATTGGTGGAGGTCAGTGTATTCTTTTAAACTCTTCAACCCATTGCCTTGTCAATTTAATATAATAATCACCATGCTCTATACTGCCATCAACTAACGCTGTTGCTTTAACTTTAGTGTTAACCTCTTCTGCTACATTACAAAAAGTTTTCTAGGGATATGTCAGTAATATCTTCCTGCCCCACCAATTAAATGCAAAAAGCATTCATCCCTGCCTCCTCCGCCAGTTTAAATGGTACTTTATGAGCTCTGGGTCTGTCGAATCATATGGGCCAATTAACGGATAGTACGCTGCACCTATGTCCCTCCATCCGGACCGATTATTTTTTCAGGATCATGCGTT
>JAWCEH010000180.1:0-6232 GCA_038859955.1 Bathyarchaeia archaeon | reverse complement strand
TCTGAGGTGGTCCTGTTGAATTTTAGTGGTCTGGCTATAATACTGCTTTGCGCTTCAATACTGCTCAGTTTTCCGCCATCACTTGCAACTCCTGAGCATGTGGATACTATGGTTCATACAGCATTCTATGGACATATACCAACCCTTCCCTCAGGGGCTAAAGCGGCAACCATAGCCGTTGTTGGTTTGCAGGATTCTACTAAGGTTTCTATTTATGATATTGGTGGTAGGCAGTTGCTTGTTGAGAGGACTATTAATAGGTTTGAGGTTCTCGAGTATAATGTGACTAAGGAGCTATACTTCAAGATAGTCACAAACAAACCAGTAGCTGCCGCTATTGCTGGAACAGACTTTATAACTCCTTCTGATAACTGGGGTTCCGGAATAACTCTATATCCGAGCACTTCTGGCAGCCCGATTGGAAAAGAGTTCATTATCTATGCTCTTCAAGTCTTTCATACGGTCTACTCTTTAGAGAGCACTAGCATTAAAGTGTATGATGCTAAAGGAATATTAATTGATTCATTTAGCATGCCAGCAAACTGGTCCACCCCGCTGCTTCTGACGAAGAGAGCGCTCTATAGAATTGTCAGTTCTGGCAATATAATCATCGCAAGATGGCCCCAGAGCTATGGCGTCTGTACTGCTTTACCTGACATAAAAACTGGCAATCTTGTAGGGAAAGTATTTATTGGAAGACCATGCCCATCAACTGAAGTGCAGACGATGGTCCAGATTCAAACACCAATAGGCGCTTACGTTATATATGCATATGAAACAGCTACCGTGAGAGTGTATGATTTCGTTACTGGCGAATTAATAAATGAACATGTTATTAACAAAGGCGAATACTGTTATAATGGGGGAGCAGTCCGCACCTCAGGCGAGGGCAGTAGTAGACGGATCTTAGAGTATGTAGGTGGAGCACCATTAAAAGACCTATTATTCGTCAGCGATGGATTAGTTTCAATATGGGTTGGCGGATGCCATCAACCGACTACTTATGAGGGCAGCCTTCATATCGCATCTTTGGGTGATGATGTTTGGTTTGCTGGTGGTGTTAATGGTAGGGAGTTTATGTTTTTTGCGCCTAGCTATGCTATATTGTTTGCGCCTCAGGATGTTAGGGTGAATATTGATGGCTCTGAGCGTAGCCTTAAGGCTGATGAGTATGTTAGGATTAGCGCAGGCTTCCATAAAGTAACATCCGACAAAACAGTAATAATACAAATCGTGAGTTTAACGAATGGATTGACCCACTGGGCTCAGTATTTAGTCTCATCTCCAGAGGTCCCGGCATCACATCCCGAGCTGAGCGGAGGGGGACCGGACATAACGCTTATAGCTGGTGGAGGGGCTGTGGCAGCGATAGCAGCCATAGTAGCAGTAATGATAATCAAAAGAAGAAAATAAGAAAACACTTAAAGTGCCGCTATTTTCCCTATTTTTTAACCAATTTTAGGATAGCGGCTTCAGCCATTCAGTAAAGAATATATCTTCACTCTAGCACACCTGCATCTTTAAGTTCAAAGGCAATTCTTATAAAGGCATATAAATTTACATTAGGAGCTAAGGTGAACGCTATGGCGAAAATAGTTCTAATATATGCTCCAGATCTCTCAAATCCAGATGAGCGGAGAAAAGTCATGGATATTATTGAGAAAATGAAGACTAAAAGTAGAATTGAGATTTTTAGCGAAAACTGCTTTATCATGAATAGCATTCAACTTTCACTGCAACTGATAAAAAAGGTAAAAGAGGTACTTTCAAATGGGAGAATACTATACCTTAATGTTGAAGATAGTGAATTGAGGAGGTGGCCAGAATGAAGTATAGGGAGATTAATCCGAACAAACCTGACTTTCCAAGCAGAGAGGATCTGATAAGGATTTTAGAGAGGTTTCCTTTATACGCAGAGAAAAGCTGGCAGATATTAGACATGGAAAAGAAGCTTGGACTTTTCGGAAAGCTTACTCCTGTAACCGAGATGAGGGTGAGACCTCATGTGAATGCTCTTCTAGCATATGCCCTCTTATACAAGAGTCCTTACTATGACCCGGTTATTGGAAAACTCGGTAAGGAAGAATTATTGTCTAGGATAATTTTAGGGATGAATTATATAACTGAAACCCATATATCTAATGAGAGAGTGCCGCTTCCAGAGCACATTTGGGGAGATGACTGGCAATCTGCGTGGTGGACAACCCAAATAGCAATAGTTTTATTTCTTATGAGGGACGTTTTACCTCAAGACCTTATAAAGAAGGCTGAAAGAGTTATAGAGTTTGAAGCAAATCGTTTTATTGATCTTGAACCGCCAAGTGGATTAATAGAGGACACTAAATGCGAGGAGAATGCGTGGGATTGCACAATTTTAGCGTGGGCTAGGAATATAATGCCAGATCACCCTAATAGCATGAAGTGGGAAATGGCTGGAAAAATATTTGCTATAAACTCTTTCAGTACTTTTGATGATCACTTTAACAATTCTTGGCTTGATGGAAAAAGAGTTAGAGACTGGGTATCTACACATAACGTTTTCCCCGACTTTACCGTGGAAAATCACGGTTCCTTTCATCCAGCCTATTTAGCCACATTCAGTCTACTTTGCTATGCCCATTCAGCGTATTTGCTTAATAACCGTGAAGCCCCGCCACAATTCCAGTTTAACGTTATGGAATGCTACAATGTTTGGAAAAGGTTCATTCTCTGGGGGGGCAGAGTAGCATATCCATGCGGCAATGACTGGCCTAATCTCAGGGTCCCAAGTCCATTCGTTTTCGCTTTTCTCTCAAGGGTGTATAATGATCCATTAGCAAAAATCCTTTATAAATGGAGTATTATTCGACTTGATGAGCTACAAAGAATCTCTCAGGATGGATCATTCTATGGGGGATTTTTACTGCCGGACTATGAAGGGCGTGCGCAGGGCAGAAGGTTTGAATTTGAATGTGATGTTGCAAGCAGTATCGCCATGAGTTACTTAATAAACCCGGAGGTTGAAGAGATAATAGACGCTGAAAAAATTGTTAGAGAGACTGGATTAGGGGTTTATAATTACAAGTATTCAGAGTTTCTAGTAGCAAAAACTCCTTATATGTTCGCCTCATTTAGCTGGAGGAGCTTAAGTCATAGGCCTTTAGGTCTCGTGATACCTTATCCCAAAGAAGATTTCGGCGGATGGATAGATGAGAATCTTACGGGAGATTTGATCTTTAGGGATGCTGAAAATAAGGTTCAAGTAGAGTTTCATAATGATTATTTATTAAATAATGGATTTATTACATGCGGGGTTGTAAAGAGGGGCCTCAGAAAACAAGAATGGTTGTCTAACCAATATTTACTCTTCGCTGCGCTCCCAGATATGAGGACATGTGTTCTTCATGACCATGTAATTGCAAATGCGGATGGAGAAATATCTCTTAACATGGGTTTAGGCTACCATATTGAAAACGACCTGCTAAATGGGAATAAGAGAACGCTTTCATCCGCTGAGGGAGAAGTTGAAGTTCAGGGATTTGGCGGAAGGAGCCAAATAATACCAATTAAATCTCCATATCTTAAAATCGATAACGCTATAACTATTTATTCCTACCCGGCAGAAATGATTTATGTGGATTCATCAGTAAGGAACGATAATTTTTGGAGAAGCTTTACGATTGATGCAATTTACGTACCGTTTAGTTCAGTTAAAATAGCGAAGGGTGATGTGATAAGAGACTGCACTGCGGCTTTAATATGTGGAGGAGACAGTGGAAACCCAATTCTAGAGCACGGCATCAAAAACAATGTCCTCAATTTACTTGTAAAAGGAACCGATAATAAAATGTATTTAATAGTCTCAAATCTGTCGAGAGAAAGCGTAACACACAGGGTTAAGTGGAAAGACTATGAAAAAACCTTCCATCTTAAGCCTTATGCTTTAAAAATAGAGACTATCTAATCCAGCCTAAAATAAGAGAAAAACATTTTTTTAAGATAGAATATTTGTTTTGGCTAAATGACTATTTTTCGTAGGATTTTTCCACTAGGTTCTACTTCTAAGAAAACTAATTCGCCAATATATGATTGGCCGTCAAATTTAAGCTCTTCTTTTCCGCTTTCCGATTGAACAAAATAGTGTATTCTACCATCCTCAAAGAGTATTTTAATGCCTAAACTCTTTCCAAATCCTCCATTAACTTTAATTTTTTCTACGCTTTTCACTGGAAGCCTTTCGCCTTTCGGAATTGGGTAAAGAACATATATAAACTGAGTTAAGCCCCCTCCCTCTTTAGTTAGTATCGCTGTGGGGATGGGTTTAACAGCGTAGCCTCCTGCAGGAATCCAACCCTGCACTACTGGTTCCTCCTGCCCAGCCACTATTTCAATCTTCAGCTCATCGTTAATTGGAGAAACTATAGCGAGATTGCTTCCCTCAGGGTCCTGTGTGATAACAGTCTTAGTTTCCTCGTCAACAATTGCTGAAGGAGCATTTAGATGAAATAGACTCTCATATTTATGCTTTCGCCCATCTATAGCCCTTAAATAGTCACTTATAATCCAGTAGTCAGGTTTTACGAAGAATATTCTGCGTTCATGAATCGCAAATTTTTCACGTTTCGGCCCATATCCCTCATCATAGACCCCGCAAACATAGTCGAACTCTGGTGTAGATATCCACTTATTTTGTAGTGGTTCCGAAACCACGTACGTCTCTCTTGGCATCCCTCTCCTACGCTGATCATAACCATCTACAAGGACTATATTGTGAGCGTAGCCGGAGATGACGTAAAGTCTCCACTTCCAGTTTGGATTTGTCCGGTCTCTTTCAGGATAGATATAGTGATAGTTTCCCGGGTCAACCACATGTACTTTTCCATAAGCATATAGGACGAAGTTAAGTTTATCCTCATGCTGATGCCCATATCCAAATGGACCAGCGTCAAAAAGAAGGTAGCGATCATCAGTTTCCCATCCTGAACGCATAATATAATATCCAGCGTATGGAAAAGCATAGGAGGTTACTTTCGGTTTTTCTCCTTCCTTCCCTGCTGTCGCAACCCATTGATAATCTTTTCTGTTAGGGAAAAGTTCGAAAGCCTCAGCCATTGAGCCGCGTATAGAGAATTGGTTTGCATCATTTAGTCCAGGTAGCTCTCCATTCGGCATAGACATATAAAGGTTGAAGTCAAACATCTTTTCAATCTTAACTAAATAATCTTTTGGAAGCCACACTTGATTAATCTTAACTATTCTGTAAGCCAAAAGAAAGTTGTGTAGACTTACTTGATGGTAACCAGTAGATAATTCGATCTGAGCTCCATCCGGATATACCTGCCTTTCGAGCTCAGTATAAAGCCTTGCGATAGCCGTATCGCGCCAGCCCCTCGCTTCCTTAAATTCAGGGAAGAGTACTCCAACATGTAGTAGACCGTTTGCCTCCATTGTAAGCCAGTTTCCGCTTGTAGGCCATCTTAGGAGATGGCGTGCGTGCTCAACAAAGGATTTTATCATAGTTACTATATCGTCATCTGTAAATGACGGAGATGAGAGAAAGCGGAAGAAAGCCCAAGGCCATGTTTGTCCGGCCCTAATCCCTGCTTCGATTGTTCTCCAACACTTCGATCTATTTCCATCATCATATAGGGGTACAAGAGCTTTTGAAACCCAAGATCTCATTTGAAAGATAAATTCCTTTGCGTATCTTTCATCTCCTGTTACCCAGTAAGCATCTCCAAGCGTTCTCCAAAAATAGTGCCTGTTCAGCTGCCATGGCCACTCCATATAATCTATTGGATTTAGCTCCCAATCGATATCTTCTCCAAACTTGTAAGACACTCCTACGCTAGTGAGCTCCCTATTAAGTATTCTGTTAGCTTCCTCAAGATTTACTCTAACAGACGAAGATGCTTCAGGCTTAAATCGATCTCTCCAATCAAAGAAGAATTTAGGCTTATCTCGGCTCTTAATATGCTTGACAAATTCATGTTTCGCCAGATTTATATCTCCCTTTTCAAAAGCATCTAAAACTCTCTGCAGTCCAGGATAATTATAGTCAAGAATTCGAAAGAATTCTTCGTCAGTTAATCTCGGTCCCTTCATTAAAACACCTCAGCAAGCATAATTGAAAACACTGGACACTGTATTTAAGTGTTTTCTTATTTTCTTCTTTTGATTATCATTACTGCTACTATGGCTGCTATCGCTGCCACAGCCCCTCCACCAGCTATAAGCGTTATGTCCGGTCCCC